>NZ_JBWQPU010000003.1:0-315340 GCF_056620325.1 Psychrobacillus sp. Z3-81
GTTCGGGGTGGAAGCATGGCGACATGTGCAGCTGACGAATACTAATCGATCGAGGACTTAACCAATTTGTTTGTTTCTGATGTCCTTTATCCAGTTTTGAGTGAACAACTCATTGAGGGTTTCAATGCGCCTCGTATTGAAAGCCGAAGCAGTCTAGTGATGATGGCGAAGAGGTCACACCCGTTCCCATACCGAACACGGAAGTTAAGCTCTTCAGCGCCGATGGTAGTTGGGGGTCTCCCCCTGTGAGAGTAGGACGTCGCTAGGCAACAGAAAGGCCTTCACCGAGTAAATCGGTGAAGGCCTTTTTTATTGACAGGCAGGCAACCTTCGTGAAGGACCATCTATCAGACAATGGATTTACTCTCGTTCGTACCAGACCTTCAATAGAAGTGCCCCGAAGCCTTTTCTAGTTTAATCCTCATTCTTAGTAAATAAACCTTCCAGTGGTTCCCAAGGATGTACTGTATCCTCAAACTTTTCTTCCGATACAGGAGGGGCGTTTTTGGCAATTTCTTTTGCTTCTTGTATCTCTCAACCTCTACAATAACCAACCCCCAAGTGTGGTCCATGATTTATTCCCAATGTGGTTTCCGATTTAACCATGCTTTTCCTCCCTATTTCGCATTCACTATGCCTTTCTCACCATCTCTATAGTTTAATTATAATGCAAATTTAATTTACAAATAAGTATTATAATTCTGTAAAATTACGAATCATTAAATGGATGTTTATGTTAAAATAGGTGTAGATTTCGTGATTACATAAAGAGTACGTGATATCTTTTGTCTATAGAGATCTACCTATATTTTGGATAATAGACATTCAAGTTATGGCTACCCCACATATTCCTTCTTTGATAAAGGTACCAATTAATAAGTACCATCATTTTTTAAAATTATGGATATTAAATTTAAAATATTATTTAAGAGGTAATGAAGAGGCGAAAAATAATATTGTAAAACTAGCAAAACGAACACTAAACAGAGAAGTTGAAAATAAAGATATTCCTTAACTAATGTCCCAGATATTACATGAAATAAAAGTAAATATAGAGCCAGAATTACATAATTTTATTGAGAAATGTGAAGCTGAGTTATTTAAAAGCAGGTAAATATAAAAAGGACGAAAGTTATGAATAAATTAGTAGTGTGGGTGTGTTTATCATTCATTTTAGTTGGTTGTAACGTTGAGCATAAAGATAAAGAAAATATGAGAATACAAGATTATCTTATTACTCTTGAAGACGAATCCAACTCAAACGTAACTGAGTTAAGTTACTCTTTCACCATAGGCCAGATAGGCAAGAATGAAGTGTTGGAAGAAGATATTGAAGTAGTAGCTAGCAATTGGCTAGATCAAAGAAAGATTAATAGTGAATTAACTGAGTTTACTAAGGAAGATGGCAATATTTATATAAAAGGCTTTATAACATTTGATACTGTCGGATATAGTAAGCAAGAACTTGCTGTATATGAACCATTAATAATAGGCGTGAATGTTAATATGAATGAAGAGTTAGTTTTATTAGAAATTAACTAAAACGGCAGGCTAGTTCAGTAAAATGTTAACTTGGAATTGCTTGAAGTAGTAATATGACGAGTTATTCTACTAGTATTTCATCGAATTTTTTAAAGTCATAAATGAGAAATGAGAGTGAAAAATTGAAAACTCGACCAAAAATGTGGGTTGTTATTATATTTACTATAATGCTTCTTGCTGCATGTCAACAAGGAACAGAAGAACCCGAAATTAGAATAACCCATTCTTCTGAACAATTACCCACTATTTCATTTGGAGATCTGTATAACGAAGAAAAGGAAGAAATTGTAGAGAGAGTCAGGGATTATATGGTAGGTAAAAAATTTAGTGAGTTACCCTCCATTAGTCATAGTGAAATCATACAAATTGAATCTATAAACTTTGAATCTGATGAATTTGAGGTTTATGACTACATTTTAGATGAGAATGGATACATTATTTCCGAGTACGATATCGCCCCAGTCGTCCCAAGAGTTGGAGAAAATGGAATCGTTGAATTACAATTCGAGCAAACTCATGATTTTGGGAGATATACGGATTATGCAATAGACGGAAACCTTATACATTGTTTGTTAATTAGAACGAAAATTAATAACAGTAATTTTGCATTCGCTACACTTGTGTTAAAAGATAGTAACTAATTGTCTACGAATGAATTTTCATATGCATGCTACTCAAATAACGGGTACGGAGTAGGTTAGCGGAAGAAGGATTTATGGGATGGTTAAGAGAATACATAACAATGATGTTATTATATAGAAAGTGTACAGTAAGGAGGGATGCTTTTGAATGAATGTCCTAACTGCGGCAGTGAAATGAAAAAAGGGTATATACAGAGTGGTACTAGACTTGCTTGGGTACCAAAAGTATCTAAGTTGAGTATTGAACCCAGGTTGAATAAAG
Organism: Psychrobacillus sp. Z3-81; assembly: GCF_056620325.1. Classification (NCBI taxonomy): domain Bacteria; kingdom Bacillati; phylum Bacillota; class Bacilli; order Caryophanales; family Bacillaceae; genus Psychrobacillus; species Psychrobacillus sp. Z3-81. The sequence continues at coordinate 2,446 of NZ_JBWQPU010000003.1, forward strand.
AATCAGTTCTATTATCGAATCAAAGTCGCTTTTCAATTAATTATGTAGATGCTTATCTATGTGAGGGTTGTAAAAAAGTCCTTATAGATTATTCCAATGAAGAATAGAATTTATGAACTAGACTGCTTTAAGAGTGGTCTTTTTTCATATGTTGCTTAAGGAGCAGGTTAGCGGACGAAGAAATTCGAAACTTGGAGGATTTTATGAAAAAGAAATTTCCGTTTGTGATTTCAATTGCTGCTGTCTCGGGTGGGGGCAAAACTACAATAACCTCTTACCTAAAAGGGCAGTTGCAAAATAGTAAAACAATATCTTTTGATGATTATGATTTTGATGGTCCTGATAACATTATAGAATGGATTGATAATGGATGTAATCCTGATGAATGGGACTTATCGCCACTAATTAGAGATATAAAGAAGTTAGTTAATGAACCATTGGATTACATAATTTTAGATTTTCCATTTGCTTATTTACATACTAACACAAGAGAATTTATTGATTTTGCAGTGTTTATTGATACTCCATTGGATATTGCAATGGCACGGAGAATAATGCGAGATTTTAAAAATAGTTCTGCCGAGGATATAAAGCTGGATCTAGAAAACTACATTCTTAGAGGAAGGCGGGGGTATCTGGATATGTTAAATACGACAAAACCGAACTCTGACCTCATTGTAGATGGGACCCTATCTAAATCTGAGATTGCAAGTTTTATCGTCCGAAATATAGCGACAATAGAGTAATTCTAAGGTAAAAGTAAATTAACCAGGTAAAAGGAACGTTGATTTCAACAGGACTAATATATCAATAATTAATATGCAAAGGGTGATTAATATTAATGAATTCTTAACAATTAATCATAATAAAATGGAAATTCTTCGAAAAGGAAGAAATGGTACACCAATAATTATCCTTACAGGGATGGGTTGCTCATTTGATGAGTGGTACGATGTGATAGACCCATTAAGTAAATCAAATCGAGTAATAATGTTTAATAGACCTGGACTTGGTAATAGTGAAATTCGGAATGAAGTCCGTAATACACAGGCGGTCGTAAACGAAATAAATGAGTTGATGCTTTTACTTGAAATATTTGAACCCGTATTATTAGTTGGCCATTCCTATGGTGGTTTATGTGCCCAGCATTTTGTGAAAGAGCATCCTAAAAAGGTGGCGGGAATAGTTTTAGTAGATTCAACTTCTGTTGATTTAAAGGTCTTAGACGAGTTGGATACACCAGTGTTGAATGAAGGTTCAACCGATGAGATTTGGATGGAAAAATGTGCTTCTTATTCTCTTATGAATCAGGAAGAATTAAGAGAAATCATTAATCCTACTCTTTCAATAAAACAAAAACAACTCCCTTTTGATGTACAACAACGATTAATAAAATTCCAGATAAATCCTTTGCTATACAAAGCAATGCATTCTGAAATTAGCAATTGGAAGGTGGACGCAGATACCATAAAGAACTTAGGTGAATTTCCTAATGTACCTTTAATGGTAATTGGGCGAGATAAAGAACATAATATTAGGTTGGGAATTGAGGATGGTTTACCAGAGTCGGAGTTAAGGTTATTTGAAGAAAAGTGGCAAGAACTAATTATGAACCAAGTTAATCTTTCTCAAAATAGTAAATTGATATTAGCACAAGAGGCAAGTCATTCAATACATATTGATAGACCAGATATTATTATTGAATCAATAAGTTGGATGATCAAAGAAAATAATTCCTTCTTCAGCTAACAGGGGCTTTGAATCAAGATCATGGGTAGCTTAGACGACTTTTTTCTTAAGGGGATATTGGGGGGGATCAATGAAGATGGTTGCGATTAGGTTTTATGTTCTTGCTTTTCTACTTTACTTCATGAGTTTTCTTGGGGGCTTCTCAATAGGATTATATATATTATTACCTACGATTTTTGTATTGTTAATTGGAATAGCAGTGAATCTTGGATTATATAAAAAACAGAAATATTATGTAGTTCCATTAATCACATCAATCGTGATATGCGGTATAACGTATCCTTTATGGTATTACTTGGTTCATAATGTGGATGACGCTTATATCTTCTTTCCTTTTATCTTTTTCGTATAATACATGAAACAGTATGAAGGTTGAGCATACCGTGGAGGGTCTAGAAGATTTACACTCTTACTTAAAAATGGAGATGGTGATTAAATGTTAGTTAAGGGGTATAAAGTCAGTTTGCCTAAAGCTTATTGGGTATTATTAATTCCTATATCATTAGGGATAAGTTATTATAATATTTTTTTTGATTGGCAACTGCAATATTACGGATTAAACGAAGTCGAAGATTTTGGCATATATGTATTTGTCTTAGTTCTAAGTATTTGCCGAAGTTTTATTTACATTTTACTAATTAGGCTTGGAATGTCTTTATTAAAATATTTATTTAGAAACCAAGAGGGGAATGCTTCGTCATAATGGATTTTTCTATTGGGTGAAGTAACCTCATTCAGCTGACGGGGTGCTTTACTTCAAGAAGGAGTAAAGCTTTTTTTCTAATCGAACATATTCTATTTTTCTTTATAGAATACCGGATTAGGCATTTAGTATATAACGGTTAATCCAAGAGAAATTAATGCCTTTTTATATTGAATTACTTATGGAAGTAACGACTCTAAAAAATATACATATAATAATTGCAAATTGGGGGGTGTAATGGATTTGCAAGGGAGAGCCAGTTTGATTGTTGGTTGGATAACCTTGTTTCTAATGGGTACAGATTTATTTGTAGTATCTCCGTTACTACCTTTCATTTCGGAAGCTTATAGTGTTAGTTCAGCGATGACAGGATGGATGGTAACTGTTTTTGCTATAACCTATGCTATTGCAACACCTTTCTTTGGTTGGGCTTCAGATAAAAATGGAAGAGGAGTTTTTATTACCTTTGGGTTAATGTTATTTTCCTTCTCTAATATCTTAACTGCTTTTTCTCCTTCTTTTACTTGGTTAATTATTAGTCGTATTTTAGCTGGCTTGGCGGTTGCTGCCATCACTCCTGTGATTTATGCAATTATCGGGGATATTGCACCATCTAATCGAAGAGGAACTTGGCTTTCTATTGTGATTTCAGGACATTTAACAGCTCTTTGGGCAGGAGCACCAATCGGTACGTTACTAGAGAATTTTCTTGGATGGCGTTCAGTTTTTGTTGTAATGGCTGTTATAGGAACTTTATTGGTGGTAGTGAATTATAAAACATGGAAATGTGTTCCTAAGAATGATTTAACAAGGAATCTATTAGAAGGAAATTTGCTGAGAATCCTCGGTTCGGTAAGTGTTACCACCTTTTGGGCAATTTCGATGTATACTCTTTATGTTTACTTAGGTGCGGCTCTTTATTCCGAAAATAGATTCATATCATCAGAAATCGCATTAGCTGTTACTTTTTATGGGATTGGTGCTGTTTTAGGAAGTCTTATAAGTGGACAATTCACAGACAGGTTTGGGGAAAAGAAATTTTCTAAAGCTACGTTAGTTTTATTAACCCTTATACTCGTTTGTTTAGGAATCTTCTTCTCAACTGGGGGTTGGATTTATTTCATTTTGTTCATATGGGCTTTGGTTGGGTATGCAGGATTTACATCCTATCAAGCACGATTAACAGTTGAATATCCCAAAGAACGGGGAATGGTTATGGCGTGGAATAATACGGCTCTATATATTGGCATTACCATCGGTTCAATCATTGGTGGTTATGTGATATCTAATTGGGGTTATCCTTTCCTACCATATGTTTGTAGCATTTCAGCATTTATTTGTTTTGTCCTTAGTAACCAAAAGGTCCCAGAAACAAAAAAGAGAAAAATGATAATGTGAAAAATTGTACTTTAACGAACGGGTACTTTACTTCAAGAAGGGAAACTCATAAGAAGGTTACACACTTACTAAATTCAAAGTCCTTTCTCCCTGAAGAATATGTTTTCAACAAGGTTCTTCAAGATAGTTTAGGTGTGTTTCCTGATAAGTATGCTATTTCATTATGACATGGTTTCTCAAATGCAGCTTCTTACATTTTCTGCTTCACAGCGCAGTTTAAAAAAGTCTTGGACTAACGGATGTTCACTTGCAATTGTGTCGTTCATTTTCATTAATGTTCGTTTCCCAATACGACGATCCAACAGGCATAATATTTTCATTAAACTATCGGATGAGCGTAAACAATCTTCTATAGACGTGTTGAAATATTTTTCTAAAGTAGAAAAGAAATCATATTGTGCATAGATGGCTTCGTTCTTAAGTATTTGATGTGCCTTATCTTGAATGGCACGGTTATTAGATACATCATCAAAATTAAAGTCGTCTAATTCTTTTCTTATAGCTCTACCTCTGTAATATTCTTCTCTCTCCACAGTGATTGTGCACATATTTAACTTTTCTACTTTGTCCACAGTAATGATAGCTCTACCTAGCTGGTCGTGTGCACGTCTATAATTAATGACATGAAAGTCCACTCTTGAACGTAAGGATTCGCAAGTGAAGCTTTTTAATTGTTTTTTAGCTTTGCTCCATTTTGGACTATATAACAAATAAATACCTCCCAAGGTCAACTTATATGAAGGATAATCAAACACATTTTCAAACGATTTATCATGAAAATGGAATAGTTTGAAACAATTTAATCGTAAGAATTAACGTGGACAGAGTACCTGCGGACATTAAGGTAATAATTCTTCTATTGTCCTGGTCCTTCGAAGACTTTCCGAGTTCCTGAGACACTGTGCTCCATATAACGATAGAAGCGATTGACACTATCAAGATTAACATCATATGACGACCTTTCCACAAGCATTTTTCCTTTTAGCGAACCTTCATTGCATCCTCTATAATCTCTAGTATTAATTCGTGATCATCTACTACTTGAATCACTTCCGATGGCTCTACCCATATGCGTGTCTTTGCCTCAAATTCTCTAAGGAAAGGTAGGCACTCTGTAATGTCCACTCGGTAAAATGCCTGATAGGCAACCTTTGGATATTTACCATTGTAAGTTGGGTTTTCTTCATGGCTCACTTCAATACAGCCTAAGTAAGTAGCTGTCCCTCGTACATACGCTTCTTCGTAAATTTCTCTGTGTAATGTTTCTTCTGGTGTCTCGTTATTTTCTAGATGACCACCAGGAGAATTAAAGCCCCTGCCTTCAATATGACTTAACAGGATTTTACCGTCCAATACACAAATACCGTGCACACTTGTAACAATTCTATCTTCTGTCAGAACCAATTCAGGCTTCCAAGTAAGTCTGACTGTATTTTCTCCCCATTTCACATACACCATGCCGTTCCCTCCGTCTCTATAGGTTAATTATACCATGGGCTTTATTTGCATATAAGTCTTATAATTCTATAAATTACAAGCTAAGATAGCATTTATAAAAGAAAAGGGGTGCATGGTTTGATTAGTGGGTCAGCGAATGTAGCGCAAACTGTTCGATATCTTCAACAACATTATGTGGAAATGAAGAGGCTGCCGATGTTTTGTACGTCTCCTATAGCTATTGGAACGCATCTTGGGGAAATGAATGACGAGGATTCAAGGCTATATAAAGAGGCATTAACATACGGATTACGAAATGGGATAAATTTTGTGGATACTGCCTTAAATTATCGTGGAAAGAGATCGGAAAGAGATATTGGGCAGGTTTTGAAAAAAATAATCGTAGAAGATCAAGTGTTGAAAAGGGAAGAGATTATTCTATCTACCAAGGCAGGCCTAATACCAGGTGATATTGACGCCAAATTGGTGCCTACCGAGTATTTAAAGCAAGTCCTTCTAAAGGAAAAGATCATCCAGGAGAAGGATATTCACGTAATGGGTACCAGTAAGCATGTGTTGGAGCCAAGCTATTTTCAATTTGCCATAGAGGAGAGTAGAAGGAATGTGCATGTAGAAACGCTAGATATCTATTACCTTCATAATCCGGAAATTTCGTTGGAGGTAATTGGGGAGACAAAGTTCTATCAAAAGTTAGAGAAGCTGTTTCAATTTTTCGAGGAGCAGGTGGAGAAGGAAAAGATTAGATACTATGGGTTGGCAACGTGGCATGGATTTTTGCGAAATCCTCAGGATGCAGGTTATCTCTCGTTAGAGAAAGTGGTTCAAACGGCGGAACTAGTGGCAGGGGAGCAGCACCATTTTAGGTTCATTCAGTTTCCCTTTAATTTTTCGATGCAAGAGGGAAAATCGCTGTTCAATCAAACAGTTAGTGCACAGAAATGCTCTTTATTAAAAGCAGCTGAAATGCTTCAAATTCATGTGACAACGAGTGCACCCTTCAACTTAGGGAAAGCCTTTGATGATGGAATGGATGCGCGGCAAACATTAAGAAGCATACTTGAAAATAAAAAAGTAAGTGCGGTCATGGTTGGAATGAAACGAAAAGAGCATGTAAGAGAGAACATGGAGGCAATAAGAAGGGGCGAATAAATTCTCCTATGATACTTTTTTACGAACTTCCCCTATGTATGGTAAACTAGAATAGATTGTTAAATTTGAGTCTTGTTAGAGCGCTCTGACTTATATAAAGCAAAATTATAGACAATGTGAACAATTATCGGGGGAATTACTGTGTGGAAATTTTATGGGCTTGCAGCGTTTGTCATTCTACTGGACCAATGGACGAAATGGCTGGTAGTAAAAAACATGGAGCTAGGAGAACGGATTATTCTGTGGGATCCTTATTTTGCGCTCCTCTCACATAGAAATCGTGGAGCAGCGTGGGGAATATTACAGGGGCAAATGGCATTGTTTGCTGTTATCACCGTTGTGGTGGTTGCTGCGATTATTTATTATTTCCATAAGGAAGCAAAGGGTAAACCTTTCTTTCAAACAGGGTTGATGCTTATCTTAGGCGGAGCTATAGGGAATTTTATTGACCGCATGTGGAGAGGCGAGGTAGTGGATTTTGCAGATGTATTAATCCCTATCATCAACTATGATTTCCCGATTTTTAATATTGCAGATGCTGCATTAACTTTTGGGGTAATATTTATTATCTTGTTCATCCTAAAAGAGGAACGTATTGAACGAGCAGAAAAGAAAAAGGTGAAATAATGGAAGAACAAACGTATGTAATAGAAAAGGAATTAGAAAAAGAAAGAATTGATAAGGCAATCGCGTCCTTCGAAACAGATTGGTCTCGTACGCAGATTCAAAACTTCATTAAAGAAGGCCATGTTCTGGTGAATAATGAGCCTGCCAAGTCTAATTATAAGGTAAAGGAGGGAGACGTGATTGTTGTATCTCCTCCAGAGTCCGTGCCATTAGATATCGTAGCTGAAAACTTGAACCTGGAGATTATCTATGAGGACGAGGACGTTGTCGTAGTTTACAAGCCAAGAGGAATGGTTGTGCACCCTGCTCCTGGTCATACTTCTGGGACATTAGTAAATGGGTTGATGTATCAAATTAAAGACCTATCTGGTATTAATGGCGTTATGCGCCCTGGTATTGTGCATCGTATCGATAAAGACACGTCTGGTTTATTGATGGTCGCAAAAAACGATGTGGCTCATGTATCGTTAGTGGATCAACTGGTGAAAAAGACCGTAACTCGTAAGTATACTGCTCTTGTTCATGGACACATTGCTCATGATAAGGGAACGATTGATGCGCCAATCGGCCGTGACAAAAAGGATCGTCAAAGTATGGGTGTTGTAGATAATGGCAAGCATGCAGTCACTCATTTTAGAGTGCTGGAGCGCTTCCAAAAGTACACGCTTGTGGAATGTCAGCTAGAGACTGGTAGAACCCATCAAATTCGTGTGCACATGAAGTATATTGGATTCCCGCTTGCTGGAGATCCAAAGTATGGTCCGAAGAAAACAATAGATTTCAATGGACAAGTGCTACATGCTGGAGTGCTTGGTTTTATTCAGCCAAGAACAGGTGAATATCTAGAGTTTTCATATCCGCTGCCGGAAGATTTTCAACATTTATTGGATGATTTACGAAAAACGTCATTGCATAATGAGGATTAATCCTTTATACTGTTAAAAAAGTAAATAGCTTCACCTTTAATAACAGTCCAGAGAGGCTGAGAAGGTACAATGTGAACGTGACTCACTATCAATCTGCGGATTTATAGGAATCACTCTAATTTCTTGCGCACATACAACCTCTTGGGCTTCTCTAGCTCAAGAGGTTTTTTATTTACACGAAAAGGAGGTCAGGTTCACATGGAAGAAAAGGCAAGCATATTAGATGAGCAATCCATAAGTAGGGCACTAACAAGGATTGCGCATGAAATAATCGAGCGAAACAAAGGAATTGAAGATTGTATCCTTGTTGGAATCAAAACGAGGGGTGCTTTCCTAGCAAAGAGGCTTGCGGAAAGAATCGAGCGAATTGAAGGCAAGGCCATTAAAACAGGGGAGCTCGATATTACCTTATATCGAGATGATCTTTCTCTGAAAAATGGCTCGGAGCCGTTAGTGCAGCAGGTAGATATCACGCATGATGTGACAGATAAAAAAGTCGTGCTGGTGGATGATGTGTTATACACCGGTAGAACGGTGAGGGCAGCAATGGATGCAGTGATGGATCTAGGAAGACCTGCACAAATTCAGCTTGCGGTTCTAATAGATAGAGGGCATCGCGAGCTACCAATACGAGCAGATTATGTTGGGAAAAACATTCCAACCTCTAGTAATGAAAGAATCGTCGTAAAGGTAGTAGAAGCAGATCAGCAGGATGCTGTCACAATTTACGAATAAACAAATGAAGGTAGGGACTCCCCATGTCAAATGCGATTTTAGATGTTCATGAAAAACCATCAAAAGGACAATTAATCACCCTGAGCTTTCAGCATATGTTTGCAATGTTCGGATCCACTATTCTGGTTCCGCAGTTAGTAGGGTTAAGCCCGGCAATTGCGCTATTAACAAGTGGGATAGCAACGATTATTTTTCTACTAATCACCAAGTTTCAAGTCCCAGCTTATTTAGGCTCGTCCTTTGCGTTTATTACTCCAATCATTTATGTAGCTGGTATAGATCAAGCGGGGATGTCTGTAAATCCCGGAAATGCCATGATTGGTGCCATGATGGTCGGATTGGTGTATGGGATTGTGTCACTGGTTATATGGAAAAGTGGCTACAACTGGATTATGAAGCTACTACCAGCTATCGTGGTTGGCCCAGTAATCATGGTAATCGGGCTAGGCCTTGCTGGAGTAGCAGTGGATATGGCGATGAACATTCCAGTAGGAGATGCAGGAGAAAAGGCGTATAGCTTCCTTCATTTCTCAGCAGCGTTAGTTACCTTGTTCACAGCGATTATCTGCACCATCTACTTTAAAAATATTATTAGTACAATGCCTATTTTAATAGGGTTGGTAGTTGGATATATTTACTCTATCATCATTGGAATCGTAAACTTTGACCCAATCAAGGAAACTGGCTGGTTTGCAATGCCAGACTTCTTGATTCCAGGTATAGACTATGAGTTTCAGATAACTTCTACTATATTACTAGCAATGGTGCCGGTGGTTATTGTGACAATTTCAGAGCATATCGGACATCAGCTTGTTCTTGGAAAAGTAGTAGAAAAAGATTATATAAAAGAGCCTGGTTTACATAGATCTCTATTAGGAGATGGGCTTGGAACATTTGTAAGTGCCCTGATCGGTGGTCCGCCGAAAACGACCTACGGCGAAAACATCGGTGTGCTAGCAATTACTCGAGTGTACAGTGTCTATGTCATTCTTGGTGCAGCGGTTGTAGCGATTCTCCTATCATTCATGGGAAAAGTGATGGCAGTCATCACGACGATTCCAACAGCGGTTCTAGGTGGGGTTTCCATCCTGCTATTCGGAATTATCGCTTCTAGCGGATTGCGTATGCTGGTGGATGCAAAAGTAGACTTTGGAGATAGCCGTAATATGGTCATCGCTTCGGTTATCTTGGTAATCGGAATTGGCGGAGCGAAATTTGTAGTTAATGAAGCATTCAGTATCGAAGGAATGGCATTAGCTGCAATCATTGGTGTGATTTTAAATCTAATACTTCCTGGTAGAAAAAAAGAGCTGCCGGAGGAAATAAACTAAATAGCGTAACCTTTTAACAGTAGAACAGAGAGTCTGCGAAGGGTTTAAGAATAGGTAAAGAGTGTGCACGGGGAGCTACTCTACTTTGCCTATGCTTTCACGAACCTTCTCGACGACTCTCGAGGAGGTTTTTTTATAGCCTCTTTTTGCAAAAAGCTCCCCATTTGCTTGTCGGGGCAGACATAGGCGCTTACGCATTTCAATATGTCCAGCTTCAGCGCCTTGCCCCTCGAGGGCCAACAGGATGTTGGTCAGGAAAACGTTGTCACACGAGGTGACGTTCTTAGTTTTCCTTCCGTGTTAAAGCTCCCCATTTGCTTGTCGGGGCAGAGCAGGCGCTTGCGCATTTCAATAATGAGAGGTGGATTTTGTGGTGAATCTAGTTTCTGGAAGGCGTTTAACGGATCTTGTTTCGATGAAGGAATTGTCTGTGGAGCAGATGATGGATATTTTAAAGCAGGCACAGGCTTTTGAGGACGGTACATCTTCTTCACTAACAAGGAAATATCATGTGGCGAATTTATTTTTTGAGCCAAGTACAAGGACGAAGATGAGCTTTGAGATGGCGGAGAGAAGACTAGGTTTAGAGGTTGTACCATTTGATGCAGGTTTCTCCAGCACGCTGAAGGGTGAAACGCTATACGACACGGTGAAGGTTTTGGAGTCCATCGGCTTAGATGCTTTGGTTATTAGACACGAACAAAACGAGTTTTTTAAGGAACTCGTAGGGAAGGTTCGTCTGCCCATTATTAACGGAGGAGACGGAACTGGAAATCATCCCACTCAAAGTCTACTAGATATCTATACAATTTGGCAGGAGTATGGAACACTGCAGGATAAAGTAATCACGATTGTTGGAGATATTGCCCATAGCAGAGTGGCGAGGTCAAATGCAGATGCGCTAACAAGGCTAGGCGCCAAGGTACAATTTGTTTGCCCACCAGAATGGCAGGCGGAATTTAACGCAATTCATGATTTAGATAAAGTAATAGAAAGCACAGATGTCCTCATGCTTTTACGAGTACAGCATGAAAGACATGACGGAATCACGAGCTTTTCGAAAGAAATCTATCACGAAAATTATGGATTAACGGTAGATAGAGAGAAAAGAATGAAGGAGGGCGCAATCATCATGCACCCAGCACCTTTTAATAGAGGGGTAGAAATTGCAAGTGAGCTGGTGGAATGTGAACGCTCCAGAATCTTTAAGCAAATGAAAAACGGCGTATTTATTCGCATGGCAGTACTCGAAATGATAATGAAAGGGAGAGAATAACATGACAAAAATTATCCGTAATATCCAGCTACTAAACGATAAGGGAGAGCTAGAGTCTTCCAGTCTAGCAATCCAAAATGGCAAGATAGCTGGGATCGGGAAAGATATCCAGCTAGAGAATGCAAAGGAAATCGCCGGTAAAGGAATGTTATTATCTCCAGGGTTCATTGATGTGCACGTCCATTTACGGGAGCCGGGTGGCGAGCATAAGGAAACGATTGAAACAGGTACGAAGGCTGCTGCTAGAGGCGGCTATACAACAATCTGTGCAATGCCAAATACTAGACCAGTACCAGATACACCCGAGAACTTTCAAAAAGTATTGGACTTAGTGGAAAAGAATGCACTAGTACGAGTGCTACCGTACGGGTCTATCACGATTCGCCAGGCTGGAAAAGAAAGAACAGACATCGCAGCGTTGAAGGAGTTAGGAGTTTTTGCTTTAACAGACGATGGGGTAGGGGTTCAACAGGCTGGTACGATGTTAGAGGCAATGGAGGAAGCGGCAAGATTACAAATCCCAATTGTTGCACACTGTGAAGACAATACGTTGATCTATGGTGGTGTGATGCATAAAGGGAAGCGAAATGAAGAGCTAGGACTAAAGGGAATTCCTTCTGTTTCAGAATCAGTACATATAGCAAGAGATATCCTTCTTGCTGAAGCAGCGGGCGCTCACTATCACGTATGCCATGTGAGTACGAAGGAATCGGTAAGAGTTATAAGAGACGCAAAAAAAGCAGGGATCCATGTAACAGCAGAGGTTAGTCCGCATCATCTTTTATTATGTGAGGACGACATTCCTTCGAATGATGCGAATTGGAAGATGAATCCTCCACTTCGGGCAAGAGAGGATATGCTTGCTCTTCGAGAGGGACTGCTAGACGGGACAATAGATTTTATTGCCACCGACCATGCACCACATACAGAGGAGGAAAAAGCGAACGCATTTGAAAAGGCTCCGTTTGGAATTGTCGGACTAGAGACAGCATTTCCACTTTTGTATACAAATTTTGTGCAAACTGGGGAGTGGACATTGAAGCAGCTGATCGATTACATGACGAAAAAGCCAGCAGATGTATTTGGTTTTCCGTATGGTCGATTAGAGGTAGGGGCACCGGCAGATTTAGTCTTAATAGATTTGAATAAAAAACAGGCAATTGATAAGGAAACTTTCTTATCAAAAGGGAAGAACACACCGTTCCATGAGTGGGACTGTACAGGTTGGCCACAGGTAACAATCTATAACGGAGAAATCGTATGGCAGGAGGAGCAGATATGAAAACAAGATACTTAATTTTAGAGGATGGTACGGTATTTAAAGGGAATGCATTTGGAAGTGAAGAGGGGACAATGGGAGAGGTTATCTTCACGACAGCAATGACTGGTTATCAGGAATCTATTTCGGATCCATCTAACTGTAGCCAAATCCTTACGTTTACTTATCCGATGGTAGGTAACTATGGGATAAACCCTGATGACTTTGAAGCAATCGATATCGGCTTGGCTGGAGTGGTAGTGAGAGAGCTGGCAGAGACACCATCGAATTTCCGAAAAGAAAGCACATTACACGAGTTTCTTGCGCTGAAAAATATTCCTGGTATTGAAGGAATTGATACTCGTAAGCTGACACGCATCATTCGTAAGCATGGCTCTTTAAAGGGTTTATTAACAAAAGCAGAAGAAGAGGTAAACGTGGAAGAAACAGTAGCATATCTAAAAGCAGCAGAGATTCCAAGAAATGTCGTACAGCAGGTTTCTATCACAAGACCGTATCCAAGTCCAGGACGTGGTAAACGTGTCGTGCTAGTAGACTTCGGCATGAAGCATGGTATTTTACGAGAATTAAACAAGCGTGACTGTGACGTGATTGTCGTTCCTTATAACACATCCTCCAAGGAAATCTTAGCAATGCGCCCAGATGGTGTGATGCTGTCAAACGGACCTGGAGATCCAACAGATATCCCGGAAGCAATCCAAATGGTCAGAGAAATAATCGGAGATGTCCCAATTTTCGGAGTTTGCCTAGGTCACCAGCTGATTTCCTTAGCAAGTGGTGCAACGTCCTTCAAGCTGAAATTTGGACATCGTGGCGGAAATCATCCGGTGAAAGATTTAACAACTGGTAGAACAGAGCTGACCTCTCAAAACCATGGCTACGCAATTGATGCGGATTCTATCGCTAACACAGATTTAGAAATTACACATATTGCACTGAATGATGGAACGGTAGAGGGAGTTCGACATAAGAAGCACCCGGTTTTCTGTGTACAATTCCACCCAGAGGGCTCTTGTGGTCCAGAGGATTCCACGCATTTATTTGACCAATTTATCGAGCTAATGAATAAAGCAAGCAAAAAGGAGACTGCACATGCCTAAACGTACAGATATTGAAACTATTTTAGTTATCGGATCCGGTCCAATTGTCATCGGTCAAGCGGCAGAATTTGACTATGCGGGGACGCAAGCATGTATCTCTTTAAAGGAAGAGGGCTATCGAGTAATCCTTGTAAACTCAAATCCGGCGACAATCATGACAGATACAGAGATTGCTGACAAAGTATACATCGAGCCAATCACCCTGCAATTTGTGAGCAAAATTATTCGTAAGGAGCGTCCAGATGCTATCCTTCCAACACTAGGCGGGCAAACAGGATTGAACATGGCTATCCAGCTGCATGAATCAGGCATTCTAGACGAGCTGGGAATCGAGATTCTTGGGACGAAGCTAGATGCAATCCATCAAGCGGAGGATCGTGACCTGTTTCGTACGTTGATGAACGAATTAAATGAGCCAGTACCTGAAAGTGAAATCATCCACAACCTAGACGAGGCAAAAGCATTTGTCGAGGTGGTCGGCTATCCAGTAATTGTCCGCCCTGCGTTCACACTTGGTGGAACAGGCGGAGGAATCTGCTACAACGATGCTGACTTACAGGAAATCGTGACTAGCGGCTTGAAATACAGCCCTGTAACACAATGTCTGCTAGAAAAATCGATCGCAGGCTTTAAGGAAATCGAATATGAGGTAATGCGTGACTCAGCGGATAACGCCATCGTCGTTTGTAACATGGAAAACGTGGACCCAGTGGGGATTCATACAGGGGACTCTATCGTAGTGGCTCCGACACAAACATTATCGGACCGTGAAAACCAAATGCTAAGAAATGTTTCCCTAAAAATCATTCGTGCGCTAAAGATTGAGGGTGGCTGTAACGTACAGCTGGCACTTGATCCACATAGCTTCCAATATTACATCATCGAGGTTAATCCTCGAGTAAGCCGCTCTTCAGCACTCGCTTCCAAAGCAACAGGCTATCCGATTGCGAAGCTTGCAGCGAAGATTGCGGTTGGTCTGACGCTAGATGAAATGATGAACCCGGTAACAGGAAAAACATATGCTTGCTTCGAGCCGGCACTAGATTACATCGTAGCAAAAATTCCAAGATGGCCGTTTGATAAATTCGAATCAGCGAAACGTAATCTAGGAACGCAAATGAAAGCAACTGGTGAGGTTATGTCACTAGGACGTACCTTTGAGGAAGCAATTCTAAAATCGGTTCGTTCACTAGAAACAGGGCATTTCCACCTAGAAATGAAAAACAGTGAGGACATCTCAGATGAGTGGATGAAAAAGCGTATCCGCCGAGCAGGAGATGAGCGTTTATTCTTCATCGGAGAAGCCCTAAGACGTGGGGTAACCATTGAACAAATTCATGAATGGAGCCAAATCGATTTATTCTTCTTAAATAAATTACAAAATATCGTTCAGTACGAAAAAGTAATTCAAGAAAATCCGTTTGATCAAGAAGTGTTATATAAAGCAAAACGTATGGGATTTGCAGACAAAACAATCGCAAAGTATTGGAACGTAAAAGAAATTGAAGTATATAACTTCCGTAAAGAGCATGGCATTATTCCAGTTTACAAAATGGTAGACACTTGTGCGGGTGAGTTCGAATCAGAAACTCCTTACTTCTACGGCACATACGAGGAAGAAAATGAGTCCATTAAAACCGATAAGCCTAGCGTGATTGTACTCGGTTCTGGTCCGATCCGAATCGGTCAAGGGGTAGAGTTCGACTATGCAACCGTACATTCTGTCTGGGCAATAAAAGAAGCAGGCTATGAGGCAATCATTATCAACAACAACCCGGAAACAGTGTCTACGGACTTCTCGATTTCTGACAAGCTCTACTTCGAGCCACTGACAGTGGAAGACGTGATGCACATCGTAGACTTGGAGCAGCCGATGGGCGTGGTTGTCCAATTCGGTGGGCAAACAGCAATCAACTTGGCAGAGGCGCTAGAGGAAAGAGGCGTAAAAATCCTTGGAACGACACTGGAGGATATAGACAGAGCAGAAAACCGTAACAAGTTTGAAGCTGCTTTGCATGAAATCGGTATCCCTCAGCCACTTGGAAAAACGGCTATATCGGTAGAGGAAGCGGTAGAGATTGCAAACGAGATTGGCTATCCGGTGCTTGTTCGTCCGTCCTACGTGCTAGGAGGTCGTGCAATGCAAATCGTCTACAACGAGGATGAAATTAAACATTATATGGAGCATGCGGTAGACGCTAGTCCCGAGCACCCGGTTTTAGTTGACCGCTACTTAACGGGAACTGAAGTAGAAGTGGATGCCATCTGTGACGGGGACCATGTTTTGATTCCAGGAATCATGGAGCATATCGAGCGTGCAGGGGTTCACTCTGGTGACTCCATCGCCGTATACCCACCGCAAAAGCTTTCTCAGGAGCATATTGACACGCTAGTAGACTATACGACGAGACTGGCAAAGGGCCTAAATATCGTCGGACTTATGAACATCCAATATGTGATTTCAAACGATGAAGTATTCGTAATTGAGGTAAACCCTCGCTCTAGTCGTACCGTTCCATTCCTAAGTAAAATCACATCCATCCCAATGGCAAATATTGCAACGAAGGCAATCCTAGGTCAGTCCATTGTGGAGCAGGGATATAAGCCAGGTCTAGCACCAAACAGCCCAGGCGTATACGTGAAGGTTCCTGTGTTCAGCTTTGCGAAGCTGCGCCGAGTGGACATCACATTAGGACCAGAGATGAAATCCACTGGAGAGGTAATGGGCAAGGACATTACATTAGAAAAAGCATTATACAAAGGCTTAGTAGCAGCTGGCATGGAAATAAAAGACCACGGCTCTGTCCTAATGACGATTTCTGATAAAGATAAGGAAGAGGCAATTGCCATTGCGAAGCGTTTCAACGATGTCGGCTTCCGC
This sequence comes from Psychrobacillus sp. Z3-81, assembly GCF_056620325.1. NCBI lineage: Bacteria > Bacillati > Bacillota > Bacilli > Caryophanales > Bacillaceae > Psychrobacillus > Psychrobacillus sp. Z3-81. The sequence continues at coordinate 19,058 of NZ_JBWQPU010000003.1, forward strand.
ATTATTGCGACAAAAGGAACAGCGGAGGCAATCGAGAAAACAGGCATCCCAGTAGATGTAGTTGATAAAATCGGTGGTCGAGGCGCGACCTTATTAGATGTCATCCAAAAAGGAAAAGCACAGTTTGTCATCAACACATTGACGAAGGGGATGCAGCCTGAGCGTGACGGCTTCCGTATTCGAAGAGAGTCTGTAGAGAATGGAATACCATGCCTAACTTCTCTAGACACTGCCGAGGCAATGTTGCGTGTAATCGAATCGATGACATTTTCTACAGATACAATGAAGAAGCAGGAGGTTCTCGTATGATCAGACAAGAAAAAATGGTTGTTGTAAGTCAAGAGCGGCTTGCAACAAACATTTATGAGCTAACCGTAAAGGGGCAGCTGGTGCAGGAAATGAAGGAGCCAGGTCAATTTGTCCATATACGAGTGTCTGATCAGATGGAGCCTTTATTACGAAGACCAATTAGTATTTGTTCGATTGACCGCACCGCTTCTACCTTTACGATGATTTACCGAGCGGAAGGACGAGGCACTACACTACTAGCAGAAAAGAAGGAGGGCGACCAGGTGGATGTGCTTGGTCCTCTCGGAAATGGCTTTCCAGTGGATAAGGTGGAAGCTGGTGAAAAGGTATTGCTAGTGGGAGGCGGCATAGGGGTTCCTCCTCTATATGAGCTATCAAAGAGATTAGTAGAAAAAGGAGCTAAGCCGATGCATGTGCTTGGCTTCCAATCAAAGGATATCGTGTTTTATGAGGAGAAATTTAGTGGCCTTGGAGAAACCCATATCGTAACAGCAGATGGCAGCTACGGGCATAAAGGTTTTGTTACAAACGTGATAGCAGAGCTTACAGATAACTTTACGAAGTATTTTAGCTGCGGACCAACACCAATGCTAGCAGCCCTTGAGCAAATGCTTCCAGAGAAGGAAGGCTATCTATCGTTTGAAGAGCGCATGGGCTGTGGCATCGGGGCATGCTTTGCTTGTGTCTGCAAGACGACAGAGGAAGTAGAGGCAGATTACGTGAAGGTTTGCTCAGATGGGCCAGTTTTCAAGTCAGGAGTTGTGCAACTATGAGTAGATTAACCGTTGAATTACCAGGACTAAGTTTAAAAAATCCAATCATGCCTGCTTCCGGCTGCTTCGGGTTCGGCAAGGAATTCGCTAAGCTTTATGACCTTTCGCAGCTAGGAGCCATTATGATCAAGGCAACCACACTAGAAACTAGGCTCGGAAACCCGACTCCACGAGTAGCAGAAACGCCAGCTGGGATGTTAAATGCAATCGGACTTCAAAATCCAGGCTTAGAAAAAGTAATGAGCAACGAATTACCTTGGCTAGAGCAGTATGATGTGCCAATCATCGCAAACGTTGCTGGGACACTGACAGAGGATTATGTGGCAGTAGCGGAGGAAATCTCCAAAGCGCCAAACGTGCATGCGTTGGAATTAAACATTTCTTGTCCAAACGTAAAGCTTGGAGGTATTACATTCGGTACCGATCCAGTATTGGCAGAGGAGCTAACAAGAGCAGTGAAGGCAGTATCTTCCGTGCCGGTTTATGTGAAGCTTTCCCCGAATGTCACAAATGTCGTGGAAATTGCCAAGGCAGTTGAAGCTGGAGGAGCAGATGGCATTACGATGATTAACACACTTTTAGGAATGCGATTGGATACAAAGACTGGCCGACCTGTTATCGCGAATGTTACTGGTGGACTATCAGGGCCAGCGATTAAGCCGGTTGCACTTCGCATGGTATATGATGTGGCAAAGCAAACGACTCTCCCAATCATCGGGATGGGCGGTATTTCTACGATTGATGATGTCATCGACTTTTTATCAGCTGGAGCAAGCGCGGTTGCAGTAGGTACGGCAAACTTTGTGGATCCTTTTGTTTGCCCAACCTTAATTGAACAATTACCTGCAAAGCTAGATGAGCTTGGCATAGAGTCAGTAGCAGAATTAGTAGGAAGGAGCCATCGACTATGAAATCTACCCCAATCATTGCTTTAGACTTCGCAACAGCGGAGGAGGTTTATCAGTTCCTTACTCCCTTTCAAGAGCCTTTATTTGTGAAGGTTGGAATGGAGCTCTATTTGCAGGAAGGCCCGTCAATTGTATATGCGTTAAAGGAAAAAGGACATGACATTTTCCTAGATTTGAAGCTACACGATATTCCAAACACCGTCGAACAGGCAATGAAGGGACTTGCAAGACTTGGCGTCGACCTGATCAATGTGCATGCGGCTGGTGGAGAAACGATGATGGCAAGAGCAAGAGAAGGCTTAGAGGCAGGAACGCCAGTAGGCAAAGTGCGACCGGCTATTATTGGTGTAACGCAGCTAACCTCGACTTCTGAAAAGCAGATGCATCAGGAACAGCTGATTCAGACGAGTCTATTGGATTCCGTTCTTCATTATGCGAAGCTTTCCCAAAAGGCTGGAATGGACGGCGTGGTTTGCTCTGTACTAGAAGCGCAGGCAATTGCTGAGAGCTGTGGGCCAAGCTTTTTACGTGTGACGCCTGGCATCCGCTTAGAGGCAGGAAACACGCACGACCAAGCGCGAGTAGCTACACCAGCAACGGCTAAAGCATTTGGCTCCACTCATATCGTAGTTGGGCGTGCAATCACACAAGCAGCTGATCCAGTAGCGAGCTACCAAACAATCTTGAACATGTGGGAGGAATCCAAATGACACTAGAAAAGAAAATAGCGGCTGCACTGCTGGACGTAGGAGCAGTAGAATTAAAGCCGAATGATTTGTTTACTTGGGCATCAGGGATAAAGTCGCCGATCTATTGTGATAACCGTATCACGATGTCCTCTCCGGTAATACGCAAGGAAATTGCAAAGGGATTAGCCGAGGCGATTCAAGCAAACTTTCCACATGTAGAGGCGGTAGCCGGTACCGCAACAGCTGGAATCCCCCATGCTGCGTGGGTTAGTGATGTGATAGATGTACCAATGATGTATGTACGCTCAAAGGCGAAGGAGCACGGCAGAGGCAATCAAATCGAAGGCAAGGTAGTACCAGGTCAAAAGGTTGTAGTCATCGAGGATTTAATTTCCACAGGAGGCAGCAGCCTAGTGGCAGTAGAGGCCTTGAAGCAGGCAGGTCTTCAAGTATTGGGCGTTGTATCAATTTTTACATATGGATTAGTGAAAGCAGTGAAGGCCTTCAACGAAGCAGGAATTAGTTATGTGAGCTTAACGAATTTCAACGCGCTCACGGAGGTGGCGCGTGAAAAGGGCTCTATTTCGGAAGATGATCTGCCTATGCTGCTGAAATGGCATGAGGATTTGAAGAATGGATTGTTGAAATAAAAAATGGGCGTACTCCTTTGAGGAGTGCGCCTTTATTTTTGGATAAATAATTTAGTGTTATAGTAGCCTTTCTGGAATAAGTGAGGGCTCCGTGTATGGATGCTTTCATCTAGATATTGGTATTCTAACCTTGGTTGTTCTAGTCCCACCACTCTTTTTGATTCTACTGCTAACCTTTTGGTTACTAACTCCCCGTTTTGCATAAAGGTTACTTCATAATCTTTAATATATAAGCGCTTATCGCTATATTCCGTAATATGATTAGAGACTTCTCGAGAGTTGGTGACCTTCTATTAACTGTTTTACCTCACTACTTGTCATAGAAATTCCTCCTCTTTGATGTAAACTAGTGGAATATAAAAACAAAAATGGTGAAATTAGTTATAAATCAAAGGGAGGGAAAAGAAGGCAATTGGCGGAAAATCAGTGCACTATGCAGATTTTACAACGTTAGTGACAAAATGTTGCCAAATGACATTTTGGAAAGGTTCAACTAAAATATTATATACTTACTAGATGTGTTAAAATAATACAATAAGGGATTACAAAATAAGGGAGACTTAACATGAAAAAAATTCTTACGTTCATTAGTGGGCTTGCACTGGCTTGTAGCTTGCCTTTAGGCGTTGCAGCAAATACAAAACAATTTTCAGACGTATCAACACAATACTTTGCCGAAGCGGTTTATGATTTAGCGGATCGTAATATTATTGGCGGTTATCCAGATGGGACGTTTAAGCCTGGAAACACGATAACACGTGGACAGGCTGCAACAATTATTGTAAAAATGCTTAAGCTTGATACATCCAATGTAAAAAATCCAGGCTTTAAAGATGTCACAATAAACAACGGCTACTATAAGGCGATTGCGACACTTGCACAAAAAGGCATTATTTCCGGCTACAGTGATGGGCGTTACGGACCAAATGATCCGATAAAACGTGGACAAATGGCTTCCATTCTTGTGAAAGCATTTGATTTGCCACGCTTTTCAAATGTTAACAATCCATTTGAAGACGTTGAGATTTACTCTAACTTCCCGACACATGGAGAAAATATTTTAGTTTTATATAAGCTTGGTATTGTCGGCGGGACATCAAAGGACAAATTTAGCCCAAATGCTTATGTGACAAGAGGACAAGCAGTAACAATGCTCCAAAAAACAGAGCAAGCAAAAATACCGATGACAGTGTTAACGGCGAGTGATTTCGAATTAGATGATATTTCATGGATTACAACTAACGAAATGAATAAAGATGGTGTCTATGAAGGGATTCTCGTAGAAGGGAAAGCCCAATCCAAGCTTTATCCAGAAAATACAATTCAACTGGTTCCATTAAAAGAAGGAACAGCTACGCTCATTGTTCGTGGCAAAAAGGCGAGTAAAGAAGTAAACAACAAATATTATGTACACGTGAAAGAAGAAAATGGTGAACTTAAGCCAACTTTAGAGAAAACAGATGATTATTTATCAACAAAGGTCGATCTATCGTTATATGAGTTAGCAAATAAGACCGTAAATAACATAACTCTTTCTACAATGAATGGAGAAAAATTATCGGACAATGTAACCTTTGAAAAAAATATGTATAACGACGTTTCGATTATGATTGATGAACCTGGTCAATATATCGCAACGCTCGAGCTTGCAGACGGACAACACATCCGCTACGCAATTGAGGCAAAACCCAATCCTTATAGCTTTTTCTATAGAATTGAAACACTAAAAGAGCAGCTTTCGGATAAGTATACAGAAGAATATGCTAACATCGGAAAACACAAAATTATCACAGAAAACTACGAGCAAATCGCAAGCATTTCACGAGATTCTGGCACAAATACCTTCCATGCTGAGATCACAGGTCAAAAAGAAGGTTCGATTACCATAGAATATGAGCATGACATTTATATGGAAGGTATCGTTCAAACTGGTCTACGTGTGGAAGTTAAAAAAATTGGAGTTATTTGGAATGTAGAGATTAGGTTTGACGGGTACTCTACGGATATTTGATTTAAATAAGTTCCTTAAACAACAGATAAAACGTGAAAATTTTAGATTGTGAAGCAGATGAATAAAACCGCCTATATGGCTGAATAACGTGTTTATTTCAGAGGTGAAAACATTGTAAAAAAACATAGGAAAACGCACGTGAATTCACATAGTAATTCACAGTGCGTTTTTACTGTTTAACAACATTCTTGAAAGTTCCCCGTTAAGTAGTTTGCTTTCTTCAATTAATCTGCCCCGTTGGTGAAAACATTTACAATAGTTCAATTTCTAGTGAAAGAATTTTTTATATAAATATATAATTATTCCACATATACAAGCTATCCCTACTAATGAAAAGACAAAGAAAAAAGGGGAAATAACCATACCGAATGCTACCTCATTTTGAAGATAGTCTACATTCTCCCGTTCGCTTGATATGTCTGGCTTATAAAATGTTGTTTTTATATAACCTATTCCAACCATGCCAACTAAATAAATTAAATGAATTATTACAGAGGCTATAAATGCTTTCATCACTAATTTCATATATACCTCCCTATAATGGAACATAATAATTTTTAATGGAAGAATAAAAAAAGAGCCGATCATAGCTCTTAATATTGAACGAAAGCCCTCGTTCAATAAGGTTAGTCATGAAAACTCCCAGTTTTGATAAGGACCCCTTGTTTATCAAACCTTTTGTGTTTGTATGGAACCTTGCTTAATTTTTTGTATTTTTCATTCCAAATTATATCTATGAATGGAGATGTTCCTTGTAGAAAGCGGTCAGGAGTCACGTTTTCATAACGATAACATTCGTTAGGGTATGTTTCACTAACATTAAATAAGGCAAGAACATTTTCTTCGAATGCAATTCCACCGATTTTAAACTCATAGACGGTATACAATTCTTCGAGAAAATTTGTAAAGTCTGTAATTTCCTCTTTTTCTATTCCTATTTGATCCCACTCTAACGAATCAAAGAAAGAACCATAGAACCAAAAATTGACCATTATTGCATCGGAAGAGACCATTTCTATTTGTAATGTCGCTTTTCGTTTCCTTAATAAACAGACGTATAATCTCAATCTTAAAGAATGTATGTAATTTGTTTGGGTGTCCTCTTCGTCATAGGGATAGCCTCGATCAAAAAAATCAATCATTTCATCAACGTTTTTGTCATAGATTTCAATTTTGTTTCTGACTTTGGACAAATTAAATAGAATATCCTGTATAGTTTCTGTTTTATTTTCTTTAAGTTCCAACAAGAAACTAACTTCAAGGAAAGGACCGCCTTGTAACCATGGGGGATGTTGCATCAACTATTCCTCCTAAGTCTTTTTCTCGTGATATAAAAGCATATAAAAAGGGAAGTGCAAATTATCTACTATCTTAAATATGCTATTTTAATAGCCATCCGCCGCAATCGCCAGCATAAGAACAAGAAGGAAAATCCCCAAAGCATAAAACGTTATAGATAAAATTTTGTAGTTATGTGTTTTTCTTTTTCCTTTTATACCTAACTGTAGATTTTCATGATATTGCAGCTTATAGCTATAGCTAAGAACTAAAAACAAAGTAATTGCACCAATAAAAAAATACATTTTTTATTCCCCCTGTATTATTTTGCAGAATTGTGGTCTATCATTTTAACCCTTCTAGGAAGTTAGACGTAGCCTTTTATTCAGGGGGCTGTTGTAATCCCTTTACACCCATGTTTACCTTTTGATTCTCGCTTTTCCTTATGTATAGGCAGCTTACTTTTTAATAACGTACGTTTTACAAATCTTATCATGTAATCCTTGTTTGTATGTCGTAAAAGCCACCATAATATAACCAATACACAAGATGCCCGACAACATATATGAAAAATATCGTCCGATTGATTTTCCTAAAGAGATAAACTCGCCATCTTCTCCAACGACATGTAAACCAAATAGTAGTTTACCTGGAGGACCTCCAAATTTTGCTGTCAAAAAGCCAAAATAAAATATTCCAATCATCGTAGTAAAAACGAAACTGATAATATGAAAGGTTGATAATAGACCAATATTCTCTATGCCAAGGAAGTAATCCCCATAAGAAACATCAGGATGAGTCAATGATAATATGATATATTCTATCCCATTGATAGGAAGAAATAATATAATACCATCTACTAAAGTTGCCACAACGCGTATCCAAAAACCAGCGTATTTCGACGCCACTATATCGCCTCTTTCTTTTAGATGTTTGTATCTTTTATTATATAGATTACATTTCAGTTAATATAGTAAAATTTTACATAGCTAATAGTGTTTTGTACCTCTTGGTGTAAATGCTCGAGGGTTGATGGCGTGTGAAAGTTTGCAGCTTGCCCAAATCTCGGATTTTTTTAAAACATATCCAGAAGCCGCAGGGCTGGAGTATTTACGACTTTGCATGTGATTTTTACAACATACTGGCCTGTTTTTACGACATAACGGCTTATTTTTACAACATTAGAGCAGGGGCGAAGAGAAATTACAACATTAATCGTTATTTTTACAACTTTACTTGCTATTTTTACAACATAACGATTCATTTTTACAACATTTATAGAAGTCGCTTCTCCAAATACCAAAATTTCATTTAAAAGAAGATCATTACCTCTTAATTATCCAAAAAAGCTCCCCTTTTATAGAAAATATTGTAAAATATATGTAAGCGCAAGGGGGGAGCAAATGGAGGCTCATTATTATATCTATAACATCGTGTCTTATGGAATTATTCTGCTGCTCGTTTATATGTTTGTGGATATTTTCTTCGATTCTTTTCGTAAAGTAGAAAAACCAGCCGGAAAAAGAATGCTGTTGTATAGTTTTTTATTCTATTGTTTGTGTTTGCTGCAAATAAAGCTTGGTGGTATCGTCCTTCCATTACAGAAGGGCAATGATTTCTATAGCACCTATATTTCCACTGAAAGTTTGTTTGCCTTTTTCGAAACAACACATTTTACTATTAGAAGCTTGAGCTCCTTTGGAATTTGGGGGAACCTTCTCTTATTTTTCCCATTAGGTGTTTATGTAGCTATTCTTTTTCAAGTTAGGCAACTGAGAGAAGCTGTAGCGGTCATCATCATGAGCTGTCTAGGAATTGAATTACTGCGTTATGTGTTAGGAGGAATGGAGCTTGTCATGTCAGGAGGTTCAGTGAACATCCTCACTGTTTTATTTGCGCTTCTACATATAATAGGTGGAGTAGCTGGCTTTTATTTGGTGAAAAGGTCGTCCTGGTGTAGGACATCCATCTTCAAGAGGATAGCTTGGAGGGCGGAATAGAGGTGAAGATAGGGACGGAAAGCATGACAGTTAAGTTAAAATATTAGAGTTATAAGCGTATTTCATCGGCAGATGGATACGCTTTTTCAGTTAAAGTTGGCAAACAGATAATTATACAAATCAATCAGCATATAGATTGTGCAAATGAACGGGATGAGTATAATAGCGAACGTTTTTCTCAGGAATGATAAATCATCCATCTTCATTTTATTTCCAAAGATTAAATACAATATAAATAGAATAAAAGACAGAACGATAAATAGGGTTCCTGAAAAAAAGAAAAGATAAAATTGTCTCTCTGAAAAGGTAATATCCCCTGGATAACTTGAAGCAGCATAAAAACGCATTATATCAATATATAAATGACTTCCCAACCATAGATAAGTAATAGGGATACATATTAGTAGACCAATAAACATGAATAAAAGCATGATGTCACTTCCTTTTTATGTATGTAACTAGAAGCTTATATCTTAAAGTAGTTTTCGTTTTTTGTATAGTAATTTCCAAATGAAATAGTAAGGATTAAAAGATAATTATTATTTTACGGAATAAATGGGTTGCTGTTTGCATTTGTTTGGTAAATAATGTTAAGTGTATACGAATAAAATAGGGCTGATTTTTTACTTGTTAGTAAAAGGAGATTATCTATGAACTTAACAATCAATAAGATAGAAACATTAAGAAGTAGCATTGCAAACGTTATAAAGAACGTTCTGTTATGGAAAGTAGATGAAATAAAGTTTATAGGTAATGGGGTTAATAATGCAGTTTTTTTAATAAAAGAGAAAGATTTAGGGATGCTCGCCATTCGCACTCCTTGGAGAGTGGAAGAAACTTCGAATGATATAGATTTAAGTGGCATCACTTCATTAAAAAAAGAAGCAACTATTTCCGAGCATTGTCAGAGGTATGACATTCCAGTGCCTAAAGTTCATAAGCTTTACTTAAGTGAAGAAATAAATTTTTTAGTTACTGATTATATATGTGGGGATGCTCACGAGATATCTTCTTATGATGTAGGGAAACTTACTTCTAACATACATAGAGTGCCTTTGGATGGACTATTCATTATTGATCAGAAAGAACGGACGTTAGGTAACATTATCTCTAATAGAATAACAGAACGAGTTCGTATATTAAGGAAGCTAAATGAAAAAATCATTATCCCTACTACTGAGGAAATGGAGGCCGTGCTGAATACAGCGGCAATAAGAAACTGTTTACTTCATCTTGATGTAAGACCCCCAAATTTAATAGGAACGAAAGGGGTTATTAAAGGAATTATCGATTGGGATAATGCATTCATTGGTCATCCAATAATGGAGTTAATGAGAGTGCTTGAGACAAAAGAATTAAACGAGGATGAATTTTTAAGAGGATACGACAATGCAGACATTCTATTAAATACAGATGAAATAGTTCAGTCCATTTATCGGCTAGATACAGCTTTGATGCTATCTGTAGTCTTTACCTCTATCGTTAATGATCCAGTTAAAAGAGATTATTACCTTATGCGAGTACGCTTGTTAAGTCAAAAAATAAAGAATAACGTGTAGTCATCCAAACTCTACAATGGGAGGTTATTTTATGAAAGCAGTGATTATCTATTCAACAGGAAAAACATGGTTAGAGGGAAAGCCTCATTGGGAACAAAAATTAGTGCCACATCGCCATTATTTAGTAGAGACTTTGAAAGATAGATTGGTGTCTGCTGGACCATTTATGGACCATACTGGAGGTTTGGTAATTTTGGAAGTCGAAAATTTACAAGAAGCCAAAGAAGTTGCAGAAAATAATCCTGCGGTATTAGAAGGAAAGTTTGAATATGTAGTTCATCCTTGGGAACCTTTAGAAGGGTATTTTACAAAGAGTAGATGACCCGTTATACAAAAGGATAATGGTTTGTTTAGGTATAACTTTTTTCCTGAACTAATAAGGTGTTTAGCTGAAAAATAAGTGGGGGATGAAAAATGAAAAGTTATCTTAATATTATATCTATCCTAATATGTGTATTAAATTTAATAGTTTATATTTTATTTTTCAATGGGATTAATTTAGTGCCAGATGAAGTAATCTTTAGTCTATTGACGGTTGGTTCCATTGTTGGCTTCATCCTTTCATGGATGGGACATAAAGGAGTTACGAGGAACATTGGACTTTTTGGAAATGCTTTTATTCTATTGTTTACAGTAATTGGACCGCTCATAGTGCGTACTTTTATATGGAACACACCTTAAACAAATAATTAATTTAAAATGTAAGAAAATTGTAACTTTTAGAAAGTTAATCTCGTCTCTAAAAAGTAAGTGTCGAAAAGTTTGTTTGGAAACACTAAATGTTTGATAGAGAAAGAGGTGTTGGATGTGGAGAAAATAAAAGAAAAAAATGAATTTCTAGATTGGGTAAAAGCAATAGGTATTGCAATTTTAATCGTTGGTGGGGTGAGGTTTTTCCTTTTTACACCTATAGTGGTTGATGGCGCTTCTATGATGCCAACAGTTGAAGATGGCGATCGAGTGGTCGTAAATAAAATTGGACCACAATTTGTGGGCTATGAAAGATTTGATGTGATTATATTTGAAGCAAACAAAGATACGAATTATATCAAACGGATTATTGGGCTTCCTGGTGACCGCATCGCTTATAAAAACGATGAACTTTTTATTAACGACGAGAAGCAAGAAGAACCCTACCTAGAAGAATTTAAAAAAGCAAAAGGGAAACTTACTGGAAACTTTACATTAGAAGAAATTTTAGATGAAGTAACAGTGCCAAAAGGACACTATTTTGTACTAGGCGATAATCGTCTTAACAGCACAGATAGTAGAGACCCCCGAGTAGGATTTGTTCCTGAGGAAGAAATACTGGGTACTGCGAAAGTAATAATTTTACCTCTAGATAATGTGAAGATACTTAAATGATCCATTAGTTGAGCTGTTCATACGGCTCTATTTTTTATTGAAATAAGTTCATGGAGAGCAGGAGCGGTATGTTGGAAAATAAAATTCAAGAAGTAATAGGTAGTATAAAAATCCTTAGCAACTCCATTAAAGTTACTCGGCTTTCTAAAGGGTATTCACCAGATGAAAAGTATATTGTTCTGGATGGAAATGGGAATCGTTATTTATTACGCATAACTAATCTGGAAAGGTACGATAGGAAAAGGGAAGAGTTTAACGTTTTAAGGGATATTCGAAAGTATGGGGTTCATTCCCCGGAACCAATTGACCTTGGAATGATAGAAGAGCTTGGTATTTGTTATAGCATATTTTCTTATATCGAGGGGGACGATGCGAAAAGTTTGCTAGGAACCCTTAATGAACAAGAACAGTATGAAATTGGCCTAGAAGCAGGAAAAGACCTAGCGCGGATTCATTTTCATCCTGCTCCGTTAGAGGTGAAAAATTGGCATGAGCAATCTATCCAAAAACATCATAGGTACCTAAAGGAATACAAGAATAGTGGTATTAAAATAAACAAGGAAGATAAGATTATTAGTTTTATAGAAGGCAATTATTATTGTTTAAAAAACCGTCCTAATCAGCTTCAACATGATGACTTTCATTTAGAAAATATAATAGTAAAGGATAAAAGCTATGTTGGAGTAATTGATTTTGATAATTATGATTGGGGAGATCCTTTTCATGACTTCGTAAAAATTGCTTTTTTCAGCAGAGTAGACAGTGTTACTTTTTCTGTTGGACAAATTGACGGATACTTCGATAACCATATACCTGAAGATTTTTGGAGGCTTTATTCCACCTATTCCGCAATGGCTATTTTTTCGAGTATTGTTTGGTCTATCAAAAAGTCCCCAGAGCAGCTTGATAAATTTCTAGAACGCATAGATCTGATGTTGGAGGATCATAAGGGCTTCGAAGTGTTAAAGCCAGGATGGTATAGGTAGCCGTATTTTTAATAGTATCTATCGAGAGGAGGATGAATGTTCTGAAGAAAATTTTCGGCTTATTTTTCCTGGTGTTCTTGGTTTCCTGTCAAACTTATAGTAGTGCTCATATTACAAAAGAAGAAGTGGTGGGGGTCTTGCAAGATTATCAAGTGGAGTTGTTGGAAGCGAACATTCCAAGAGGGAAACCCTTCGGAACGAAACTAAATCGTGTGAAGCCGAGTGAATATGAGTTAAGTGGAAAACCTTTCTATATATATGAATTTGAAACAGAAGATGACCTAAAGAAGGGGAAAAGTGACTTTCGTGAAAAGACAGCAGATATGAATTTGGTGTCTTCTGGAACATTTGAGAATAGAAATATACTTATTTTTTATGTACATGGTATAAATTCAGGGGAAATCCCGTTTGAAAAAGAAATAGGAGAAGCATTAGCCAGTATTATTGAGGGGTGAGCCTTCTTATAAATAGGGAAATGAGGAGTATAGGTGGTTACGTTAAAAGACTGTTCAAATAGTTGTGAAGTTGAACTAACGATAGAATCAGTAAATGAAATGAGTGTGGAGTTCAATCTATGCTTACGTTCTGGTCACAGTTTTCCAGAAGTTCATTCAGGAACAATAAATTGTTTAAAAGAAGATCTTCTGGAGATGCTGAGTGATTTAAAGCGACTAGATAATACTTATCTAAGTATGTTGGAGCATAAAGATCCTGGTTTGTGTATTTATCATATTCCTGAATTCGGCACTTATTACTCTCCTACATATGGTTTTCTAGTTCCTGAAAAAGAATGGGGACGCGAATTTCTGTATACATTAATTTTTGTACTAGATGCAGGTGAAATAAATCACTCGAGGGCAACAGGAAGTGGCCCTGCTTTATGTCTAAAAGCTAAAATGGAGCAAATAAATGAATTCGTAGATAGTTTGAGATGGAAGGTTAATAACTTCCATACAATTTGAATAAAGAGTTACGTTTTATAGAATACTAGATTTCTCCCAGAAGGTAGGTATAGAGATCACAAGATGGTTATTCATGATGATGAATGCAATCGTCTTTCATACAGGCGCAACAAGTAAAGCAGAATGTAAAAGAAGCATAAAAAAGGAGGTTTTAGCCTCCTTTAACTTTCTATTATATTTTCAAAAATAAACCTAACTTGTTTAAATATTCAGCGGCTCGATATCGTCCCAACCTGACCCAAAGCCAAAAGTATCATAGAAGAAAAATTCTTCGATTAATTTATTATATTTGTCCGATTTTTCCCCAAAGAAGAGACCTTTTACAAAACATATCATTCTTTCTATCAGGTATGTATAGATTTTTTTAAGATGCTTCTCTGTTATCTTCCCTTCTTTCAATAAGACTGTCAGTGGATTGTCCTCTTCTGCAAAATAAAACATCCCAAGCGCAAGCCGTATAGAATCTTCATCCCTGTCGAATTTAAGGATATAATCCCTACTCTCCTGGTTTATTCCTTCAATATAATAATCAATTATCATGTTAATAACTCTATCTTTTTCTTCGTTTGTTTTATCCTTCCCATAAAGCAAGTATGAAAACACATAACCGAAACGATTTACCATATGCTTGTTTATTTGTTTCATCTCGGAATCTTTAATATGCTTCACGTGTACATCTTCAACGGGACCGTTGCGATAAACAGTGTGGACATATGCCTTTGTAAATTGGTTTAACGTTAGTGCTTTCCCTGCCATTTCGACTGACATATCAATCACCTCATTTAGTATAAATAACGATATCGTTTTAAAGGAGGAGAGGTAAGTGTCTAGTTCTCTCTCAAATGCGATTTATAATTAACATATCGTTATTACTATTATTATAGCTTACATCGAAACCAAATTGTGTCCTTGAGGGACACGAAAATCGACAGAATTAGACAAATATTTTTTGTTCAACTTCTAAAAGCTTTGTTCATCATTCGCCTCAACAAGATGCTTAAAACTATCATTTTTTTAAAAACCACCTAAAATTAGGTGGTTCTGTAACATTTATATTGTCTTTTCCGTAATATAGTGGCAATGAGTTAAGGTGTAACAGTAGTATTCCTCGCTCAAGTCAAAACCTAAGATAGATTATATGTTTTTGCTAAGCTTATATTGCTGCGTATTTCTTTCAATAATTATTTCTAGTATAGTTATATAGAAGTACAAAAAGTAATTTGTAGAGGTCGAACATGGAATTAAAAAATGAAAGTAAAACACTCTTTATACCCTTATTAGGGAAAGCTGTGATGAGTAAAGAAAATATATTTCTACATGATCCAAAAGCAGAAGAAATAATAGCTAAAATAGATTATGATTTTAATTCATTAAAGCAATCTAAATGGTTATCTATGTATATGAGTGTTAGGGCATTAATAATAGATGAGTTATGTAATAAATATATATTGGAACATCCTAATACAACGATTCTTCATCTTGGCTGTGGACTTGATTCTAGGTGTTTACGAGTTAATCAAGGATTTGATGTCTGGTATGATATTGATTTTGAAAGTGTAATTAATATAAGGAAAAATTTTTATGATATAGACTCTAAACATAAAATGATTGGAAGTTCCGTCTTAGATTATAGATGGATAGATCAAATTCAAGATCCCGAAAATGTATTAATCATTATGGAAGGATTGACAATGTATCTATCAGAAAATGAAATAAAAGAATTAATTTCACACATAGAGAATAGATTTGACGAGGTTCATTTGTTATTTGATGCGTATTCTAAAAGAGGAGTTAGATATTCTAAAATCAAAAATCCTGTAAAACAGATGAACGCAGAAGTGAAATTTGGCATTAATAATCCGGAAGAATTTTTATCATTACATAATAAATTAGAATATATAGCAACACATCTAATAAAAAAAGACGACAATAACTTGCATGGTTTAACAAAATTTATTTTTAATCATTTATATTGTAGTAGAATATCTCAATCCTTATATAAAATATATGAGTTTAAATTAAAAAGATAAATAAACAGAGGCGTTAATCCGTGAATGGATTAACGCCTTTTTTGGAACTTACTCAAACTCCATAAGAAGAAGGAAACAACAACATATAACTAGAGTCGTTAAATACGAAGTGTTATTTTTGGAATATTATTTATGTTGTTATTCAAGGTTGTTATAATTAGATATATTTGGAATTCTATTAAGTTTAAAACAGATTAAAGGAAATAGTCTATGAAAGCGCAATTGTAAGGGAGTATATGTAAAGAGGGGAATATCAATCCTAATCACATGAAATGGGGAGAAATGATGAATATTAGATTAGCCGAGATAAAAGACATAAAGCAATTAATAAAAATGAGATGGGATTTTACGATTGAACATGATGAAAGTAAAAAAAACGAATCATTTTCTGACTTCGAAAAAGAATGTGAAGCATTTTTAGAGAACGTTCTAAAAAGAGGGCAATGGTTTATTTGGGTTGCGGAGGAAGGTGAGAAAATTACTTCACATATTTACATAGAATTAATACAGAAGGTGCCGCGACCAGGAAGGATAACGTATCCATTTGTCTATATGACAAACGTATATACACTACCTGAATATAGAAGTAAGGGTATTGGAAGTAAATTACTAGGGGCTATAAATGAATGGGTGAAAGAAAATAACTATGAATTTGTTATTGTATGGCCAAGTGAAGACTCCATAAATTATTATAAGCGAAATGGCTACATTCACTGTACTGAACCAATGGAATATTTTCCTTCCTAACGTAACGGGGGTTATTTTTCAAGACCTGCTTGGAACGAACAAAATGAATGAAAAGGAAGGTGGTTAAAATAGAGGTCTTAGTAATCATTCTATTTTTATGTGTATTTTTGTGGTCTATTACGAAAACAATAGTAACTTTAACAGATAAGATTTTAGAAGTACAAGAGAGGCAGTGCGAATTATTAGAGGAAATAAAATCAAGATTAGATGATAAATGAGAATAGAAGCTAGTGGGAGTATTTATTAAGAGGAATATAGATTGAAGAATAAGTGTTATACAGTCGATAACGATATAACTGAATTAGATATAAGAAAGAAAAATATGGAAGTAAAATGAGGGGGCTATGCTAAAATAAATGAAAGATTGTGAAATGATGTCCTTCAACTAACGGGCAGTTTAGCTCAGGCAGGAATATAGTTTAATTTGTATATAATAATTGGTATTGTGGTAAGGGGGACTTATGAAATTGGGGGAATCTATAAATTATAAGAGTGCAAGCCTATTCAAGAATAAAAACTTTCTTATGTATTGGTTAAGTTACGTTTTTTCAGCTTTAGGCGATGCTATATACTTTTTTGTTATTCCTTGGATGATTAAAGAGATAACTGGCTCTGGAATTATGATGGGGATGTTTTTATTAGTAGTTGGAGTGCCAAGAATTATATTGATGTTATTTGGTGGTGTAGTTGTCGACCGTTTCGACGGAAGAAAAATTATGTTCATTTCAGATATCTCACGGGCTATAGTAATGCTTGGCATATTTATTTTAATGGTAACAAATAGTATAAACATGTTTTCTATTTTTACTTTAGGATTTATATTTGGAGTCGTAGACGCATTTTATTGGCCGGCAGTTACTGCAATCCGTCAGAGAGTAGTATCAAAAGAACAGTATGTGCAATCTAATAGCTTATTGTCAGGCACATGGCAAATAACAGCATTATTTGGACCTTTAATGGGAGCATTTCTATACCACATAGACAAGGGAATCATGTGTGTGTTTGTTACAGGGATTGCATTTATTCTATCAGCATTAACACTGTACTTTTTGAAATTAAACCCGATTATTAGGGAAAAAGAAAGCAATGAACTTAAAAGATCTATCATAGAGGATTTAACTTTCGGTTTAAAATATGTACTACAAAATCGTTTGGTTCTTACCTTAATTATTACCATGCTTTTTGCAAACATGAGTTTTAGGATGTTAGAAGTTGGACTGCCTTTTTTAGCTGAATTATTACAAGCAAACGAGAAGGAATTTGGTTTGATGAAGTCAGCTCTTGGAGCCGGGGGATTAGTCGTTTCTTTCATGTTAACTTTTTTTATTATAATTAAAAATCCTAGCCCAAAGGTCAATATGATAGCTATATCTTGCCAAGGATTAGGGTTATTATTTTTGGGGTTAACGACAAATTACTTACAAGCAATTGCAGCTATCTTCTTTATTGGTATAGCAACAGCAGTAGTAAGTACTATTGGACCAAGTATATTTCAGAAAACCATTCCAGAAGAAATGATGGGGCGTGTATCAAGTATTAATATGATTGTTGCTCAAGGAGCAGTACCATTAGCACAGGCAGCAGGAGGATGGTTCCTAGATACCACAGGACCAAATACGTTATTTATTGCTGCTGGTATTGTAGAAACCTTAACGGGATTGGTTGCATTAATGTTACTAGCAGTTTACTTTTATGATAAAAGAGAGAAAAATCATACAAAGGAAGTAATTTAGCAGTTCTTCAGTATATATAGGGGGATACTTCTGTAATAAACGAATTGGTTGCGTACTACGAAGAATTTCGACAATATAAATCGGCTCTTATCTATCTAAAAAAATACTATAAAGGAGTAAGGATTCAAAAGGGGAACTAATAAACTTGTCTAAGGTTCCGATTCTTTATGAATTGGGTCCTTTTTAGTTATCCTGAAGCAAAAGATTTTAGCTACATTTAATATGAAGGCATAGTCATAAAGTTCGTTGGTCTGAGAATAGTAAAGAAGATACCTTCATAAGTAGAAGAATAAATGGGGACGCCTATTCATTATATGAAATGGCGTCCCTTTTTTTTATTTATCCCGCATTAAGGTACAGTAGGACTCCCACTTCAAGAAGGCAAAAGAAATGAGACAGCTAAGTGGGAGATCAACTGTCCCTAAAAGCCCGATTGGTTCAACTAATGATTGGTGGGGGATGAGAGAACCCCCCCACCAATCAAAGTTTCACTTTATAGAGAATTACAAACTTGTAATTACGGCGAAAAATTCACACCCTGTTTAAAACCTTCACCATACAAGTATGAATCGATAACTTCAATATGACTTGGATAAAAGCCAGTATCTGAATCAACTCTAAACCTTAATAAGAGATAGCCACCTGACAATCCATCACTAAACGGCATAAAAGCCCATTGATGTGTAAGTATTTGTGCTTCTTCCTCTAAAAATTCCATTCCATCAGCTAAAGAGTCATAAGGAATCAAATGTGAATTCTTCATAAGTTCTTTGATTACATCTTCTTTTGTACCTTTGTAACCTACTAGTTTTAGTTCATCAGAAGAATAGATTGGGAAGACCTTTACTTTAGAATCGGCCAATTCTAAATCACTGAGAGCAGTATTTAGCTGTGCCTCTAAGTTAGAATTCTCATTTAAAGTTTTATTGATCACACTGGCGTTTTCTTTTAGTTGCTTTTGATAGTTAAAATTGTAGTACGTTAACACACAAACCGTTATTGTCAGCAAAATAATTATTGTATTTTTAATTATTCGCAAAGGTAATCCTTCTCTCGGTTACTTTAGGGACACCATGTAAAAACAACAATAGTCTGTACCTTTGTTTCATTTTCTTCACTCCTAAAGTATGAATTTTATTAGCTAAATAACTAAATAAACATTGACTGTTTCCTTACATAATTCATAAACCCGCGGGATTTAGTAAATAAACAATTGCCTGATGGGGATTGTGATTATGGCAGCCTCCTAAACTGAGTTTTTTTCCAACTATGTCTCCGTTTATTTAATCCTAGCATTATATTCGTTAATTACAATTGCGAAAATTCTGTTTAATAATAGAGTTCTTGCTTTATATTTGGGGTAAATTTACGAAACTTCTAACAAGAGAAGATATTGTACACTTACCACTTAGTAGAGAATACTTCTATTCATTTATCCGCTTCAAAAGGAAGAAGCCTATGCTTTTGGGAGTAACAATCTTTCCTCCTAAATAGTGATAGTAAAAGGATTATTGCCAACTTAATAGAATATAGACATATGGCAGAGTAAATTTCTTTTTAAGAATGGGAAGGTGTCAAAATGAATATTGCAGAAGAAGTCATCATTTCTTCTTTACAGGATGAATTAATTGAAGACATCAATAAAACAAACGATTATTTTACAGTGTTTGGTAAGGTTGTACCCAGTTTTCAATCAGGAAAATGGTCTTTTGAAGAGCATTTATTTGATGAAACGAAAGAAATTCGATTCCCAGAGGATAAATTTGATTGGAACCAATATATAAACCGTGAAGCTAAAGCTCTCTTTTTAGCTTATCAGCATAATAATTGCATTGGGCAAATTAGAATAATAAAGGATTGGAACCGCTTCTGTTATATTGAAAATATCGCAGTAAAAAAAGAATTTAGAGAATATGGAATCGGAATGTTGCTCTTAACGAAAGCGGAAGAGTGGGCAAAACAAAGAAAACTTATTGGAATGTCTCTAGAGACGCAAGATGATAATCTTGGGGCATGCAGATTTTATGTGAAGCAAGGATTCGTACTAGGCGGAGCCGACACATTGAAACAGTCTTATAATCCTAATATAGAAACCACTCTATATTGGTATAAGTTATTCAAGTAACGGGGGGCTTTACTTCAGGAAGGAGTAAAGCGCATTCTCCTCGTATTGGTTCAACTCAAGCAGCATGATTTACATCTTCACTAGGGTACTGCTTTCTTCAGCTAATACTGTTACGGTAAATACTACGTCTTTTAGCCGAGCTAATGTGGATTCAAAAATTTTTCATTAAAAAAAGGCAGAAATGTTATTTACAACATTTCTGCCTTTAAAACTTAATGAGTAGACTATTTCAAACCTGATTCAACATCGGTTTGTTTAATTTCTGAGTTGATATAATTGTATTCAGAACGATCGACTGGTGTGAAGTTTTCTGGTGTATAGAATCGCAGTAAATCTCCATTCACTACTCGGTCTGATAAATCTAATCTGTCCTGTACGAATTTTTGATAGTTTTTCGCTACATCTAGTTGATCTTCTTCCAACAGTAACCCGGTTTTTGTGTCGTAAAACTTGTCAGCTACATAAGTAATGTCTGGGCTAACAAATTCACCGTTACGGAATGGCACAATTTCAATATGCTCTGGAGATAATAAGTCTGTACCAAAGTGTACGTAATCCTTTGTCTCTTCTCCTAATAAATGAAGGAGCGTTGGAAGGATATCTATTTGTCCTCCATATTCATGATTAACGCCACCTTCAACGCCAGGTACGCGAATAAATAATGGTACTCGTTGTAGCTCTGCCTTACTTACAAAAGGTGTTACTTCTTTACCGAGAACGGTTTCCATTGCTTTGTTATGGTTTTGAGAAATACCGTAATGGTCTCCGTACATGACAATAATCGAATTATCGTATAGTCCAGATTCCTTTAAGTAATCAAAGAACTGCTTCAATGCTTCATCTGCATAACGAGCTGTTTGGAAGTAATTATCCACTGATCGATCACCCGTCGTATGCGGTGCAATTGTAGCTTCTTCCTGATTCATCGTGTACGGATAATGATGCGATACCGTTATAAATTTTGTATAGAATGGTTGAGGCAACGTTTCTAACAATGAAATCGATTGCTCATAAAACGGTTTATCGTGTAACCCATAATCCGCTAATTGCGCTGGGTCCATATCATAGTAACTGGAATCAAAGAAATGATCATATCCAAACGATTTATAGATTTCATTGCGGTTCCAGAAGGTTCCTGAGTTCGGATGGAACACCGCTGATGTATACCCTAGAGAATCTAAAATCGCAGGTGCCGCTTGGTACGTATTCAAACCTTTTGTGGTAAACGCTGACCCTTGTGGCAAGCCATATAGTGAATTTTCCAACATAAACTCTGCATCAGAGGTTTTTCCTTGTGCCGTTTGATGGAAGAAATTATCGAAATACATCATATTCTCTTCCTTAGTTAGAGAATTTAAAAATGGTGTAACCTCTTCCCCGTGTAACTTGTAATCAATTAAAAACTCTTGGATGGATTCAAGGTGCAAAAAGATGACATTCATCCCTTTACCAGCTCCAAAGTATGTTGGATTTGGTTCAGCATGTGTAGATTTGGTGTGGTTAATCACTTCTGTCATGTCATCGCTATCTGCCAAAGCTCTTTGCGCAGATGCACTTGTACTTTTTACCGCATCGTAAATGGTGTAATTATACATTCCTAAATATTTCACAATATAATTACGGTCGAAGCCTCTAGTTAACAATTGAGGTCGATCCATTTCTGCCAAAGCTAAATTCACCCCTGAAATCCCTATTCCCAATAGGAAGATGATTGCCATTCTGCGAGGCTTGAAATTCGTCACGTCTACTTTTACAAATTTAAAAGTAAGCATTCCAATTAGGATGACGATATCAAGGAAGAATAACAAATCATATGGTCTCAAAAGAGAAGTGATACTGCTACTTACATCCCCGAAATTTTGGGTTTGCAAGATAGTCGGCAATGTAATGAAATCGTTAAAGAAACGATAATATAAGACATTGGCATATAAAAGGAAAGACAAAAGAAAATCAATAACAATTAACCAGATGTATTTTCTTTTTCCTTTAAATAACCAAGCAAAGCTTAAAAATACTATAGCAGACCCTAAAGGGTTTAAAAGTAAAAGAAATTCTTGAAGTGAATTTCCTATGCCTAAATCAAACTGCGTTAATTGAACAATATACGTCTTTATCCACAAAAGAAGGACAGCTGTAAAGAAAAAGACCGTATATTTACTATATATTTTCTGGAATTTCTGAAACATTCTATCCATTATGATCCCCAATCTATATATACATCTAATAGTAATCTACTTAATAGTAATCACTTAAAATAAGTATATCTACAAACAATTTTTACCACTTGGTAACCTATCACTTTAAAATGATTTTTAATATGCAAGGTTCATTTAGGGATTATACATTAAAAAGAACAAAAAATAAATTCTTTTTACATGACTAGAAAGGATTATATCAGATGTCAGAATATAAAATAATAACCGCGCCTATTGAGTTGAATTTTCTGTTATTTGTAAAAAAGATATTTGATAAGACTTGGGTTACTGATATTAGCTATGAAAATTTTTATCAGGATTTTGAAGATAGACTTGAGGGCTTGTGGAATAAAAGAGTGGATTCATTATTCACTAAGAAGAGCTATGTGTTAAATGAAAGTTTTGTAGAGGAAGATATCAAGGAATTAGTTGCGAATGAAAAAATTGGGGAAACAGTGGTCAATGAATTTAAGAATTTATGGGGTTGGGAAAGTTTACCTCCACATGGATACGGGAGTCTGATAGAGAGAATAAGTGGAAGTTTAAAGAGTGAACAGATTAATAGGATAGTCGGAGCTGACACCATTCATATAATGATTACCTTTGATGCCATTCCAGCTGGGTATAAAAGAGAAATACCTGAAGATAAACTAAAAATCCATCCTTATATGGAATTTCTGAGATATGTGTAAAAGTTATAGAATTAGTAGAAATAGACGACTTGATTGCAATATTTATAAATAAAAGAAGAACTCCAAAATTAGATGGAGTTCTTTTTGATTTCATTAAATAAATTTTTACATATTCTGTTAATTGGAATAAAATTAGAGAAAAGAGACCTGAAGGGGAAATTGGGTGCATATCTTTACAATTAAAAGAAACAGTGGATTTCAATGAAAGAGAGAAAACAATCATACAAGTGACTACGTTAATAGATTTATCAATTTTTCTAAAATGATAAATTAACATTCGAAATACATATCAATTCATATTAAAGATTGACTCGTTTTCAATGAGTTCTCCCAATTGGAAACAGTTAGTTTCCTTCATAATTCATATAAGGGAAAAAGGAGATGCTATGGATATACTCAATATTCTGTTTGTGGTGTTCGTATGGACAATGTCTTTTATAAATGGTTGGAATCACTATAGGAAGCTGGAGGAGAAGGAACGGACTACCCTTAAGAATGATTTAAGAAAACCTTTTTCTAAATTCGGGCTTATCCCTATCACTCTTGGTTATCTTGTATTTTTTACAGGTTCTAGGGCGGGATTAGGAATAAAAGGTTTAAGTTCTGTAGGGCTTGGTATAGTCTTCTTTGGTTGGACCGTAGTTTGGGTGCTCAATTTGAAGAGTGGAGAGGAAAAGCCTTTAAAGTGCATAGCAATGATTTTGCTTGGCGCTTCTATCCTAACTGCTTATATTTATTTATGATATTAAGCTATAGAATAAACGAACCGCCCCTAGCCAATAGCTAGTGGGCGGTTTCTATTTTACATGCAAATGCTTATACCGACTCACCAGATAAGTAAGAAAAGCATAAGTCACGGCCTTTACGGTTGTCCCTACATTTGTATCCTTATGTGGGTCGATGCAGACGAAGTCCATTGCGGTTAGACAATCGTATTTGCCGAGCTCGTACAATAGGTCGAATAGCTCGTCTGTACGCATGCCGCCGGGAGTGGAGGCAGGGACACCTGGTGCGTAGGCGATATCTAGTACATCAATGTCAACAGTTACGTAAACCAGATCCACTTTATCCTGGAGTTTTTCGATTACTTCTTTTATTTGTGCCACTGCACCCTTACGTCTAAATTCCTTTAATGTAATCATGTTTACCCCATAATGAGCTGCCACATCTATTAAGGAAGGGGCATTGTAAAAGCCGTGCAAACCTATGTTGTAGACATCCTCTCCGCGAACAATCCCATTGTCTAACAGCTGTCTGATTGGAGTTCCGTTAGATGGTCCATGCTCCTCGACGTTTCTCAAATCTAAATGGGTATCGAATTGAATAATGCCTATTCGTTTTTGTGATTCTGCTGCATTTGCACGAATTAAAGGAGCGGTAATGGAATGGTCACCGCCAATCGTGATAGGAAAGCTGTTTGGATAAGCCTTCAACACATCCGTCTTGGCATTCTGTATATTCGAATGGCAGGTGAGAATGTTTGTGCCATGCATTTGAATATCTCCTAAATCGGCTACCTTCAGCTCCCGAAAATCGATTTGATCGTCTATATAATAGGTAGAGAAGTAGTTCCAGCTTTGACGAAATGCTGCAGGAAATTCCGATGCCGCAGAAGCACTAATGGAGGAGCGGGAGAGAGGGGCTCCCATCAGTACTACATGAGGCTCCTCGCTTGTTTCCCATCCAGGCATGATCCAATCCTTTACTTTCATGTCCTGACCGATTACTCGGCTCCACGTAACAGGGGGCTTCGTTAGATAACTGCTTGCTAAATCCTTCATAGTAGCACACCATCCTTCACAACCAGCTTTCCAGCCTTCACTACTGTGTTTGTATGATTCATTCCATAGAAGTATTGCAGCTGCTTGTAGTTCGGCACGTCCAGTAAGAGAATATCCGCTTTTTTGCCTGCTTCAAGGGAGCCTACTTCATGTCCTCGATTGATGGCATAGGCAGCATTAATTGTCGTCGCACAAAGGACCTCTTCCATTGTCATTCCCATGTTCATACAAGCAAGATTTTGAATGAACGGAAGACTGATGGTAGGGGAGGAGCCAGGGTTAAAGTCTGTAGAAATGGCCACTGGCACCCCGGAGTCCACCATTAGTCGTCCGCGAGCGAAAGGTGCACGAAGGAAGAATGCTGTCCCTGGTAAAAGCACGGCAATTGTTCCAGCCTCCGCCATTGCTTTAATTCCTTCATCCGAGGCAACTAGTAAATGCTCGGCAGAAATTGCCCCGACCTCTGCCGCAAGCTCTGCTCCTTCATATGGCTCAATCTCATCCGCATGAATTTTAGGGGTAAGTCCATATTGTTTTCCAGCTTCTAAAATGCGTCGAGACTGCTCAGGTGTAAACACACCCAGCTCACAAAACACATCATTGAACTCGGCTAGTCCCAGTTCAGCAACCTGTGGGATCATTTCCTCGATAATCAAATCAACGAATGTATCCTCATTTCCTTTGTACTCCTTCGGGACTGCATGTGCGCCCATAAAAGTAGAGATGACATCGACTGAATGGTTTTCCTGCAGCTTTTTTGCCACCTCTAGCTGCTTCTTTTCTGTCTCCCAATCAAGACCGTATCCAGACTTGGCTTCGACAGTAGTTACTCCATGCTGTAAAAACTGATTGAGATGACGATACGTTTTTTCATAAAGCTCCTCAAAGCTCGTTTCTCGTGTTTTCGTCGTCGTATAATGAATACCCCCACCAGCGTTCATGATTTCCATATAAGTAGCGCCTGCCAAGCGCATGTTGAGCTCATGCTCTCTCGTTCCTCCGTGCACCAAGTGGGTATGGCAATCCACTAAGCCAGGCATCGCTATTTTTCCAGCAGCGTCTATCACCTCAGCGGATTGAAGAGCATCCCCATATTGTCTTTCTAGCTCAGTAAGTGAGGCAACCGCAACTATGCGGTCGCCTTCTATTAAAATACTGCTATTTTCTTGAATGTTTAATTTGCCCATTGCCGCACGGGTTCTAGGTCCTGCTGTGTCACTTTGTAATGTCAGTATTTCGTTTGCATTTTTTATTAGTAACATCGAATCATCCCTTTAGCATTGGCATTTTGATGCCTTTTTCTTTTGCTGTTCGAATTGCGCTTTCGTAGCCTGCGTCGGCATGACGTACGACACCAAGACCTGGGTCGGAGATTAGCACACGATTAATCTTTTCAGCAGCCATTTCCGTTCCATCTGCCACTAGCACCTGACCTGCGTGCTGTGAGTAACCCATTCCAACGCCACCACCATGGTGAATGCTTACCCAGCTTGCTCCGCCGGCAGTGTTCACTAATGCGTTTAACAGCGGCCAATCGGAAACTGCGTCTGAGCCGTCCTTCATTCCCTCGGTTTCGCGGTTAGGGGAGGCAACAGAGCCAGAGTCTAAATGATCTCGACCGAAGACAATCGGAGCCTTCAATTCGCCACTCGCTACCATTTCATTTACCTTGAGTGCAAAGCGATGACGGTCACCGTAGCCTAGCCAGCAAATACGAGCAGGGAGGCCTTGCCACTTCACCATTTTTTGCGCCATATCAATCCAATTGACTAGTGCTGTATCGTCTGCAAACATTTCCTTCGCTAGCTGGTCTGTCTTATAGATATCCTCTGGGTCGCCAGATAGTGCTGCCCAGCGGAACGGACCCTTTCCTTCACAGAAAAGAGGGCGAATGTAGGCAGGTACAAAGCCAGGGAAGTCAAAGGCATTCTCCACTCCCATTTCCTTTGCATAAGCACGAATGTTATTTCCGTAGTCGAATGTTTCCGCACCAGCAGCCTGGAATTCAAGCATCGTTCGAACATGCTCTGCCATCGTTTCCTTTGCTTTTTGCTCGTAGGTTTTTGAATCCTTTTTGCGAAGCTCTAGCGCCTCCGCTAATGTCATGTTGTTTGGCACATAGCCATTGATCGGATCATGGGCAGATGTTTGATCTGTCACGAAATCAGGAATGACACCGCGGTTTAGCAGCTCTCGGTTCACATCCGCACAGTTTCCAACAAGTCCGATAGATGCAGGCTCTTTTGCTGTAGTTAATTTTTCTACTAGCGCTAGTGCCTCATCTACAGTTTCCACTAGATAATCACAATAACCTTCTTTTATTTTCCGTTCGATTCTTGTACGATCGACCTCGACCACTAATATAACGGCACCAGCCATTTTTCCAGCTAGCGGCTGAGCGCCACTCATACCACCCATACCACCAGTGAGGATGAAGCGACCTCTTAAATCAGCCGAGCCAAACTTTTTCTTTCCTGCTTCTACAAAGCTTAAATACGTTCCTTGTAAAATGCCCTGTGCACCGATGTAGATCCAGCTTCCAGCAGTCATTTGACCATACATCATTAGGTTGCGTTCTTCTAGCTCATAGAAGTGATCCCAATTTGCCCAGCCTGGGACTAAATTCGAGTTTGCAATTAATACGCGAGGAGCATGCTCATGTGTCTTGAATACAGCAACTGGCTTTCCTGACTGCACAAGCATCGTCTCGTCGTTTTCCAGCTCCTTCAGTGTCGCAACTAGCTGGTCGAAGCTTTCCCAATCTCTTGCCGCTTTTCCGATTCCTCCATAAACAACTAGCTCGTCTGGATTCTCTGCTACCTCAGGGTCTAAGTTGTTCATGAGCATTCGCATGGCTGCTTCCTGTGTCCATCCCTTACAGGATAGCTCTGTTCCTCGTGGTGCACGTACGTTTGTTTTGGATATCATCGACAATTCTCCTTTTTAAAATAGTAGGTATGCTATAGGTGTTACGATAATTAGTGTCAATACTACTCGTTCAAACCAAATAACTAAGATATGACGTAGCTTTAATGGAATCTCTGTGGATAAAATCAATGGAATCACAGCTGAGAAAAATAACACAGATGATATGGATACGACAGCTACGATAAACTTTGTTACAAGTGCAGCCTCTGTCACGACTAATGCTGGCAAAAATACTTCCGCAATAGATACAGCTAATGCTTTTGCGGCTAGCATAGGCTCGGGAATCTGTAATAAGTAAGTAAAAGGCGCAAAGATATAAGCGAGCCAATCAAAGACAGGTGTATAGGTCGCTAAAATCAATCCTAATAATCCAATGGATAGAATGGACGGAATAACCCCCATTGCCATGATTAGACCGTCTCGAAGGTTTTGCCAAACGGTTTTTGCAAGAGAAGGGTTATTTTCTACCGCAGTAATCCCTTCCTTCCAAGCTTCTTTTAAACGATCCTTCTTCACCAGCTTTTCTGGCTGTGGGGTACTGCCCTCAAAATAATCATCCTTCATGTTGCGGAGCGGATATAATCTTGCAGTGATTGCTGTTACTAAGAAGGTAACAACAAGCGATACCCAGAAAAAGGTGTTCCAATGCTCCATCAAACCAAGCGTTTTTGCAATCACGACCATAAAGGTAGCGGAGACAGTTGAAAAGCCGGTTGCGATAATGGCAGCTTCCTTAGCAGTGTAACGTCCTTCCATATACACTCTATTTGTCAGCAATAACCCAACCGAGTAGCTCCCAACAAAGGAGGCAACTGCATCTACAGCAGAGCGGCCTGGAGTTTTAAAGAGTGGTCTCATAATTGGCTGCATTAATACGCCGATAAATTCTAGTAACCCATAGCTTACTAATAGTGCTAAGAAGATAGCACCAATGGGAATCAATACTCCTACTGGCTCAATGAGCTTATCCATCAAATAGGGTCCGATATCTGGATTTGCCAGCCACGATGGAGCAATGTTAAAAATCAACAAAATACCAGCTACTAAGCCCCCAATTTTAAAGAAGGAGAGAATCATGTCTACAATCGACTTGTTCCATTTCTTTGTGACAAATGGATAAATGGCTCCACCGACTAACAGGATGAAAATATAAATGGTTACAGCGGTTGGGGCAGTGTTCCGAATGAATGTAACAATATGGTCAATTAAAATAGTAGAAGTGCCATTCCATTCAAATGAAACAAAAAAGCTAAAAATACCAATTAAGCTGCAGACAACCATCTTCATAATGGAGTTAATAGGAGCTGTTGCTTTTTCCTTCAGCTGGGTTTGCAGTTGAACCATATACATACCTCCTCTTAAATGTAATTTTATTCTATCGTTCTTTATTTTCTGAATAAATAGAATAATAGAGGTGATTATAGTAAAATTAAAAGATATATAGCATGTCCTTAAATAAAAATAGAAATTATATATGAAATAGAAAAAATGAACGGAGATGGAAAATGCGAATCTTACTAATTGACCGAGATATGCAGGAAATGCAGGGGATAAAATGGTACTTAACGACATACATAGCAGCAAAGTTAGAAATAGAAACAGAGAAGTCCGTTTATACGGCTACGGATAAGGTGGAGACTTGGAAACCAACCGTCGTCATTGCGGATATAGAGCTAACAACCACGTCATTTTTAGAGAAGCTGCGTGAGAAAAACATTTCCTTTATCGCAATAACAGCGAATCCGATTTTTCAACATGCTCAAAAGGCGATTCGTTATAAGGCGATTGAACTCTTTACAAAGCCAATTCCGCTTCCTCAATTGAAATCGGTTTTATTATCCATCCCCCAGCCATCCTCCTTAAAAGAAGAACAATTTACAAGTAGGGAAGCAAAGCTATATGCAGATTTATTTTTACAAACCTCGGAGATCATTGATAACTCGGTGCAACCGTTTTTCCTTATAGAACCATCAAGGGTGGAGGACAATCTGAGGTTGTATCATTGGTTAATGCATACGCCAATTTTCGATGACATTACCGCGGTTCCTCTGCAAAAGCGAATTGTTTGTTTAGGAAGAAACTCAACGAAGCAGGAAATAGTGAGACAAGCCCGGATTTTTATTCAGGAATGGCACATGATGAGTGGAGAATACGTGAATATTGCTATCTATGATGGAAGCAATGCAACAATCCGTTATATGTATGATCAGACACGTCTTCCTTTAATGAAGCGATTTTATCAGGGGTATGAGCATATCTTTTTTGCGAATGAAGAGGAGCAAGTAATCTCGCTCGATCCATTACTCACTCCTGAGCAGCAGCAATATTGGATTCAAAGCTTGGAAAATCACGACATAGCTTCTATCAAACGATTTTTATATGAGCTTTCACAAGCTACTTCCTATTCTCATGATGACGTCCGAATCCATTTAACTAGTATTCTTGCGCAAATTCGACGCTATATGCAAAAGTATCGAATGCAGCATATCGCTAAGCTAGAGGCTCAGTATAGACAGCTTTTTCAAACGATACTAGAGGAGCCCATTCTTTATACGATTATTCAAGAAATGATTTTATTTACCCAGTTGGTAATGAAACAGGCTGCTGTTGCCAAGCAAACGGCACAAACCGATTATACAGAGCTCGCGATTGATTATATTGACCAGCATTATACGGACCCGCAGCTTTCGTTAAAAGCAGTATCGAAAGAGCTAGGGGTCAGCCCAAATTATCTCAGCCATTTATTCTCCAAAAAACAAGGAATCTCTTTTAAGCGATATATCCAGCGGATCAGAATTCAACATGCAGAAAAGAGCTTAAGAGAAACTTCTTTTTCGGTATCGGAAATTGCTCATATGAATGGCTTTGAGGATGTGAACTATTTTATCAAGGTTTTTAAGCAATCACATGGGTATACTCCCTATCGTTATCGCATAAAATGGCGAGATAATCTTCAGAAGATAAATTATTTATAGTAAATTAGATACAGACATCAATAGTTTCTTGTGGTATATTTAATAAAAATGAGTAAAAGGATGTTGTGTATGTCTACTCCACGAATTTTAAAATGGATCACTGGGTCCTTTGAAGTAGTTTTAGGAATTCCAATCCTTGGAGCGATCGTTATTGTAGGTTTCTCATGGGTACCTCTTATGATTATGTTAGCTCTTCATATAACCACTCTTGTGATAACAAAGAAAGAAGGCGGCTCTGTTACAGGAAGTATACTGGGAATTATCGCTTCATGTTTAGGCATCATCCCAATCGTAGGCTGGGCAATGCATGTCGTAACTGCGATTGTTCTTATGTTAGATGCTGCAAAGCCCGAGCGAGTTTCAAGAGAATATATCTAAAAACTATTAACTGTAGGAGCTCATATGAGTTTTTACAGTTTTTTCTTTTGGAGGAGTTACACAAAAGGTATGATAAGAGAAGTGGCAAAATTTTCATGTAACTAGGAGGGGAAGTATGAACGAACATTTTACTTCAAAAGAAGCAATAAAAAGATGGGATGCATTTGCGGACCAATATTCTCAAAATCACGGAGCAGATGGAGATTTACATAAGGAAGTATTGCTAAATCCCACATTACTTGAATTACTAGGGGAAGTACGAGGAAAGAAAGTGTTAGATGCAGGGTGCGGGGAAGGGTACCTAAGCAGGAAGCTGGCAATCTTAGGAGCAAATGTGACAGCGGTCGATTCTTCACCAAGAATGCTTGAAATTGCAAAGGAAAGAACATCTGTCGACTTATCCATCGTATATTCTTACGGTAATTGTGAGGATTTACATGATTTTGAAGATGAGAGCTTTGACATCATTATTTCTAATATGGTTATTCATGACCTTGCGAATTATGAACAAGCATTTGCTGAAATGTACAGATTATTGGGAAATGGAGGGACTTTCGTCTTTTCCATTCTACATCCTTGTTTTATCCCGCATTAAGGGACAGTAAGACTCCCACTTCAAGATGGCAAAAGAAAGGAGACAGCTAAGTGGGAGATTAACTGTCCCTAAAAGCCCGATTGGTTCAACTAATGATTGGTGGGGGATGAAAGAACCCCCCCACCAATCAAAGTTTCACTTTATTACACCGAACAGCGGATGGGAAAGGTCCTCAACTGGAGAAAAGCTACATTGGAATGTCGATAAGTATTTCCATGAGGGTGCATACGAGCAGCCTGGCTTAGGAGATAAAAAGAGGATGTTATTTTTTCATAGGACGCTAACGAGCTATATAAACACGCTTCTTAAAACCGGCTTTGTACTAGAGGGCTTGGTAGAGCCGAAACCATCAGAAGAGATGATCAGAAAATATCCATCTTTTCGAGAGGATGATAGATGTGTAGATTTTATCATCTTTCAGGTAAAAAAATAAATTCATGATATGTAGGAATCTTCCTTCCTAGTTACACCATATGCTTATAGAATCGAAGCAAAAGATGGGAGTGGGGAATGGAATCTATCAAGCGGTGGAACGAGGATGGATATGTCCGTGTTAGTATCCTGTATGCTGTCTACATGATGATATCTCTTATGGCTACAGCAGTATGTTACTTGTTCTTGGAAAATGTTTATACTATTTTCCTATTTTCTAGCCTTCCTGTATTCTTGTGGATTGTTGGCTATTTAATAGGGAAGCGGGAGTGGAGGGCCTTTGGCTTTCATTTGTCCATCTCGAATCGGGATCTCTTTTTGTACATGCTCCTTTTAGGGTTGCTGGTGCTTGTAGGATGGGCTGGTTTCTATGCGTTAGATGGAGAAATGCTGATTTTTTATGGGCTATATGCATTACTTACGGGTATCATCCAGGAAACTTTCTTTCGCTCCATATTGCTAAATAGTTTGAAAGAAAAGGGAAGGGCGGCTGCTATTATAGTCTCTAGCTTCCTGTATACCTTTGTGCTGTGGTTTCAATTTTGGGGAGGACAAGGCTTTTATCCAGTGTTCCAGCTGGTGCTACTGTCTTTTCTTTTCGCTGTTGCAATGGCGCAGGTGTATCTATTGACGAAAAATATTTTGCCGTTAATCATGTTTCACTGCTTTTTTAGCTACTTTCAATTTATCTCAAAGGAAATGAGTATCATTTTAACAGTTGTGTATGTCGTTTATTTAGTAGGGCTGAATGTATTTTATAGTATTTTATTAAAAAAGGAGAAGCTCGCTTGAAGCTGAGTTTCTCCTTTTCTTTATTTTGCTTCCGCTTGCGGATTTGCTTCTTATGAAGCCTAGAGCATACTAGACAGTGTCATAGGTAATGGCCCCTTTTTGCATGCGAAAAGGGGTGACATTTTCCAATGATTATCCAATATAAGCGGTCCCGGGTATGATACGTGCGTCTGCGAATCGGTTACTTGCGGTTCCCGAGGATTTACTTGCGAAAGTCAATACCTTTAGGTGGAATTACCCCCTATACTTCATATGGCTAGCCTCTATGTATAGAAGCTAGCCATATGCGTAATTAATCTACCGTTACTGATAATCCTTCTACTAAAAGGGAAGGGGAGCCTACTCCATAAAAAGAAAATTCAAGGTCGGAGGCGGTAGCCTTCACGTTTTTCATGTAGTCATAGAAGTTTCCAGCAATCGTCATTTGTTTGATTGGAAAGCTGATTTTTCCGTTCTCGATATAGAAGCCTGTTGCAGCAACAGAGAAATTACCTGAAATTGTATTTGTACCGGAATGTAAGCCGGACAAGTCTGTGATTAGGACACCGTTGTTCACTTCCTGTAGTAGCTGTTCGAGTGATTTTTCACTAGGAGCTACATAGAGGTTATGAGGGGCAATACCCAATGTACTTTTAAAGGAAGGCTTTTGCGCATGACCAGTTGTCTCACAGCCTTCTACCTTTGCTGTTTTTCGATTATGGAAAAGCAATTGCAGCTTTCCGTTTTCAATCACGGCGTGCTTTTTCGTTGCAACACCCTCTCCGTCAAAGGTAGCCCCACCGAAAGCTAGCGGATGGAATGGGTCGTCTATCAAGGTGAATGCTTCTGAAGCGATAACCTCTCCAACTTTCCCTTTCAGCTGAGATTGATCCTTTTGCGTGTTTTCTGCGGAAAAGATTTCACTAAACACTGCTACTAGGGAAGCAGAAGCATTCTTTCGCATAATGATTGGATACTTGCCTGATGGGACAGATTTCTCTCCTAAATAGGAAAGTGCCTCTTCTGCGACCTCTTGTGCTATCTTATCTGCATCTAACACACTGATATCACGAGATAGCTTAACCACACTCCCGGTTTTTGTTTCCTCTCCGTCTCTTACAACGGCAGAAATATGCAGACCAATTCCGTTCGATTTATCGTCTAAAGATAGTCCTTTGCTATTGGCCAGCTGGCGTTCCTGTGAAATGCTTTGGAACATACAATAATCTAAGGTGATGATTCTTGGATCGTATGTGAGAATATTTTTTTCTACTTTTTTTAGAAAATCAATATAAGTTGGGATATCTATTTTCTCTAGCTCCTCATTGACATAGGAGTGTGTCGTATAGCTGCTACTTCCTTCGAAAATATCGGTTCCATCATCCTCATCCAATACCTCGGCGTTTGCCTTTGCCTGTTCAATTAAGTAACTAACTGACTCCTCATCTAGTTTCTCGGTATAGGAATATCCCATCTTTCCATTGTACAAGCCACGAAACCCAAGTCCTGCCTCTTCAGAGGTTTCATAGTGATCAATTTCCCCTTCAAAAATACTACTTCTAAAAAGCTCTGCTTTCTGGTAATAAACCTCAGCCTCTGAGAAGCCAGCCTCTTTAGCCTTAGTCAAAAGCTCCTCTTGATAAGTAGCTATATTCATCATGCTTCCCCCTTTGTTCCGCCTACGGTGATTTCACTTACTCGAATCATCGGCTGTCCAACGTTCACTGGCAGACTTCCACTGATGGATCCACACATTCCTGCACCGTGCCCCAAGTTATTTCCTACACGGTCAACCAGTTGCAGTGTTTTCGCTCCGTTACCAATGAGAGTAGCCCCTCGAACAGGACGGTCTATCTTTCCGTTTTTCACGATGTATGCTTCCATCACAGCAAAATTGTAATCTGCAGTGGAAGGATTTACTTGCCCACCGCCCATATATTTCGCATAGATTCCATACTCTGTGTCGGCGATAATATCCTCTGGTTTGGATTGCCCTGGAGCAATGTATGTGTTTGTCATCCGGGAGGTAGGGTTGAATCGATAGGACTGTCTGCGAGAAGAACCAGTTGGCTCCGCGTTCATCCGTCGAGCATTGAATTTATCTATTAGGTAACCCTTTAAGATTCCATTTTCAATTAACACATTTTTGCGAGTTTTTTCTCCTTCATCGTCTATATTGAGGGAGCCCCATTCATTTGGTAGGGTACCGTCATCAATATAGGTGACAATATCTGGAGCGACCTTTTCTCCGATTTTATTCGCAAAGACAGAATTATTTTTAGCTACAGAGGTTGCCTCTAATCCATGTCCACATGCTTCGTGGAAGATTACTCCACCAAATTCATTGTCAATGATGACTGGGAACTTACCACTTGGACATTCATCAGCACCTAACATCGTTACGGCAATTCTAGAGGCTTCTCCGGCGTAGTGGTTAAGATCAAGTGTTTCCGTGAATTCAAAGCCAGCATGAGCACCTGGGCCATAAAAACCGGTTTGCATTTCGTTCCCGTCAGATGCAGTAGATTGAATGGTAAGTCTGCTATAAACCCTCGTGTCCTCTACAAATTTCCCTTCTGAGTTGGCAATTAACACATGCTGCTCCATATCTAGATAGCCTACTCCTACCTGACGGATCAGGGAGTTATATTCTCTTGCAATAGAATCAGCTTTTCGCATCACATCTACTTTTCTAGCATGAGATACGGAGCGTGGCATTTGCCCAATCGTATGGATAGGCGTGATTAAATCTTGTTTGAACGGATGGATAATGCCACTAGCACCGCCTTTGATTGCTTGGGCAGCTTTGAGTGCAGCCTTTATTAAACCTTCCTCTGTAAAATCATTGGTGTACGTGTAAACGCTTTGCAGTCCGGAGAAAATTCGTATGCCTATCCCGAAGTCTCTACCAGAGTTGCTTTTCTCTATTTTTCCACTTTGTAATTCCAGACGGTTGTTATATTTATCTTCTATAAACACCTCTGAAAAGTCGCCGCCAGTGGAAAGAGCGGCCT
The DNA here is from genome assembly GCF_056620325.1 of Psychrobacillus sp. Z3-81. Lineage (NCBI taxonomy): Bacteria > Bacillati > Bacillota > Bacilli > Caryophanales > Bacillaceae > Psychrobacillus > Psychrobacillus sp. Z3-81. The sequence goes on from NZ_JBWQPU010000003.1 coordinate 54,944, forward strand.
CTAACACATTCTCTATAATGGATTGTTTAATCATTTTCTTTCCCCCTTTAATAGAATTATAGCTCAAAAGTAGTGTGAATAAATATTATTTTTAGATAATTAGAATAATAAACAACAAGAAAACGTTTTCACAGAAAATTTCGAATTTTAACGGTAAATCATTGGATTTTTAAGAAGTAATTAGCATATAATTGTTTCTTAATATTATCTTTCAATAGAAATGGGGGATTAAATGAAGGAATTAACAAATCGAAAAGTACTTGTATTGTCTGTGATACCAAAGATATTTCAGCATGTATTGAATGTTTGCCTAATTCTCCTAGCAATGATCTTATCCTTCCTCTTAGTCAGAGAACTCGTTGAATGTGTCCATATTCTTTTGGATGGTAGCAGGGACTATAAGAAGTTCCTTGCGAATATCCTTCTCTTCTTTTTATACTTTGAATTCATCACCATGATTGTGAAATATTTTAAAGAGGATTACCATTTCCCGATGCGCTACTTCTTGTATATCGGCATCACGGCCATGATTAGACAAATTATTGTGGAGCATGAAGAACCTCTAGATACTCTGTTAAATTCTGTTGTCATTTTAATTTTAATCGTCGGGTATTTCATCATGAATTACACGCCTCTTGAAAGACCGAACAAACCAGCCCTTGGGAGATTTGAGAAGAGGGAAGCTAGCTAGATTTCGAAATAAAAAAGTACTTACGAGCTTGAACGTAAGTACTTTTTTTTATCCTATAGGATATACTTCTAACAGTGCACCTATTTCTCAATAGGTAATGCCGGTTCTAGTGTGTGTTTTTTCAAAATCTGCTTTAGAAGGGTCAAAGTATTTGTCGGTATAGCTAGCTGTGAAGTGGTTATTTTGCACGTATCCGGCACCCCAAGTTGGATCCATTGTAATCCAACTGCCATCTACCAATGCTTCTACCCATGCATGTCGATCAGGAGCAAAGCCCTCAATTAATCTTGCTTCTATTCCACCTGCTCGTAAGAGTGCGATTGTTAGGTAGGCATAGTCCTGACAAACACCTGTTTTTAATTCTAATGTTTTCAAAGAGCTATCGTCCCATTGGAAGTCGTTTGTATTTAGCTTTCCTACATCATAGGAAACATTTTTTGCAACGTAATCATAGATAGCCTTGGCCTTGTCGAGGTCCGATTCTTTGCTTTTCGTAAGGCTATTTGATAAATCTATTATTTCTGGAGCAGTTGATTGAATCCCTCTCGAAGGTAATAAATTTCTTTTATCCACGGTGCCAACAGATTCTACTTCAAATCTAGCAACTTCATGAAATTGATAGTAATTGCTTTTTTCGTATGTGATAATCGGAACATGAATCGTTACTTGATAGGTACCCTCACCGAAGCGCAGGTGAAAGGAATCGTCAAATTTATAATCTTTAACAGGAATGACCTCTAAAGCTCTGTCTTCTCCCTTTTTTGTTTCCACATAAAGATGTGTGGTGTCTTGTGCAAATGCCGCTGAATTATCAATCGTCCCATCTATGGAATAAGTATATTCTGCTTCCTCTCCTCCATATAAGGGAGAAAGGAGGTTGATTCCGCGCTCTGTGTAAACAGTAGAATACTCAACAGGCTCTTTTATTTCAGGGGAAAGATTATCAATTAGTATAGTTGTGGCGGTTTGGTAATAATTTTCTTTTGTTTCATCAGGCACCATTACTTCGAGCGTATGAATTCCTTCTCCGTAATAAAGCGGGACCTCATATGAGAATTGTCCATCCTTTACTGGGATTACTGTATTCCAGCTAGCTCCTTCTTTATTTAAGCGAATCATGAGCAGGGAGACATCGGAAAAATGATCAATTTGCCCTTCTAACTGGTAAATTCCATCTCTCCTTACATACCCTTCATCTGTGGAAAAGGTTAAGCCAATCTGAAGACCGAAAGGGTTGATTGCAATGTCTCTTTGTAATTCTGGGTTCACATTTTCTACTTTAAAAGAAGCGGCGTCATAGAAGTAGTTTTCTTGATCCGTACTCGGAAGCATCAATTCGATTTCGTATGTTCCTTCTCCGTTAAAAAAGTGAATAGTTTCCTGAAATTCTCCGTTCTTTATGGGAACAAAGTATTCCATTTGATTGCCCGCAGGCTCCTGTTTACTAGACTGCACGACAACCCAAATATATGGCGAAACATAATCACTGTTTACCATTGTACCGTGAAGCTCGATACTCCCATTCGCCGCGAAATGTGCAAAGGCTGGCTGGTTTATTGTTAGTCCCATTTCCTCTCCGTATGAGGAGATAGCGACCGGGGTTTGCGGAATGTCACTGTTTTTCTCTTCCACTAGTGTTGCGTACTTATCGACCTGTTCTTTTTCCTTCGCCGTTTCAATTTTGGCCTCTGACTTTAACGTATTGGTTGTCTGTTGATTGCATGCAACGAGAATAAATAAGGAAATCAACAGAATGACGATTTTTTTATTCACATAAACACCCCTTTAACTTTTATCATTAAAGATTTCTTATCAAATTGTTATGTAGGATTTGCAGATACATCAGCTTTCTAGTTTACGAGGATAGATGGAGTAGGTTTCATGAATTTTGAAAAATTCTTCCATATGAGTAGGTGAATAAATGTTGATTTTTGGAGTTATTATAAAAAATAGTAATAAAGACTCTTGAAAATTCAGATAATTTTATTGGTATATTTTTCTTTACGAAAATAGTCACAGTTTATATGATAATTTTATGTTATTGTTTAGATACGGAAATAGCAAAGCAATTGTAACTGTGGTTGGTTAGCCATTGCGATCATTTCCGAAAAGAGCATCTACCGTATGGTAGGTGCTTTTTTAATTTGAAAGTATGTTTGGAAAAGTCATGAGCCGAGCGTTCATGGCTTTTTTGTTTTCTGTTTTGCCCCTATTCTTAAAAACGCTTTTAATTGTCGAAAGATTTTAAAATAAATATTATTAAAATATTCGTTTTGATATACTGAAAAATAGAGGAGGGGTTGTTGGTGAAAGTCTATATGGAGGAATTTGGTGATGAATCTAACCCTACTATCGTCTGTTTTCATGGACTAGGTGGTAGTGGTCGTTATACTTATTCGGAAATCATTCCGATGCTTGAGCAAGATTTTCACTTGCTTGTTTTTGATAGTCCTGGGCATGGTCAGACGCCTGCATTCAAGGAAGAATCAGACTATTTGTTCTCTCGTTTGTCTAGTTGGTATCAGACGATTCTGAAAGATGTGAAGGGTTCATTTTATCTGCTTGGCCACTCTTGGGGTGCGGATCTGGCGCTTCATTACGCAAAGGACTTTCCTGAGAAGGTCTTGGGGGTAATTTTGTTGGATGGTGCTTTTACATTTCCTTCGTTTCAGTCAGATTTGATGTTGGAGCGGGCGTTATCCATGTGGGATCGGTATATAGATGAAACAGCTTCGACTAGCTGGGGGCAAGTGCTAGAGGAGTACAAGGGATATACCCATAAATGGGATGCTTCGAAAGAGGGATATGTTCGGCAGATATACCGGGAGGAAGATGGGGTATATCGCCTGGTAGCTACGAAGCATACCGCTTTAGCGATCGTGAAGGCATTTTTTCAAGAGCCTTTTACAGAGGTTTATCCTTTCGTAGAGGTTCCGGTTCTTTTAGTTTCTGCATCGTTACCGGCAGAAATGGAGGATGCGCGGAGAAAAGCAACCCGTTTTATAAAGAGTGTTGCGGACGTTGATATTGTTCGGATCGAATGGGCGGGACATATGCTGACATGGGATGAGCCGGAGAAAATATCTGAGGTAGTTGGTGGTTGGATTAATGCTGTTATACATAAGAAAAGGGGATCTAAATGAAGGAAATTAAATTTGGGCTCATTGGAACAGGGGTTGTCGGGGAGAGGATTATTAATCAAATCCTAAAGAACTCGGAAGCGGAGATAACGGCCGTTTATGATGAGAATAAAAGCAGATTAAAAGAAATCTCCACAAAGTATGGCTTGGAGATGGCAGGAACAGTCGAGGAGCTGTTGGACGCCAAACCAGACTGGGTTTATATCGGTACTCCGCCTGTTAGTCATGCTCCTTTGGCAGAAATGATTGCCGAGAGAGGAATTCGTATACTTTCAGAAAAGCCTTTGGCGCATGATTATTCATCAGGGGAACGGATGGTAAGGGTATCTAAGGAAGCAGGTGTGCAAACTGCCATGCATTTTCCTTTGATGTATAGTCCGGTTGTCCATGAATTGAAACGAGCGGTTGAACAAAAGGAGCTTGGAAACATCGTTCGGGTAGAGCTGCATACATACTTTCCGCATTGGCCTAGAAAGTGGCAACGAAATCCTTGGATAGGCTCTCGGGAGCAGGGGGGCTTCATACGAGAGGTTTTCCCACATTATTTGCAGCTAGCGTATCATTTGTTCGGGGAACTGGACATTGTTTCTCATTCTACTGAGTATCCGATGGATGAATCGCTCTGTGAAACAGGTGTGATGGCGATTGGGAGGACTAGTAGCGGTATTCCGCTATTCTTGAATGGCTTGTCGGGTATTGGGCAAGAAGAGAAGCTGGAGTTTAGGGTGCTTGGAACGGAAAAAGCGATGGTCTTGCGGAACTGGTCTGAGCTCTGGGTTAGTGAAATGGACATGGAGGAGAAGAGGCTAGAGGTTAGTGGTGACGTGGCGAGCCTCATGCAAGCTTGTAGTGACACGGTTAGGGGAAGAAAGGCGTTAACTGTTAGCTTTGAAGAGGGCTTGCTTGTCCAAGGGTGGATTGACGGGCTGTTGAAATAAATAGTAGGAAAACTGAGTCGAAGGAAGGGGTTTATCCCTTTTCATCGGCTTTTTGTATGTCCAAATAGCTAGGGATAATAAAGTTCGTGTAATGTACCCTGACACAATAGGAGAAAAATTCAGAAAATACTGTTGACTTATTTTTAATGGTGTGTAAAATAAAAATATAACTTATGTTACATTTCCTGACATCATTGAGAGATGAAACATAACATACAAGAAAAAGGGAGGAATACAGGATGGATGTAAATTATTTAATGGACAGTATGTGGACCATGGTTGCTGCAATTTTAGTTATTTTTATGATTGGTGGATTTATACTTTTAGAAGCTGGTTCAACAAGAATGAAAAATGCTGGCCATGTTGCTGGTAAGACAATTTTCACCTTTGGCTTGGCTGCTTTAGTTTTTTGGGCAGTGGGCTATGCCTTTATCTTCGGAGGTAATGCAAACTTTTTTGTAGGAATGACTGATTTCTTTTATTCCGGAGCAATCGCTGAAGGGGACTCCTTGGCAACTCCTGTATTCTTTGTTTTCCAATTAGCATTCGCTGGTATTGCGATTACCATCGCATTAGGGGGATTTGCGGAACGTGCAAAGCTATCCGCTTATGTAGTATTTACGGTTTTATTTGGAATTGCTGTGTATCCGGTTATCGCACACTGGGTTTGGGGCGGTGGCTGGTTAAGTGAACACGGCAAGCAGGACTTTGCTGGTTCTACGGTAGTGCATTTAACTGGAGCGATGGCAGCATTAGCGGCAACATTAATCTTAAAGCCTCGTATCGGAAAATATAATAAAGACGGCTCTGCCAATAATCTCGCTGGTCATAACCAAGTGTACACTGCTTTAGGAGTTTTGATCCTATGGGTAGGCTGGTTCGGATTTAACGCAGGTAGTACTATTTCTGTAGAAGGTGCGTTCTTTGGTTTCGTTGCATTAAACACAATGCTGGCTGCTGGAGCAGGAGCGGTTGCTGCAACATTTATCTCGTGGGTTGCATTAGGGAAATCCGATATCCCAACGATCTTAAACGGAGCGTTAGCAGGTCTTGTTGCCATCACGGCATCCTGTGCTTTCGTTGAAACGTGGGCTTCTGTAGTAATCGGCTTGGTTGCCGGCGTACTAGTATTCTATAGTGCTAGATTCTTCGAGAAAAGAAAAATTGATGACCCAATCTTTGCTTTATCCGTTCACGGTGCTGCCGGGGTTTGGGGAACTTTATCAACTGGATTCTTTGCGACACCAGAATTAGCAACGACGGGAAAAGCAGGTTTACTATATGGTGGTGGATTTGATCAGCTGCTAGTACAGTTAATGGGTGTTGTAGCTTGTGGAGCTTTCGCGTTTGCTGTATCCTATGTTATCCTTTTTATAATGAAAAAAGTAATGGGCGGTATCCGAGTTTCAGAGGAAGAAGAAATCATGGGTCTAGATATGAGCGAGCATGGTGGATACGGATATCCAGAACAAATGATTTTAGAGGAAGCTCCTTCAAAATCATAATACTACAGAAAAAGCCTCTTCTTGTAAGAGGCTTTTTGTATAAAGGGAGGATCATGTGAAATCGTACGGGGAAATAAAAGAGTGGAAGGAAAGAAATATTTACGACAAGCGAGACGTCATCTCTCTGAATCGATTTCATGATGAAGTGATGGGAGAGGTGATGAAGCTTGCTCAGGAGAAGGTGGGGGAGCCGCCATGCTCCTATGTTTGGTTCATCACAGGAAGTGGCGGAAGATTCGAGCAGGGCTTTATTAGTGATCAAGACCATGGGATGGTTTATGAAAACGAGGATGAACAAACACGGGAATATTTTCGGCGTCTTGGAGAAGAGGTTTCTTTTGGTCTAGACCAGCTTGGCTATCCGTACTGCACTGGAAAAGTGATGAGCTCCAATCCGTTATGGTGCAAGTCGCAGTCTGAATGGAAGGAGCAGCTGAGATTTTGGATGGAGGATGGCAGTTTTGAATCCATTCGCTACCTGCAAATCTTTCTAGATGCAAGAGCACTTTGCGGGTCAGCTGGCTTTATTCACAACTTAAAAACGTTCCTATTTTATTATCAAAAAGAGCATCTATACTTGCTTAAAAGGTTCGTAGACAATGTGATGCATGTGAAGAGTGGTATCGGACCGCTTGGACAAATTCTAGTAGAGCAGTATGGGGAGCACCAAGGCTGTGTGAACTTGAAGTATGCAGCGTTTCTTCTTTATGTAAACGCGGTGCGGCTCCTAAGCTTGAAGGAGGGTGTGTATGAAACCTCTACGCTCTCTAGGATAAATAAATGTATGTCCATTGGAGGATATGAACGGCTGCTTCAAAATGCAGAGAAAAATTTCAGTGATCTGCTAGCTTTTCGGATGTCTCTTTTTCTGGGAGGCTCATATGAGGACACCCATTATGTAAACGTAGAAAAGCTGACACGAGATGAGAAGAAGGTTATGAAGCGCATTTTGAGGGATGGGAAGAAATTACACGATGAAGTAATTGCTATGTTGAAAAAGGGTGTTGCAGATGGGGTTTGAATCATTTTTCCATATACTAAGAGGTGTTCAAAGAAGAAAGACAGGCGCGGGAATCGGCGGTATCCAAAATGCGCAGCAAATTGCTTTCCTGCGGAATCTTCAAAAGGAAATTCATCAAGAGGACGCTCTCACCGTTCCGCTTAAGCGGTTGAAGGTGGTAGTCTTTGATATCGAAACAACTGGCTTCCATCCTGAAAAAGGCGATGGGATTCTTTCTCTTGGAGCAATCAAGATGCAAGGCTCTGAGGTATTGGAAGAAACCTTCTATTCCCTTGCCCGCTATGATGAACAGGTGCCTGTGGAAATTGAGCGGTTAACCGGAATCACTACAGAGATGGTTGCAAGTGCTCCCTTGTTTTCGGACGTCTTCATCAAGTTCATGGAATTTAAAGAGGATGCAACCCTAGTAGCCCATCATGCTATACATGAAAGAGCCTTTATGCAGCACGCAAGCATGACAATGTTTAAAACCCCCTTCAAGCATAGGATTGTGGATACTGCCTTTTTATTCAAAACGGTGGAACCGAATTTGTCGCTCACTACGTTAGATGAGTGGTGCTTACATAATCAAATGCCGATAGTCGAGCGCCACCATGCCTTAGGAGATGCCAAAATGACTGCAAAGCTGTGGGGAATGTACGTAGAGAGAGCGAGAGAGCTAGGCTGTGAAACGTTACGGGATGTATACGAGCGATATGCGAGGCTGTAGGAGGAGCTAATGGTGAGCTCTTCTTTTTTTGTGTGAATTGTGCAGTGTCCTTTTAATAGGTAGGGGACTTGGGAATGGATTGTAGCAAAACTGAGGTTGATTGTAGCAGAAATAGAGGTCATTGTAGCAAAAATAGCGATGATTGTAGCAAAAATTAGTTCGCAAAGCGTCCAAGGAATTGATTGTAGCAAAAATGAGATTGATTGTAGCAGAAATAGAAGTCATTGTAGCAAAAATAGCGATGATTGTAGCAAAAATAGCGATGATTGTAGCAAAAATAGTTCTAAAAAGCATCCTGAGAATTGATTGTAGCAAAAATGAGGTTGATTGTAGCAAAAATGGAGCTCATTGTAGCAAAAATAGTTCTAAAAAGCAACCGCAAGGCGGTTGCTTGAAAGTAAAAGCAATATTACTAATTTCTCTTTTGTATTATATAAAATAATTGAGTAATGATGATGCATACCCCGGTGAATATTACAAAAGCAAATCCTACCATCCATTTTTGATAGATTTCTAGGCTATTAAAGAACAAGAAGGGGATGGAAACCAATATGGCTCCCGAGAATAACAATAAAAGAAAAATGCTAAGGTATTTCTCCACGTCATTCTTCCTCTAATAAGTTACGTTTTGCAAGGACAAGTCCATCTTCGTCCACGTAAACATAATTACCTGGTGTCCAATTTACTCCCGAGAAATATAAGGGGATATCTCGCTCTCCGACTCTCTTTTTCTTGCTTTTTAATGGATTGCTACCCAATGCTAGAATTCCGATATCTAGCTTCGCTAAATCAACTGTATCTCGAACACAGCCATTAACTATAATGCCTGCAAGATTTCGGCTCGCTCCTATCTCGCCGAGTCGATCTCCAAGTAAGGCGCATTTCTGTGATTCTCCACCATCCACCACTAACACATTTCCAGCAGGGATTGAGCTAAGCGCTTCTTCTACTAAAACATTATCCTCAAACACCTTCACCGTGCTGATTGGTCCAAAAAAGCTTTGTTTCTTACCAAAAGAACGAAACTCGGAGCCGATCACCTGGATCTCACTTGAGTAGGTATCGCATAAATCAGTCGTCTTAAACGTCATGTTCTTCGCCTCCTGAATAGTTATACAACCATCTTATCAAATTATTCAGTTAATTTTAAGTGAAGAAGACTTACTCTTTGTTTTTTGTCTCATTAAGTTTGAGTAAAAATCTTACTGCCTGTTCTTGGTCGAAGCTGTTAATAAAAGCTGTGAACTCGTCCTTCGTAAAAGATTCATGTATTTGATTTGTCCCTATACTACTGCTATGAAGGAAGATAAAACGAGGTTCATCTTCGACTGTAAGGGATGAAAGGGCTAAGTTGTAAAGAGCGCCGTCTGCCTGCAGCTCCCAAGTTCCTATTTTTTCTGCAACCTCCGCAATTTCAATTTTTCCTTTTAAAAAGATAGTTAAATTATACTCACGTGTATCCTTCTGTAAGGATAGATTCATAGAAGCAAATTCATAGTCATCTGTTTTTAATTTACCTACCACTCCTTCTTCGGTAATCGTGCTTAATGAATTATAAAGCTCGTAATCTGACGGAGAAGCATAAACCTCCATATTTGTAAGTTGATAGTCTGCATTAGTGAAGACTTTTTGCATCTCCATAAACTCCTCTTCGGTAGCAGCTCTCTCTAACATAAATATCATGTGACCTTCCGCTTTCATATACTCTCCAAAGTTCATATTTTTCTTATATTTACTCTCATCGAAATCATCATTTAAATTGTTGTCTGTCACAGGCATTTCAAAGATTGTATCGTGATGCTTATTCACAAACGCTTGAACTAGCTCGATGGCTTGCTTCAATGGCTTACTATCTGTGTTTTCTGGAGTATCTTTTGGAGTGTGAATATGCTCGAATTTTTCTTGAGATATATTTATTGCTTGATAGCCAGATAATAAAAAGGATTTGTGATCGCTATTAAGTCCTGAATATTCTTCTATTGCACTGAGAGTACTAATTTTTTGGCTTTCGGCTATCTTGGATAGCAATTCATTTAGATTACCGCTACCTGATGTCTCTCCGACAAGGGATATTGAGCCTCCATCCTTCGCACCGATGCAGTCCAAATTAATGTTTGCAATCGTGTCATATTCATTTTGGAGATATTCAACAAAGCGCTGACTTCCAATTAGACCATTTTCCTCTGCATTGAATCCCACGAAGAGAATGTCAGAAGCATATGTTGTATTTTTTGAATCCTCTTTTAGAAGTTCTGCAAGATTGATCATCCCCGTTAAACCAGTGGCGTTATCTAAGCTGCCAGGGAACAGTGTTTTTCCTGACATCCCAACATGGTCAAAGTGAGCAGAAATGACAATAGCCTGCTTATTTCCGCTACCTTTAATTTTTCCGGCAACATTATATTCGGTCATAGGATTGAACATTTCGTTATACCAAGCCAGATGTACTTTTTCGATAGCCTCTTTATTCTCGGTTAGGTAGTCATACACTGGTTCTGTTATCTCAAACGTAGTTGCGTCTGGACTTGAAAAATGATTGACCGTTTTAAATATATTGTCAGTCTTAATAAGCTGTGCTCTGACATCTTCTATTATTGTTTCCTCCGTGACAATGATGCTGCCCTTACTTATTTCCTGGGTAATATCTTGTCCTTTTTCATAAAAATGGAGAGGAAGCTCTATATCGATTTCTTGTGAAACTCTATTGGACCATTCCGTTCCGTATTCAAATTCCTTTGTCTCTCCGTTTTTAAGGTGCACGATTAAATCTGCTTTCTTCACTCCTTTATAAAAGAAGTCAAATGGCACGAGGTAATCATTTTCCTGTAATGGCTCCAAGCCAATTTCTTTAAACTTCCTTGCTATTTCCTCTCTTGCTTCCTTATTTCCTGGTGTGCCGGCTTCTCTCCCTTGAAATTTTTCAGAAGACCAGTAGGCGATTTCTGTATCTAATTTCTCTAATGAAAATTCTAGATGCTTATCATTGCAAGCCGTGATGAGTAAACTTACAGCAATTAATAAACAAACCCTGAACAGTATTTTCATTGTTTCACCCCCTACGATCTATTTTACTGTATAAAATGAAATAATTGGAAAAAACTTCAGGATTATTTTGTCCGACGATTGGCTCGGTAAAAGTTATAGCCTAGTACGATTACTAGCACCCCACCGCCAACTTTTAATATTAGGTTGGAGATATAGCTACTATCATTTCCTTCATATTTCCCATTAAATACGGCTTTTCGATATATTCCCTTTTTAGTTTCTACTGCAATTGCTTCCTTTGTGCTGACTCCTGGGATGGAGAAATATTTAGTTCCTCTCTCATAAGCATTCGAGAAGTTCCCTCCGGATGAGTAATAATCCGAATATACAGTTACCCTGCCTATTCTTTTTTCTACCTCTGTTATCTCCTCATCCTCCACAACATACATGTTTCCTTTCCAAACAACAAAGGGGTAGGCCCAATCTGTTGCATAGGTTTTAATGGGGAAAATAAAACAAAAGCAGCAAAGTAGAAGTAGGGGAAGAGGGTATCGCATATAATTTCCTCCTAGTTTATTTTATAAGACTGAGTGGAGTGGGAAAAAGTTACAAATATGCGAGTGCCTTTTTGCGAGAGTAAATTCAGGCCAAGCGAGAGTAAAGTCTTCACGAACGAGAGTAAACCATCTATCTGAGAGTAAATGATCCCTATTCGAGAATAAATTGCGGCTAAGCGAGAATAAAGACTTACCGAACGAGAGTAAATGGCGCCCAACCGAGAGAAAGCCTATTTGATAGAAAGTGAGCTATCTTCTTCTAAGAGTAAATTTGGTCTATCCGAGAATAAAATCCCATCAAACGAGAGTAAATCGAGCCCAAACGAGAGAAAGCCAAAAAATAGTAGGAGCCACTAGTGGTAACCCCACTCAACCAAAAAATGCAGTCTCCCAAAGGAGACTGCATCACCAATTATTTTTTCATTTTTCGAATTAATTCTTCGTCAGGTGTGACAAAGAGGGTGTTTTGGTCAAAGTAGATAACGAAGCCGGGCTTCGAACCATTTGGCTTTTTCACTTGCTTGATGACTGTATAGTCTACTGGCACAGATGAGGATCCCCTTGCCTTACTGAAGTATGCTGCTAGGTTAGCGGCTTCCAGAAGGGCTGTTTCCGAAGGGTTGTCTGAATGAATCACGACATGGGATCCAGGGATGTCCTTCGTGTGCAACCAGGTGTCTGTTTTTTTCGCAAGCTTAAAGGTTACATAATCATTTTGCTTGTTGTTTTTCCCTACAGAGATCTCTGTGCCATCTGATGCAATGTACTTTTCGGGCATCGGTTTTACGAGCTTTTTCTTTTTCTTGGAGGCGCGAGATTTTAAGAGGCCTTGTTCCATTAGCTCCTCACGTATTTCCTCTATATCTGTTGGGGAGGCTTGCATTACCTGCTGATGCAACAGCTCAAAATAATGAATATCCTCTTTTGTAATGTTCATTTGCTGCTCTATTTTAAGCAAGGCAGTTTTTGCCTTTGTATACCGGTTGTAATAGCTCTGTGCATTTTGTGTGGCAGTTTTTCGATTGTCTAGAGGTATTTTCACTGTATTCTGGTCTTCATCATAGTAGTTAACAAGCTCAACTTCGCTTAAGCCTTTTTCGATTGCATAGGCATTTGCCATCAGCAGCTCGCCGTATAACTGGAAAGTATCTAGCTTTTCGGCTTGCTCTAAATCCTTTTGCAGCTTTTTCATTTTCAGCTTAAGCTTGTTTAATTCGTTCTGTAGCCAACGCTCTAAGTCGCCAGCTTGCTGCTTCACGCGGTCACGCTCAGCCTTTGCAAAGTACACACGGTCAAGCAAGCTACCTAAAGATGGCTCATTAAATTTTTCACCTTCTAAATGGGTAAGCTCATTCGGTGAATAAAATTGCTTTCCGTTCCATTCTACTAGCTGCTTAGCGGTGCCACCAGTCTGGAACTCTTTCATATAAGCTTGATAGATTTCCATTCGAGCGGATCCGGTAGAGAAACGATGTAGCAGCTCCTTCGCATGAAGAGGAGAGAAGCCGGCGATTTTTTCCACAATCTCCTTAGGTTCTTCCATACTTTCCAGTACGTCCTTCAGACTATCCGAAAACTCCAGCGGATGGAGCTTATCCTGGGCAGGTGGAGCAATGTATTGCTGACCTGGCATGATAGTTCGGTAGCTGTTCATGGAAGGAGGCAGGTGCTTAATGCTTTCTAGAATTAAGTTTCTACTTGGATCAACTAGTATTAGGTTACTATGTCGTCCCATGATTTCCATATGAATCTCGCGAGTGATATCATCACCGATTTCATTCTTGCTCAGAACTTCTAAAATAATAATTCGGTCAGCCTCGTGCTGTCTCACAGCGGTTATAATACCACCCTCTAAATGTTTGCGCAGCATCATGCAGAACATTGGGGGAGACGCTGGGTTATCAATCGATTCTTCTGTTAGTTGCATTCTAGAATAGGAAGGGTGAACCGAAAACAAGAGCTTATAATTCTGTCCTTGCGCTCGTATTTGCATAAGTATCTCTTGTGCATTTGGCTGATGTATCTTCGAAATTCGCCCAGTCACAATTCTTTGTAATTCAGTTGTCATTGATATAGTAAATAATCCATCAAAAGCCATGATTAATCCTCTTTCAAAACGTATTTAGTAGTCCTTTATCCAAGCATAAGAATAGAAACATCCTATGCGACTAATTATAATTAAAGTAGTAGGTTTTCCCTTAAGTGAAGGGGAAGCTGTCTATAATAAAGACATAAATAAAAAGGTATGCCAGGATTGTCTCAACCCTATTGAAGAAACGGCACTATTCAGCTTTTAACATTAAAGTGTTTCAATAAATCATACAACTATCTTGATTAGCATAGCAGTGGGAAGCGTCCGCATAGAGCGCTCACACTGTAATAGGCTCTTTTATTAGAAGCTTTCTAACACCAAGAGCGTCCACCTTAAGCGATAACATTAAATTAAGTTAGTTCTTTTGTTAGAATGAAACATATATTAAGTAGTTCAGCTCCACTTTCAACATCAAAAAGGTTCATTAAATCCTAATACCATCTTAATTAAAAAAGCAGCGACCGGCGGCGACTCCAGTGGGATGAGTGAGACAGATGAGACAGCACACCGACACGCGCAAGCGGCCGGTGCTGGCTCATCGCTCACCCCACGGAAAGCGTCCGCCGAGAGCGCTCACATTCAATAAATTCATTTGTTAGAATGAAGCATATTTAAGTAGCTCTGCTCAGCTTTCAAAATTAAAAGGTTCATTAAATCCTACCACCATTTTTATTAAAAGCAGCGACAGGCGGCGACTCCAGTGGTATGAGTGAAACAGATGAGACAGCACAACGGCACGCGCTAGCGTTCGGTGCTGGCATCTCTTAGGATGGAAAACTAAGAACGTCACATCGTGTGACAACGTTTTCCTGACCAACATCCTGTCGGCCTCACGGAAAGCGTCCGCCTAAAGCGTTCACACTAAAAAAAGTTCATTTGTTAGAATGAAACATATATTAAGTAGTTCAGCTCAGCTTTCAAAATTAAAAAGGTTCCTAAAAATATATTTTCTATCCACCATGTCGCTTTTCTTTTTATCTTATCATTTTAAACAGGAAATGTGTTATAATCACTAAAGTATGTATTCAAAATAGCAGACGGAGATAAGATGTAGTTGAAGGAGAAGTTATGCGGAGAGAAAAAGGTATATTAATCGTTTTATCTGGTCCATCAGGAGTTGGGAAAGGAACAGTACGAAAAGAACTGTTTTCAGAGCCTGAAACAAATTATGAATATTCCATTTCCATGACGACAAGACTTCCTAGAGAGGGAGAAATTGACGGAGTAGATTACTTCTTTAAAAAGAAAGAAGAATTTGAAGAGCTAATCGAACAAGGAAAGCTTCTAGAATACGCTTCCTATGTAGGCAATTATTATGGAACGCCGATTGACTATGTCAATGAAACGCTAGAGTCAGGACGAGATGTGTTCTTGGAAATCGAAGTACAGGGAGCGGCGCTTGTTCGAGAAAAAGCACCAGACGCTCTTTTTATTTTCCTTGCACCTCCAAGCCTAAGTGAACTAGAGCAGAGGCTAATTGGTAGAGGTACGGAAACGGAAGATGTGATTAACTCGCGAATCCAAGCAGCTAGACAAGAATTAGAAATGATGCACTTATACGATTATGTAGTGGAAAACGATGAGGTTTCCAAGGCATGCTCGAAAATAAATGCGATTGTCGCTGCGGAGCATTGTCGCAGAGAGCGAGTAGAAAAAAGATATTTAGCCATGTTGGAGGGAGAAGTATAAATGTTATATCCATCAGTAGATTCTTTAAAAAATAAGATTGATTCCAAGTATTCTTTAGTAAGTGTTGCTTCCAAAAGAGCAAGACAGCTACAAGAACAAGGTGGCGAGCGCTTGCACAAATACGTTTCAGCTAAACAGGTTGGAAAAGCGTTGGAGGAAGTAGCCGCAGGAGAACTGACAATCGTAACTGCAGACGAAAAAGCGGTATACGAAGACGAAGTATAATAAGGGCACAGCAGACACCTCCCAAGGAATGATTCGTTCTTTGGGAGGTTATTGTTTAGAGAGGGGATTAGAGATGTTGGCATCCAAAAATATATTGGTTTGTGTTACAGGTGGGATTGCCGTATATAAGGCAGTCGCGCTTGTTAGTAAATTAACGCAGGCTGGGGCAAACGTGAAAGTAATCATGACGGAATCGGCAAAGCAATTTGTACAGCCTCTTACGTTTCAAGCGATGTCTCGCAATGATGTCTATTTTGATACATTCGATGAAAAGGATTCAAGTGTAATCGCCCATATTGATTTGGCAGATTGGGCTGACTTAGTTATTGTGGCACCAGCGACAGCGAATGTGATTGGAAAGCTTGCGAATGGCATTGCGGATAATATGGTGACGACCACACTTCTCGCAACTACTGCAGATGTTTGGATTGCTCCTGCAATGAACGTACATATGTATGACCATCCTGCTGTCATTCGAAATATACAACAGCTTTCAAAGGACGGCTATTCCTTTATTGAGCCCTCTGAAGGCTTTTTGGCATGTGGCTATGTTGGGAAAGGAAGATTAGAGGAGCCAGAAAATATCGTGAAGCTGGTAGAAGCATATTTTCAACCAAAGGAGCTTCCGTTAAAGGGGAAAAAGGTTGTCGTAACTGCCGGTCCAACAAGAGAGAGAATTGACCCGGTACGTTACTTGACCAATTTCTCCAGCGGGAAAATGGGCTACGCAATGGCCGAGGCCGCTGCAGCTTTAGGAGCGGAGACTGTTTTGATTTCTGGACCAGTAAATATACAACCCCCAGCAAATGTACAAGTTATCTCTATTGAAAGTGCAGAGGAAATGCTTCAAGCGGTCCTTTCTCACTATGATACTGCCTCCATCGTCGTGAAAACGGCTGCAGTTGCAGACTATCGTCCAAAGGAAGTCCATTCGCAAAAGATGAAGAAAAAGGATGGAGATGCTTCTATTATTTTAGAGCGGACAAGCGATATTCTTTCCGAGCTTGGTAAAAGAAAGAAGCATCAGCTGCTAATTGGCTTTGCTGCAGAAACGAATGATGTCGTGCATTATGCAAAGGGTAAGCTAGAAAAGAAAAATGCAGATTATATTGTTGCGAACGATGTGACGGAGGAAGGCTCCGGCTTTGGTACGGAAACCAATTCGGTCACATTAGTTGGCAAGGGCAATGTGAAGATTCATTTTCCGCACGCCTCGAAAAAGGAGCTTGCGCTTCAGCTGTTTGAAACCATTCTGCAATTAGAGAAAGATGATCGTCCATGATTGTAGGGGTAATTGTAGACGTTGCTGCATATCCTATTGACCGCCCCTTCGATTATTATGTTCCTGCACACTTGGAAGACCTTGTGGAAAAAGGAAGCCGAGTGCATGTGCCATTCGGAAATCGCAGAGTGCAAGGTTTTATTACCGAAGTTAAACGCAATACCGACATAGATCAATCGAAGCTCAAGGAAGTTCAATCAATTATCGACGTAGAACCTGTCATTACGGACGAGCTTTTAGCTTTATCGAAATGGATGACGAAAAAGACACTTTGCTATGAAATAGATGCTTTACAGGTAATGCTTCCTGCTGCTTTAAGGGCATCCTATAAGAAATTTATCAAAATGGTCGAGCCTGACAAAGTCGATCAAGAGCTACTGGAGCTGTTTGGAAAACGAGAGAAGCTTCCATATGAAGCATTTGAAAAAGCTGGCTTGCTGCCTCAGATGAAAAAGCATTTAACCGATGGCTCCTTGGAGCTAGAAAATGTGATTAAGCAGCAAGCGAAGGCAAAAACTGTGACCACCTACCATTTAGTAGACAACGAAGCGTTTGTTAAAGAACAGCTAGATAGCCTGACAAAGCAGGCAAAAAAGCAACGAGAGCTAATAGAATGGTTATTGGCGCAAGAGCAGGATAAGTCCTTTACCATGCAGGAAATGGTGGAGGCTACGCTTGTAAGCAATGCAACGGTCAAATCGTTAATTGAAAAGGGTATTTTAATAAAAGCGAAGGAAGAGGTTTACCGTGAGATTGCTTCGCTTGATTACCAGGACCAAGATAAACGAGTGGAGCTGAATGAAGAGCAGGCTATTGCGTTGTCCCACATAACGCAAGCACAAGAACAGCATCAGCCGACTACTTTTTTGCTGCACGGAATAACGGGCAGTGGGAAAACAGAGATTTATTTACATGCCATCGAGAGAGCTATCTCCGAAGGTAAGCAAGCTATTATGCTCGTACCGGAAATATCGCTCACTCCTCAAATGACTCGTCGCTTTAAGCTTCGTTTTGGAGACCAGGTTGCTGTAATGCATAGTGGTTTATCCATCGGGGAAAAGTTTGATGAGTGGCGAAAAATTCGGAGAGGCGAGGTGAAGGTAGTGGTAGGCGCACGCTCCGCTATCTTTGCTCCTTTCACCAATTTAGGTGTCATTATTCTCGATGAAGAGCATGAATCCTCCTACAAGCAAGAGGATACTCCACGCTATCATGCGAGAGATGTGGCCATTTGGCGAGGAGAGTATCATCATTGTCCCGTTATATTAGGGAGCGCAACTCCTTCCCTTGAGTCATTCGCAAGAGCCTCTAAGGGAGTCTATACACTTCTATCTCTTCACAAGCGCGCAAAGGATCAAGCGCTACCTACCGTGAATGTCGTGGACATGCGCGCCGAGCTAAAAGGCGGTAACCGTTCTATGTTCAGTGTGCCCCTTGCAGATGCAATACGTGACAAATTAGAGAAGAAAGAGCAAATCGTTCTTTTCTTAAATAAAAGAGGATTCTCCTCTTTTGTCCTATGTCGAGATTGCGGTACTGTGGTGGAATGCAATAATTGTGATATCTCGCTCACCTATCATAGAGAAGGAGAGCATCTGAAATGTCACTATTGTGGGCACGAGGAGCCGGTTCCTCATCAATGTCCAGAGTGTGGAAGTGAACATATACGCTTCTTTGGCACCGGGACTCAAAAGGTAGAAGAGGAAATCACCAAATTATTTCCGCAGGCAAGAGTTCTTCGAATGGATGTAGATACAACTAGAACGAAAGGATCGCATGAGCGCATATTAAAGGAATTCGGAGACGGTGGAGCAGACATTCTCCTAGGGACTCAGATGATTGCAAAGGGTCTGGACTTCCCTAACATCACCTTGGTTGGCGTATTAAACGCAGATACGACGCTTCATTTAGCTGATTTCCGAGCGTCTGAAAAAACCTTTCAGCTAATGACACAGGTAAGTGGTCGAGCGGGCAGACATCAGAAAGAGGGAGTCGTATTTATTCAAACTTATACCCCGGAGCATTATGCCATCGAATTTTCGAAGAACCAGCTTTACGAGCCATTTTATAAAAATGAAATGATGATGCGTAAGCAATATGAATATCCGCCATTTTATTATGTGACGTTGGTACAAGTAACGCATGAGAATGTATTGGCAGCAGCTGAGCATGCCAAGCTTGCTACTGATTGGCTAAAAGAAAACCTGTCGCCAGGGACTATCGTGATTGGTCCAACAGCAAGTGCGATTAGCCGGATACAGAATAGATATCGCTATCAATGTTTGATAAAATACAAAAAAGAACCATTATTAATAGAAAAATTACAGCAATTAATTAAGATATACCGTACGGAATGGATGAAAAAAGGGATTACCCTATCCGTTGATTTGGATCCATCCACTATTTTATAAGCTGTTGGAAAAGAGGAATGTAACACATGGCAATACGACCAATTATCACCCATCCAAATGACTTATTAACACAGAAATGTAGAGAGGTTACAGCGTTTGATGAAAGCCTTGCTAACCTTTTAGACGATATGTACGATACGATGGTCGCTTCCGATGGGATTGGAATCGCTGCTCCACAAGTAGGCGAAACAATTCAAGTCGCAATCGTTGACCTCGGGGAAGGGCAAGAGGTCATTGAAATGATCAACCCGGTAGTAGTAGCGGTTGGAGGATCTGAAATTGAGGTAGAAGGCTGTCTTAGCTTCCCAGATATTTATGGCGAGGTTGAAAGACCGTTCTATGTCAAGATTGAGGCACAAGACAGAGACGGCTCTTTATATGAGCTAGAGGCTGAGGATTACGAAGCAAGAGCGATTCTACACGAAATAGATCATTTGCACGGTGTTTTATTTACATCAAAGGTCATTCGATATGTGGATTTAGAAGAGTTAGAGGCTGAGGGAGAGGAGGAAGAGCTATGACATCGATTGTATTTATGGGAACGCCTGCATTCTCCGCTCCTATTTTAAGGATGCTGGTTGAAGAGGGCTATGATGTGCTAGCAGTAGTCACGCAGCCGGATCGTCCAGTTGGTAGGAAGAAGGTGCTGACTCCTCCACCAGTGAAGGAAGAGGCAGTAAAGCTTGGTTTACCAGTGCTTCAGCCAGAAAAGCTAAAGGGCTCTGAAGAATTACAGCAGGTGCTAGATTTACAGCCGGATTTAATCGTAACCGCTGCTTTCGGGCAGATTCTTCCAAAGGTGATTCTGGATGCACCGCGACTGGGCTGCATTAATGTACACGCATCTCTTTTGCCAGCATACAGAGGTGGCGCGCCGATTCACCAAGCGATTATGGATGGGCAAGATAAAACAGGCGTTACTATCATGTATATGGAAGAAAAGCTGGATGCAGGAGATATTATCTCTCAGCGAGAAATTCCAATCGGTCATCACGATGACACAGGCCTCCTTTTTGAAAAGCTGAGTGAGGTTGGGAAAGAGCTTTTAAAAGACACATTGCCTTCTATCGTAAATGGAACGAATGAGCGAATAAAACAAGATGAATCGAAGGTTACCTTCGCTAGAAACATCTCCAGAGAGCAGGAAAGAATCGATTGGCATAAGTCTGCTTTAGAAATTCATAACCAAATCCGTGGTCTTCATCCGTGGCCTGTTGCATATACAACATTAGATGGACAAACAGTGAAGATTTGGAGAGCGGATGTAGAGAAGATGCAAGCTTCTCAAGAGCCGGGTGCGGTTGTGAAAATTGAAAAGGATTATTTTGTCGTGCAAGCAGGAACGAATGAAGCAGTTCGGGTTTTAGAACTGCAACCTGCAGGGAAAAAGAAAATGACCTCTACCGACTATTTACGTGGTGTCGGAGGGAAATTGCAATTAGGAGATAAATTTGAATGACAAAAAAATCAGAGAAAATTTGGAATGGGAACGTCCGCGACGCAGCATTGTCCATCCTCATGGCTGTTGAGAAGCAGCAGGCATACAGCAACCTTTTACTTCATCAAACCATCGAAAAGTATCAAATCGATCCAAAGGACCGCGCGCTTCTGACAGAGCTAACGTACGGGACAATTCAGCATAAGATGACGCTAGATTATTATTTGGAGCCATTTATAAAGGGAAAATTAGACGACTGGGTTAGACAGCTTTTACGTCTTTCTTTATATCAAATCCACTATCTATCTAGGATTCCAGATCATGCAGCTGTAAACGAGGCTGTAGAGATTTCGAAAAGACGCGGTCACAAAGGGATTGCTTCTATGGTCAATGGAATTCTTCGCTCTATATTAAGAGAAGGAGTACGTTCGACAGAAGAAATCACGGATAAGGTGGAGCGATTATCTATTGAGACAAGTCATCCGCTTTGGATGGTCAATAGATTTATCTCTGAATATGGCTTTGAAGAATCGGAGAAAATGCTGAAGGAAAATAATGAGCCACCTGTGACGACCTTGCGTGTAAATCTGTTCAAGCGCACTGTCGACCAAGTACTTCATTTATTGACCCAAGAAGGATATGTGGTGGCAAGGAGCGAACATATACCTGAGTGTATTTATTTATTCAACGGACAAGCAGCAAAAACGACTGCCTTCCAAAAGGGCTTTGTCACCATTCAAGACGAAAGCTCGATGATTCCTGCCTATGCACTGCAGGCGGAGCCTGGGATGACGGTGCTGGATATGTGCTCTGCTCCGGGAGGAAAAACAACGCATATCGCGGAGAAAATGAAAAACACAGGCAAGCTCGTCGCGATGGATATCCATCAGCATAAGCTGAAGCTCGTTCGAGAAAATGCAGACCGCTTAGGCTTTAGCTTTATCGAAACAATGGAAATGGATGCTCGAAAGGCGTCCGAAATATTTCCGGCGGAATCCTTTGATCGTATTCTAGTGGATGCTCCTTGCAGTGGTCTTGGCGTAGTCAAGCGTAAGCCGGATATCAAATACACAAAAAGTGAGAAGGATTTTGATTCTCTTAAACCAATACAATTAAAGCTTTTAGAAGAGGCGTATAAGCTATTAAAGCCCCACGGAATTCTTGTCTACAGTACTTGTACGGTGGATCGTGAAGAAAATGAAGGCACGACGAAAATCTTCTTAGAAAAACATCCAGATATGCAACTAACATCCTTTCCAGACGTTATAAAGAATATAAAAACGCAGACTCAGGAAGGGATGCTTCAAATCTTTCCACAGGATTTAAGAAGTGATGGTTTTTACGTAGCTGTTTTTCAAAAAAAGAGCTGAAAGTTCCTCTGCTCAAACCATAAAGAGGTGAACGATTAGATGAAGTTCGTTGTGAAGACTGATGTTGGGATGAAAAGAACAATAAATGAGGATAGGGTCGGAGTGTTTAGTCGTGGTGACCTGGTGATTGCGGTGATTGCGGATGGAATGGGCGGACATAATGCAGGTGATGTGGCGAGTGAAATTGCTATAACGGAATTTGAAAAGTACTTTCAAACATTTGACCCGTCCTCTCAAGATGCAAAAGAATGGCTTACGTATACTTTCCAGAGCATCAACCAGATTATAGCTAAGCATTCCTCCTCTAATGAGGGCTGTGAAGGAATGGGGACCACGCTGATTGCTGGCCTTTTCGAAAAGGAAAAGGGTATCATCGCGCATATTGGTGACAGTCGGGTGTACCAAGTATCAAAAAATCGCGTTCATTTGATTACCAGAGACCATTCTTATGTGAATGTTTTGATTGATTCAGGTGAAATCAATGAGGAGCAGGCTAGATTTCATCCAATGAAAAATGTCATGATGAAGGCAGTTGGAACAGAAAAAGCCATTCAGCCCGATTTTTTTGAAGTGGAGTTTGAGCCGGACTCGTATTTTTTATTCTGTACTGATGGATTGAGCAACAAACTAAGTGAATCATTTATTCAGGAAACATTATATTCGGATGAATCCCTTCAGAAAAAGGGAGAGGTTTTAGTAAAAGAAGCCAATAATTCTGGAGGAGAAGATAATATTTCGTTAATTTTATTAACTAATAAGGAACAGGAGGTGTAAGGATGCTGATAGGAAAACGAATTAGTGGTAGATATAAGCTGCTAGAAATGATCGGTGGAGGCGGTATGTCCAATGTTTACCTAGCTCACGATATGATTTTAGACAGAGACGTTGCGATCAAGGTGCTTCGATACGACTTTTCGAATGAAGAGGAGCTTCGTAGACGCTTTCAGCGAGAGGCTTTATCTGCTACCAGCCTTACACACCCTAACATTGTAAATATTTATGATGTTGGAGAAGACGGGGATATCCATTATATCGTCATGGAATACGTGAAAGGAGAAACCTTAAAACAGTACATACAGAGAAATGCACCAATTTCACCAAGTAAATCTGTGGCTATTATGAGACAGCTAACTTCCGCAATCGCAGCTGCCCATTTAAATCACATTATTCATCGAGATATTAAGCCACAAAATATTTTAGTGGACGAACAAGGGGATATCAAAATAACGGATTTTGGTATTGCGATGGCGCTTAGTGCAACTTCTCATACGCAGACGAATTCTGTTTTAGGGACAGTTCATTACCTTTCACCTGAACAGGCAAGAGGTGGAACCGCTACCAGACAATCAGATATATATGCGCTTGGAATCGTATTATTTGAACTCCTAACTGGACAAGTCCCTTTTTCCGGCGAATCGGCAGTCTCGATTGCATTAAAGCATTTACAAGCAGAGACCCCTTCCGTTCGGGCAATGGTTCCTAACATACCACAAAGCTTAGAAAATGTTGTCTTGAAGGCAACTGCGAAGGATCCAAGACACAGATATCGCTCGGCAGAAGAAATGGAGAGAGACCTTTCCACTTCTTTATCGGCAGAGCGTGCGAATGAGGAAAAATTTGTGATAGAGACAGATGAAGGTGCCACTAAGGTGCTACCAATCATTAAAGAGCCTGTGCCTTATGAGGAAGTCGCAGAAACGAAAAAAATGGAGCCGGTAAAATCAGCTGAGGCTGCCCCTCCATCTGCAAAGCAACCGAAGAAAAAGAAGAAAATGGGTTTGATTATTGGTGGGATCCTTGCAGGGATATTGCTCCTTGCATTGCTTGTGTTCCTATTGTTCCCAGGCTGGTTTAAGCCAGATAAAATTGAAATACCAGAGGTTGAAGGAATGACCCTAGAGGAAGTAATCTCGACTCTAGAAGAGGCAGGATTTGAAGCGGGAGAAGAGATATTAGAATTTAGTGATGAAGTAGAAAAGGATTTGGTCATTGGCACCTCTCCTGAAGCTGGCAAGGAAAGAGAAGAGGGAACGGTCATTGATATCTTTATTTCTCAAGGAAAGCAGACCTCTGCAATCGGAGATTATAGAGGAAGAGATATTGAACAAGTATTAACGCTGCTTCAAAACCAAGATCTGCGGAGTATTGATCAAAAAGAAGAATTCTCCGATAAACCCAAGGGGACGATTATTAAGCAGGAGCCTGAACCAGGCACGGAGATAGTGCCAGAGGAAACGGATTTGATCTTTACAGTTAGTAAGGGACCAGACTTACGGACGGTAAAGGACTTAACAGGCTTTAATGAAAAAGCATTAGAGGATTATGGACAAAGCTCTGGATTCAAAATTTCTATCAAGAATAAGGTGCATTCCAACTCGGTTCCTGCTGGAAATGTGATAGAGCAAAGTCCTAAGGCTAACACGCAAGTGCCACCAGGGAGTACAATTGAGGTAACCATATCTATTGGTCCAGAAGAAAAGCATACGAAGACTTTTATAAAAGAGGTAACGATTCCTTACAACGATCCTTCTGAAGGTGAAGAGGGAGAGGATGATGGGAATGAAGAACAGACTCCTGAAAAACAGCTTGTTCGTATCTATATTGAAGACAAAGAACGTTCGATGGCAGAGCCAGTAGAAGAATTTGAGCTCGTTGAAACCACAACTAGAAGGCTATCCTTGCAAATCGTGGAAGGTGAAAAAGCGGCCTATCGAATTATGATAAACAATCAAACAATTGAAGAACGAACAATCGGCTATGACGAAATAAAATAAGGGAGGCTTTTAATGCCAAAAGGTCAAATTAGAAAAGCGTTAAGTGGATATTATTATGTGTATGACGATGGAAAGCTCATTCAGTGTAGAGGAAGAGGAGTTTTTCGAAACAGAGGGGAGTCCCCGTTAGTTGGGGACTTCGTCGATTATACAGTAGAAGGCGAAAATGATGGCACCATCACGGTGATTCATGACAGAAAGAACAGTCTTGTTCGACCTCCTATCGCCAATATCGATCAAGCGATATTAGTTTTTTCCGTGAAGGAGCCGGATTTTAATACAATTCTGCTAGACCGTTTCTTAGTAGTATTAGAATCCTTTCATGTGGAGCCAATCATCTGTCTGACAAAAATGGATTTATTGGATGAAGCCACTAGTAAAAAGATTGCAGAGTATGTAGAGCATTACCGAGAAATCGGTTATGAGGTACTCATGACTTATAAGGATGAAGAGAACTTGACAGAGGTGATCAGCCCTATCCTAGAAGGCAAAATCACTGTATTAGCCGGTCAATCGGGTGTTGGGAAGTCTACGCTTCTTAACACGCTACTGCCAAGTCTTCAACTGAAGACCGGTGTAATCTCAGATGCATTAGGACGAGGAAAGCATACGACAAGACATGTAGAGCTTATCGAGGTCTGTGGTGGTCTACTTGCGGACACGCCTGGCTTTAGCTCCTTTGAATTTGATTTAATTGAAAAAGAAGAGCTTACCAACTGTTTTCCAGATTTTGTGGACAGGCAGGATGGCTGTAAATTTAGAGGCTGTATGCATATCAACGAGCCGAAATGTGCCGTTAAGAGTGCAGTAGAGGTAGGGGAAATTAAAGACTATCGCTATAAACATTATTTACAGTTCTTCGAAGAAATTGCAGAAAGAAAGCCGAGGTATTAATCATGGTAAAAATCGCACCTTCCATTTTAGCAGCAAATTTTGCGAAGCTTGGAGAAGAAGTAGTAGAAGTAGAAAAAGCAGGAGCAGAGTTAATCCATATTGATGTTATGGATGGTCATTTCGTGCCGAATATTACAATGGGACCAATCGTAGTGGAGGCGTTGCGACCACTTACGAAGCTACCATTAGATGTTCACTTGATGATTGAGAACCCAGATCAATACATCGAAATGTTTGCGAAGGCGGGCGCTGACTATATTACGGTTCATGTGGAGGCTTGTCCTCATTTGCACCGAACGATCCAATTGATTCGCTCATTTGGTGTAAAGCCGGGTGTCGTGCTAAACCCTCATACACCGATCTCTTCTATCCAACATATATTGGAGGATGTGGATATGGTGCTATTTATGACGGTTAATCCAGGCTTTGGAGGCCAGAAATTTATTCATTCCGTTCTTCCGAAGGTGAAAGAATTAGCTGAAATCGTGAAAGAGAGAAATCTTTCCATTGATATAGAGATTGATGGCGGAATTAATGAAGAGACGATTAAGCTATGTGTGGAAGCGGGAGCTAATATCTTTGTTGCTGGCTCTGCTATTTATAATGCTCCAAATAGAGCGGAGGCACTTCAAGCAATTAAGCAAGCCGGCTTAAGTGTGGCAGGCAAATGAAAAGGGTCTTTATTTGTTCAGGAGGCCCTATAGAGGAAGTTGTGGAAGTGAAGCAGCTTCCTTTTTCTATGGAAGAGACTATCTTTATAGGGGCAGATAGGGGGGCAATCCACTTAGTAAACCAGGGGATTGTTCCCAATGAAATTATTGGGGATTTTGATTCTTTGGTGGATGGAGAGCTAGAGCTTTTAAAAGAAAAAATTCCTCACGTTACCATTCTTCCAGCTGAAAAAGATGAAACGGATACACATTTAGCTTTGAGAGAAGCGATGAAATACAAACCTGAAGAGGTTTATGTAACGGGAATCAGTGGTGGTAGGCTGGATCATTACGAGGCTGCCTTGCACGATGTATGTGGCTTTCAGCAAGCAAATCCAGACGTTCGCTTTTTTATTCAAAACAAGCAAAATAAGCTCCAGTTTTTATTGCCAGGGACTCACATCTTAGAAAATGACCTAGGTTACAAATACGTATCGTTCTTCGCTTTTGCACGGGATATTGAAAATGTTTCCTTGGAAGGTTTTTTATACAACGTGGAGAAAGAAACGATTCAAATCGGAAATGGGCGGTTTACGAGCAATCAACAAGTAGGACGAACAAGTCATATCTCCTTTGATACAGGCATATGTTTAATGATAAGAAGCAGTGACTGAAAAAGGGAGGATTTCTGTGAAGGTCTATACATTTAAGTTGCCTAAATCTGTCAGCAGCATTATGAAGGTTTGCATCAAGATATTTAAAAAGGAAGACGAGAAAAAGGGATAGAAAAGAAATAATGCCAGGTCGACTATTGTCGACCTGGCATTAACTATGAGTACGATTAAACGCGCTCAATTTTTCCTGATTTTAAAGCTCTAGCAGATACCCACACACGTTTAGGTTTGCCATCTACAAGAATACGTACTTTTTGAAGGTTAGCTCCCCAAGTACGCTTGTTAGCATTCATAGCGTGAGAACGAGCATTACCAGAACGAGCTTTACGCCCAGTGATTGCACATACTTTTGGCATTATAAGTTCCTCCTTTAAAAAAGAAGCTGAAAGATTTTTCAGTTCGATATTTCACATACTTTAATAATTTAACACAGACTGAAACTTGACGCAAGTATATCAAGAAAAAAACCTTTACACATACTTTCGATAAAATTAACCAATATTGGGTAACATAGAAAAACTAGACGAAAATAAACGTCTCTTTTATAATTTTATAGGGTGTAGTACAATAAGGGATAGTCAAAAAGACTTGGGAGGTTTCAGCATGTCTATAGAATTAAGAAATGAATTCGGTCAAATTGATATATCACAAGATACTATAGCGCAAATTGCAGGTGGCGCTGCAGTGGAATGCTACGGTATTGTCGGTATGGCATCTAAGCACCAAATAAGAGATGGTTTAACTGATATACTGAGAAAAGAAAACTTCACTAAGGGAGTTTTAGTGCGACAAGATAAAGATGGTTTACACATCGACATGTATATTATTGTTAGTTACGGAACAAAAATCTCAGAAATAGCTTATCAAGTTCAATCTAAAGTAAAATATACGCTAAATAAATCTCTTGGTATGCAGGTGAAATCCGTAAACGTCTACGTACAAGGAGTTCGCGTGGCAAACGTTTGATTAAGGAGAGAAAATGATGAAATCGATTAATGGTAACCAATTTGCAGATATGGTGAAGATGGGTGCACACCATCTTTTCCAAAATGCAGATTATGTAGATGCATTAAATGTATTCCCTGTACCAGATGGTGACACGGGAACAAATATGAATCTTTCTATGACTTCTGGGGCGAAGGAAACCGCAGCAAACACAAGTGAGCATATCGGGAAAACTGCTCAAGCATTATCAAAGGGATTGCTGATGGGGGCACGCGGAAATTCTGGTGTTATTCTTTCGCAGCTTTTCAGAGGGTTTGGTAAGTCCATCGAAAGCTATGCTTCATTAGATGCAAAGCAGTTCGCACAGGCATTGCAATATGGAGTAGAAACAGCTTACAAAGCGGTGATGAAGCCAGTAGAGGGTACCATCCTTACAGTAGCGAAGGATTCAGCTAAAAAAGCTGTAGAGGTTAGTGAAACAGTTACGGATATCCGTGAACTGATGACTGCTGTTGTGGAAGAAGCAAAGCAATCATTAAACAGAACGCCAGAGCTATTACCAGTGCTAAAAGAGGTCGGAGTAGTAGACAGCGGCGGCCAAGGGTTAGTTTTTGTCTACGAGGGCTTCCTTGCTAGTCTAAAGGGTGAAGCGCTCCCAGAAAAAACAGTTGGAAATTCCATGGACGATCTAGTAAGTGCCGAGCATCATAAGCATGTTCAAGGATTTATGGATACTGCAGACATTGAATTTGGCTTCTGTACAGAGTTCATGGTTCGCCTAGAAGATGGGAAGAAGAAGTTTGATGAATCAGACTTCCGTAATGACCTTAGTGTTTATGGCGATTCCCTACTAGTTATTTCCGATGATGAAGTCGTGAAAATTCATATTCACTCCGAAACTCCTGGAGAAGTACTAACATACGGACAGCAATACGGAGAGCTAATCAAGATTAAGATTGAAAATATGCGTCAGCAGCATACAGATATTGTCGGCGAAGGCCATGTTGCGGAAGTACCAGCAAAAAAATCTGAGATCCATCCTTACGCTGTCGTAACGGTAGCAATGGGTAGCGGCGTTGCCGAGCTACTAAAAAGCTTAGGTGCATCTGCTGTAATTGAGGGCGGACAAACTATGAACCCTTCCACAGAGGACATCGTGAAAGCGATTGAAGCAGTGGGAGCAGAAAGAGTTTTAATCCTGCCTAACAATAAAAACATTATCATGGCTGCAGAGCAAGCAGCAGAAGTAATGGGAATCGAAGCGGCAGTAGTGCCAACGAAAACGATTCCACAAGGGATGGCAGCAGTTCTTGCTTTCAACCCACAAGCTAGCGTAGAAGACAACCAACGCAATATGACAGCTGCCTTTGCCGGTGTAAAAACTGGCCAGGTCACTTTTGCTGTGCGCGACACTTCTATTGATGGAATTGAAATCAAAAAAGATGACTTCATGGCAATTGCTGAAGGCAAAATTATTCTAGCTGACCCTTCAAGAGAAGAAGCAGCAACCAAGCTAGCGAAAGAAATCATTGACGAAGATGCAGAAATTGTTACAGTTATCTACGGCGAAGATGTTTCCCAAGAGGACGCAGAAAACTTTGCAGCATTTATCGAGGAGCAATTCGAAGACGTCGAGGTAGAAGTATATAACGGAAAGCAACCGCTATATCCGTATATTCTATCTGTTGAATAAAATCATTTGAGCATTTTCTGCTCCCTGATTGGGGAGTGGGGAATGCTTTTTGTTTTGGGGGATGGAAACTAGGGTGTTGGAAGTGTTCAGTCCAGCCAAGAGAGTGAGCTGATTGTCGGGATAAAGGGAGCTGGAGACATAGGGAGTATATTTTGTGGCAGAAATTGATTGTCGCAAAAAAAATAGGGCTGATTGTAGTAAAAAATGGGAGTGATTGTAGCACTTTTTGTTTCGTTGAAATTGATTGTAGCAAAATTAGCATTGATTGTAGCAAGAATGTCGGTCATTGTAGCAAAAATGGGAATGATTGTAGCACTTTTTTCAAGAGCAGATCCCTTCGCCAGGTTACTCTCGTTCGTCTGGTGTTTATTCTCACTCATAGATGATTTACTCTCGGATAGACCATCTTTATTCTCATTCGGCCGGGTTACTCTCGTTCGAGCGGGGTTTATTCTCACTCGCGGATGATTTACTCTCATTCAAATTGGTGGAAGGGCATGGCCTATGTCCACTTGCTATCAAGGTCGTCCTTACTCTCGGTCGTGGGGTGGTTACTCTCGTTTGTCTGGTGTTTATTCTCACTCGTGGATGATTTACTCTCATTCAAATTGGTGGAAGGGCATGACCTATGTCCATTTGCTATCGAGGTCGGCCTTACTCTCAGTTGTGGGGTGGTTACTCTCGTTCGGATTTGGTTTATTCTCACTCATAGATGATTTACTCTCGGATAGACCATCTTTACTCTCATTCAGCCGGGTTACTCTCGTTTGTCTGGGATTTATTCTCACTCACAGATAATTTACTCTCATTCAAATTGTTGGAAGGGCATGGCCTATGTCCACTTGCTATGGGGGTTCGTTCGGGATCCCGTTACTCTCAGATAGATGGGGAATACTCTTGTTCGCATTGGTCATCTGTCTACCATCTATCACTCCGTACACTCCTTCTTTGTTCAAAATTCTTTCCTATCCTACCTTCCAAGTCCTATCGTCATCATTTGAAAAGCATGGTATAATCCATGAAAGCGTTTTTATCGCTTTTGTACAATACTTTTGTTTAATGTTCCTATTACGTGTAAAATAGAGTTATAAAGTGAAAGTGGAGGTCAGTAGATTGAAATTTAAGTCTGTTTTTGACATAATAGGCCCCGTTATGATTGGTCCTTCCTCATCCCATACTGCTGGAGCAGCACGCATTGGGAGAGTTGCACGAGATTTGTTTGGAAAACAGCCTACTTGGGCTAAGATATATCTTTATGGGTCTTTTGCTGAGACCTATAGAGGACACGGTACGGATGTAGCGATCATTGGTGGATTGTTAGATTACGATACATTTGATGAGCGTATAAAGACTGCCTTCGAGGATGCGGAGAAGGCTGGGTTAAGCTATGAATTTATTCCAGAGACAGGCCATACGGAACATCCGAATACAGCGAGGATTGTATTAGGGGACGATAAGACGGAAATGTCGATGGTCGGTATTTCAATCGGTGGCGGGAAGACGGAGATTACCGAGTTAAATGGTTTTCCACTTCGTTTGTCTGGTAATATGTCAGCAATTCTTGTGGTGCACGATGATCGTTCGGGCTGTATTGCAAGTGTTTCTAATTGTTTGGCAAATTATGATATAAATATTGGCCATATGGAGGTTTCTCGGAAAGGGAAGGGAAATATGGCGTTAATGGTGATAGAAGTCGATCAGAACGTGAACGAGTCTGTTTTAGAAGAGATATCGAAGCTTCCTAATATCACGCAAGTTACAAGAATTGTAGATTAAGGAGAGGTAAAATGGAGGTTCTATTTCGTAATGTTCGAGAATTGGTGGACTTGGCGACAGCGCAGAACAAGCTGATCTCGGAAATAATGATTGAACAAGAAATGCTTTTGACAGAGCGTTCTCGTGAAGAGATTATGCAGCAGATGGAGCGTAATCTGACTGTCATGGAAGAGGCTGTGGAAAAAGGCTTGAAGGGTGTTCGTTCAACATCAGGGCTAACCGGTGGAGATGCTGTGCTTCTTCAGGAGTATATGAAGAAGGGCAATTCACTTTCTGGTGAATTAATGCTCGATGCTGTTAGTAAGGCGGTAGCTACGAATGAAGTGAATGCTGCGATGGGTACGATTTGTGCGACTCCTACAGCTGGATCTGCTGGGGTAGTACCAGGTACTTTATTTGCGGTGCAAAATAAATTACATCCGACTAGGGAGCAGATGATCCGTTATTTATTCACGGCTGGTGCCTTCGGATTTGTGGTGGCGAATAATGCTTCTATTTCGGGAGCTGCTGGAGGATGCCAGGCTGAGGTAGGTTCGGCAGCTGGAATGGCGGCTGCAGCTATCGTAGAAATGGCTGGGGGAACTCCTGCACAGTCAGCGGAGGCGTTTGCCATAACACTGAAAAATATGCTTGGATTAGTATGCGATCCAGTGGCTGGCTTAGTTGAGGTGCCATGTGTGAAAAGGAATGCAATGGGTGCATCGAATTCTTTAGTAGCTGCGG
This sequence comes from Psychrobacillus sp. Z3-81, assembly GCF_056620325.1. Classification (NCBI taxonomy): domain Bacteria; kingdom Bacillati; phylum Bacillota; class Bacilli; order Caryophanales; family Bacillaceae; genus Psychrobacillus; species Psychrobacillus sp. Z3-81. The sequence goes on from NZ_JBWQPU010000003.1 coordinate 87,126, forward strand.
ATATGGCACTTGCTGGAGTTACTAGTAGAATTCCGTGTGATGAAGTAATTGATGCAATGTATAAAATTGGTCAGACGATGCCAACTGCTTTAAAAGAGACTGCTCAAGGGGGCCTTGCTGCTACGCCGACAGGGAAGTGGCTGGAAGCGAAGATTTTTGGCGGGGCTGTGATGAACAGTGGAAAATAAATTACAGGAGTCAGTCACTACTCTAAAGGGAGTGGGAGCTGGAACGGCTAAGGCTTTGGAAGAGTTGGGGATTCACACACTTCAGGATTTAGTAATGACCTTCCCATATCGACATGAGGATTTTCGATTAAAGAACTTAGCGGAAACAGCCCACAATGAAAGAGTGACAGTAGAAGGAAGGGTCGAAAGCGAACCCTCTCTTCTTTTTTTAGGAAAAAATAAATCACGATTGCAGGTCCGATTGTTGGCAGGACAGCATCTGATAAAGGCGGTTTTCTTTAATCAGGCATACTTAAAAAATAAACTGACTCCTGGCTCTTTTATTACGGTGACGGGTAAATGGGACCGAGGTAGACAGGTGATTAATGTTTCCACGTACAAGGATGGTCCGAAGACGGATGACCAGCAGGATTTTGAGCCGGTTTATTCTCTTCGTGGTTTAATTAATCAACGTGTATTTCGAAAGTTTATGAGGCTTGCATTAGATGAGCTGAAAGGGCAGATGGAGGATATTTTACCAGCATCCATTCGAACTGCGTACAAGCTGCCTGATATGGTGGAGGCACTGGAAGGAATTCATTTTCCGGTAGATGCAGAGCACGCAAAAAATGCGAGGAGACGCTTCGTTTATGAGGAGCTTCTTATTTTCCAATTAAAAATGCAGGCTATTAAAAAGGTGCGCAAGGAGCAGAATGTTGGAAATGACATTCATTTTGACAATGAAAAAGTCAAGGAGCTCATTCAGTCCTTGCCATATGAGCTAACAGATGCGCAAAAACGAGTGGTGAATGAGATTTGTCGCGATTTGCTCGAGCCACACCGAATGAATCGACTGCTTCAAGGAGATGTAGGCTCTGGGAAAACGGTAGTAGCAGCAATTTGTCTTTATGCGGTAATTACAGCTGGTTATCAAGGTGCGCTCATGGCTCCTACAGAGATTTTAGCAGAACAGCATGCAGCCTCCTTGGATCAGTGGCTTTCCCCTTTGGGTGTAAGAATTGCCTTGTTAACCGGAAGCACCAAGGCCAAGGCAAGAAGGATGGTGCTCGAGAATCTAGCGGCAGGCAATATTGATTTATTAATCGGAACGCATGCCTTAATCCAGCCGGATGTTACGTTTAAGAAACTGGGGTTAGTGATCACGGATGAGCAGCATCGCTTCGGTGTTGAGCAGAGAAGGGTGCTGAAGGAAAAGGGAGAAAATCCGGACGTGCTATTTATGACTGCTACTCCTATACCGAGAACGCTTGCAATCACGGCTTTTGGTGAGATGGACGTATCTATTATCGATCAAATGCCTGCTGGAAGAAAAGCGATAGATACGCATTGGATGAAGCAAGAGCAGCTACCGAAGCTAATCGTCCGCTTGAAGCGAGAGCTTGCACAGGGTAGACAAGCGTATATTATTTGCCCACTCATTGAGGAATCGGAAAAGCTGGATGTCCAAAATGCGGTGGATGTGTACAATATGATGGCTCATGAGCTAGGTGGCCAGTACCCAGTCGGACTGATGCACGGCAGGCTCCATCCAGATGAAAAGGATCAAGTGATGAGAGAGTTCACAGATGGACAAATCAAGGTACTCGTTTCTACGACGGTTGTAGAGGTAGGGGTAAACGTACCGAATGCGACATTTATGATCATTTTTGATGCCGAGCGATTTGGTCTTGCACAGCTCCACCAGCTACGTGGAAGGGTAGGTCGTGGAGAGCATCAATCCTACTGCATCTTGCTAGCGGATCCGAAATCGGAGGAAGGGAAAGAGCGAATGATATCGATGACTGAAACGAACGACGGGTTTGTGCTAGCGGAGAAGGACTTGGAGCTTAGGGGACCAGGGGACTTTTTCGGTCGTAAGCAAAGCGGTCTACCAGAGTTCAAGATGGCAGATTTAGTGCATGATTACCGTGCGTTAAATACGGCGAAGGCTGATGCGGAGCGTCTGTTGGAATCTGATGAGTTTTGGCAGTCGACGGAAATGAAGGGACTAAGAGATATTCTTGAACAATCCAAGGCATTAGATGGAGAGCGAATAGATTAACTGTTAGGTATCTGCATGGCTTTAGGCTCTTCGGAGTTTAAAGCCGTGTTTCATTTGTAGAAGCGGTAAGCAAAAGGAATGTATTCGGAATAAAAGCTGGAAAAGGCAATGCTCCTTGTTTTTCTGTAATCAGTTGTTGCATTCTTATTTTAATATTTATATACTGATATTAGTACCAAGTGCTAAAATGGTGGTGTGAAAGATGAAATATACGAAAAAAGAAAGACAGAGATTGCTTTTAGAGACTTTAGAGAAAAATCCTTTTATCACAGATGAAAATCTGGCATCCACGTTTCATGTGAGTGTTCAAACGATTCGACTTGATCGGATGGAGCTTTCCATTCCGGAGCTTCGTGAACGTATCAAATCTGTCGCCGCCAATAAATTTGAAGCTGAGGTGAAATCTCTTCCCCTTGATGAGGTGATTGGAGAGATTATTGATATAGAATTGGATAAACAGGCCATCTCTTTATTGGACATAACACAGGACCATGTGTTTGCGAGAAATGGGATAGCTCGTGGCCATCATTTATTTGCACAAGCAAACTCGCTAGCAGTAGCAGTAATCAATGACGAGCTCGCACTAACTAGAAAAGCGAATATTACCTTTGTGAAGCCGGTCAAGGCTGGTGATCGAGTAATTGCGAAAGCGGTTGTGATTTCTAGTGATACGGAAAGAAATAATACGGTCATTGAAGTGACAAGTAAGGTAGAAAATGATACTGTATTTGCTGGCCAATTTGATATGTATAGAGTAACTATGTCTTAAGTAAAGGTGAGTAATATGAAGATAGCAATAGATGCAATGGGCGGAGACAACGCCCCACACGAAATCGTCAAAGGAGCTTACGAGGCACTTGATGCATTTTCGGATATCGAAATACTTTTATATGGAAATGAAGAGAAGTTAGCTCCTCTTATGAAGGTGCATGAACGCATCAAGGTAATACATACAGAAGAAGTAATTGAAGGAACGGACGAGCCGGTTAGAGCAATTAGAAGAAAGAAAAATTCTTCGATGGTGAAAATGGCGGAGTCAGTGAAAAATGGAGAGGCAGACGCTTGTGTATCTGCGGGAAATACAGGTGCTTTAATGGCAGCAGGGCTGTTCGTGGTTGGTCGAATTGACCAAGTAGATCGTCCGGCACTTGCTCCGACTCTACCGACAGTGGATGGAAAGGGCTTTGTGATGCTCGATTTGGGAGCGAATGCGGATGCGAAGCCAGAGCATTTACAGCAGTTTGCGGTAATGGGAAGCGTCTATGCAGAAAAGGTAAGAGGTATTTCTAACCCAAGAGTTGGACTGCTGAACATCGGTACGGAGGATCAAAAAGGAAACGAGCTGACGAAAGCAGCATTCGCCTTGCTAAGCGAATCTCCTATAAATTTCATTGGAAACGTAGAATCGAGAGATCTTCTAAGCGGCGTAGCAGATGTCGTGGTAACGGATGGTTTCACAGGAAATATGGTGTTGAAAACGATTGAGGGTACGGCGGCTAGCATTTTTACCCTGCTGAAGGAAGCGTTGAACAGCTCTACAAAGACAAAAATTGGTGCATTGCTTGTGAAGGACGAGCTAAAAGGCTTGAAAGGCAAGCTTGATTACTCCGAATACGGAGGAGCAGGGCTGTTTGGTTTGAAGGCCCCTGTGATTAAAGCGCATGGTTCTTCCAATGCACATGCTGTGTTCCATGCAATCAGACAAGCAAAAACGATGGTGGAAAACAATGTAGCGGGTATTATCCAAACTACGTTAAGAAAGGAATCATCTAATGACTAAAATTGCTTTTATATTTCCTGGTCAAGGCTCTCAATCCGTGGGGATGGGGCAGCAGCTGATCGAAAGCAGCGTTGAGAGAAAAAGGTTTTATGAAGAAGCAGATAAAGTATTAGGGTTTTCATTAACAAACATTATGCTGGAAGGTCCAGCAGAAGAGCTGACAAAGACCTATCACGCACAGCCAGCTCTATTAACAACGAGTACGATGGTTGCGCATGCTCTCATGGATGCTGGTATTAAGCCGCATTATACAGCAGGGCACAGCTTAGGAGAGTATTCCGCTTTGGTTGCCTCCGGTGCCATTCGTTTTACGGACGCCGTTTCCTTAGTACACCAAAGAGGCTTGTTTATGAATGAGGCTGTTCCTTTTGGAGAAGGCTCGATGGCGGCGATCCTAGGCATGGAAGAGCATTTGCTGAAGGAGGTCACTAGCGAAGTGACAGCCGAAGGGAATCTTGTTCAAATTGCCAATCTGAATTGTCCTGGTCAAATTGTTATTTCCGGAACGGCGGAAGGTGTAAGACTCGCTTCGGAACGAGCAAAGGATTCTGGAGCAAAGCGTGCTATACCATTAGTCGTTAGTGGACCTTTCCATTCGGAATTAATGCGACCTGCAGCACATAAATTAGAACAAGCTATTCATACAATTGAAATGAAGGATGCTAACACTCCTGTCATTTCTAACGTTACTGCACTGCCTACAGAGAAGGCTACCGATTTTCAGGATCTCTTAGTTGAACAGCTATATTCTCCTGTTCGATGGGAGGAGTCTGTGAGGCAGCTATTAGACCTTGGAGTAACTGTTTTTATTGAATGCGGTCCTGGTAAAGTGTTAAGCGGGTTGGTGAAAAAAATAGATCGTTCGGCAACTGTTTATTGCGTTCATGATGAGGCGTCTATGCAGCAAGTCATTTCAGAGCTGGGAGAGGTTGTAAATGGGTAAGTTAGAAGGCAAATCGGTCATTGTGACAGGTGCTTCTCGAGGAATCGGGAAAGAAATTGCTCTTTATCTAGCAAGTGAAGGTGCAAAGATAGCAGTTAACTATAGTGGTAGCAAAGAAAAGGCAGAGGCAGTGGTAGCAGAGATTAAATCGCTTGGCGGTGAAGCATTTGCCATACAAGCGAATGTAGACCAAGCGGAGGATGTGCAGCAGCTTGTTGCACAAACGCTTGAGAACTTTGGATCTATTGATGTGTTAGTGAATAACGCGGGGATTACTCGCGATAACCTGTTGATGAGAATGAAGGAGCAAGAATGGGATGATGTGTTAAACACCAACCTAAAAGGAGTCTTCCTATGTACAAAGGCAGTGACAAGACAGATGATGAAGCAACGAAAAGGACGAATTATTAATATCACTTCTATCGTTGGAGTCGCTGGTAACCCTGGACAAGCCAATTACGTAGCTGCTAAAGCAGGGGTAATTGGACTGACGAAGACCTCTGCGATCGAGCTTGCTAGCCGGAATATTACCGTAAATGCAGTGGCACCAGGTTTTATTACTACGGACATGACCGATGCGCTTCCTGATGAGGTGAAAACCCAGATGCTAGGTCAAATTCCATTAGCGAAATTTGGGCAGCCAGCGGACATTGCAAAGACAGTAGCTTTCTTAGCTTCAGAGGATGCTAGCTATATAACCGGTCAAACCATACATGTTAATGGCGGTATGTACATGTGAGGTTAGGAAGTTCTTTTCCAAACACGCAGTTTTTTGTATAATCATTGAGGGGAGGTGACAAATGTGTCAACAGTTTTAGAACGCGTAACTAAAGTAATCGTAGATCGTCTAGGTGTAGACGAAAGTGAAGTAACATTAGAAGCATCTTTCCGTGATGATTTAGGTGCAGACTCTCTTGATGTAGTTGAATTGGTTATGGAGCTTGAGGATGAATTCGATATGGAGATTTCTGATGAAGATGCTGAAAACATTTCTACTGTAGGTAATGCAGTTAGCTATATTGAAAGCAAGCAAGGCTAAAAACCACTTAGATGAATTAAGGAAAAGAGACGTTCTGCTTTATTCGAATGAATAGCGGCAAAACGTCTCTATTTCTTTTTGCACAATGGTTTATAAAAGGGTAAACTTATACAGATAGACGTTTAAGCGAGAAAGGCAGATTAGGATGAAAGTAAATCGAAAACATAATCAGAATAGAAAAACAGGTTTTCCCGAAGCAGTAAAACAACAATTTCAGCATTTTCAGGAGCATTTTAATATACACTTTAATAATCCTACCTTATTGTATCAAGCCTTTACCCATTCATCCTATGTGAATGAGCATCGCCGGAAATTTTTCACGGATAATGAACGCTTAGAATTTTTAGGGGACGCAGTGTTAGAGCTTTCCGTCTCTCAATATTTATTCCAGCAATATGCACTAATGAGTGAGGGGCAGCTTACCAAGCTTAGAGCGGCAATTGTATGCGAGCCATCCCTTGTAGTGTTTGCGAATGAGCTTGGTTTTGGAAAATATGTATTGCTTGGAAAAGGCGAGGAACTCACTGGTGGTCGAGAAAGACCAGCACTGCTTGCTGATGTTTTCGAAGCATTTGTAGGAGCGTTATATCTAGATAAGGGCTTAGAGGAAGTCGTTCAATTTTTAGAAAAGGTCGTCTTCCCGAAAATAGAAACCGGTGCTTTTTCGCATGTGATGGATTATAAAAGTCAATTACAAGAGGTTGTTCAGCAAAAAAACAATGGTACCTTGAGCTATGAAATAGTAGAAGAAAAAGGACCTGCACATAATAGAACCTTCGTGTCTCGTGTACTTTTAAATGCGAAGGAGCTTGGAATTGGAAAAGGGCGTTCGAAGAAAGAGGCAGAGCAACAGGCCGCTCGAATCGCCATTCATGCTATAAAGGATCAAGAACAGGAGGAATAATCGTTGTTCCTTAAAAGATTAGAGATAATTGGATTCAAATCATTTGCAGATCGAATTGGGATAGATTTTGTTCCTGGTGTGACAGCAGTGGTTGGTCCAAATGGTAGTGGAAAGAGTAATGTGACAGATGCAATAAGATGGGTGCTAGGAGAGCAATCTGCCAAATCACTTCGTGGAGCAAAAATGGAGGATGTTATTTTTGCAGGAAGTGATTCGAGAAAGGCGTTAAACTTTGCTGAGGTTACCTTAATATTGGATAATGCGGACCGAAGAGTTGCACTTGATTTTGCAGAGATCAGTGTGACCAGAAGGGTATTCCGCTCTGGTGATAGTGAATATTTATTAAACAAACAGAACTGTCGATTAAAGGATATTACCGATTTATTTATGGACTCTGGATTAGGAAAAGAAGCCTTTTCCATTATTTCGCAAGGTAGGGTCGACGAAATACTAAACAGTCGCCCTGAGGATAGAAGAGCTATATTTGAAGAGGCAGCTGGTGTACTAAAATACAAGCAGCGAAAGAAGAAGGCCGAATTTAAGCTCATTGAAACGGATGATAATCTAAATCGTGTATTAGATATCCTACACGAGCTAGATGACCGCATGGAGCCTCTTCGTATCCAATCTTCTTTAGCAAACGATTATTTAACGATGTATGCAGAGCTAAAGGATATTGAAATAGCCGTCATTGGACACGATTTACGTCAATTTATTCAACAAACAGAAACGCTACATAAACAGCTTCAAGTAGTAGAAGAGGCAAAGGGACAGCTAACCGTAGAAATAAATCAAATCGAAGCTGCTATCCAAGAAAGCCGTAAAAACTTAACCTCCATCGACGAAAAATTAGATGATGAGCAAGGGCAGCTGGTTGATACTAGCTCCGAGCTAGAGCGCTTAGAGGGTAGAAAGCTGCTGCTGGCTGAGAAAAAGCAAAATGCTAGTCAGCAAATTGCGCAGTTAAAAAGAGCGCTAGAGGAAGAACAGAGCCGTTTAGCAGCTTTGGAAGCACAGATGGAGCAAAATGATGCATCAAAGGCTGAAAAACAGCAGACGTTGAAGGAGCTTCGTGCCAAGAAGATTCAAATCGAAAAGGTGCTAAGCAAATCGGCATCTGAGGTGGAAGAAGAAATTGAAAACCTGAAAAGCTCATACATCGAACTGTTAAACGAAGAAGCAGCGATGAAAAATGAAATGAAGCATATGGAGCAGCAGCTTCAAACAGAAATGGTCACCTCTGAAAAAATGGTAGAAGACTATCGTGAATTAAAGGAGGAGACTGAAAAGCTATCTGCTAGAAAAGAAGAGCTAGATGCTTTGTTAGCAACCTGTCAGGACAAGCTAGCACGAAAGCTAGAGTCTTACACGTCGAAGCGTGAGACAGCAACTCGTCTAGAGGCAGCCTATGAGGAGCAGCAGACAATGCTTCAAAAGGCATATCAAATGAAGCATCAGATGCAGGCTCGAAAGGATTCGCTTGAAGAGCTCGAGTCCGAGTTTGCCGGCTTCTTCCAGGGTGTAAAGGAAGTGCTGTTTGCACGGGATAAGAAGGAGCTGCAAGGGATTCATGGTGCAGTTGCAGAGCTTATTCAGATTCCAACCGAATATATGAGCGCGATTGACACTGCAATTGGTCAGCAATCTCAGCATATTATTACTGACACAAGTCAGGATGCACGTGTGGCAATTGAATGGCTGAAGCGTAAGAGAGTAGGTCGTGCTACGTTTCTGCCTTTAGAGGTAATCAAATCTAGAAAGCTAAGTGAGCAAACACTTGCTCCGATCAAACAGCATCCAGCTTTTATTGACACAGCCGACCAGCTAGTTAACTATCAAAAGGATTATCAAGTAATTTTTGAAAATTTACTTGGTAATATTATCGTAGCAAGAGACTTAAAGGGTGCCAATGAAATGGCGGCCCGACTGCAATATCGATACCGATTTGTAACACTGGATGGGGACGTAGTAAATGCCGGTGGATCTCTAACAGGAGGAGCTTCCAAACAGCAATCCTCTGTATTCACGAGAAAAGCAGAGCTGGAGCAGCTGAATGAAAAGCTGGTAGAGCTAGAAGCCTCTGTTTTAAATGCTGAACGTTCTGTTGCCTCGAAAAAGCAAGAGGTCAATCAGCTGAAAATTGAGCTAGAGGACGCGCGTATCCAGGGAGAAGGCTTACGAGAAGAAGAGCATAAGCTACTAGCGGAGACGAGAGAATGTACTGCTATCCTCACTCGACTGTCTAATCGATTACTAGAATATGATGAAGTGAAGACAGAAAAAAGCAACCTTCAAAACGACCTTGTTCGTAAAAAGGAGCAAACGGAAAAGCGAAGTGCAGAAATTCAGCAATCCCTTGCTTCTATTCAGCAAACGATTGACCAGCTTCAGCAACTGAAGCAGCAATCGATTGAAGAAAAGGATAAATTCCAAAACGAGCTTGGCGAGCTGCTTGCTACAATCGCCGTTGTAAATGAACAAGTTACGCAACGTGAAAAAGATAGAGCGCAACTAACGGAAGATAATGCGAAAAGCAAGCAACGAATCAGTAGTCTTCAGAAAGAAATTGCTTGGTATGAAAATGATGACCATGGTGGACAGTCTCCTGAGGAGCTAGATCAATTGATCAGTGACTTGAAGAAGAAAAAGGATTACCTGGTCGAGCAAATTCAAGCTGGGAAAACTGGACGAACAGATATTTCTCAAATGATTGCAAGAAATGAAGAGGCGTTGAAGAGACTTTTACAGCAGCTCTCCGTCCATACATCTAACGAGCGAGAGCTAGAGCTTAAACTAAGCAAGATAGAGGTAGAGACAAGAGCACTGCAAAACCATCTAGAGGACACGTATGAAATGAGTCTAGAGGAGGCAGAGCGTGATTATCCATTCGATATGGAGGAGGAGCTTGCACGTAAGAAGGTGAAACTGCTTAAACGTTCTATTGAGGAATTGGGACCTATTAACTTGGCCTCTATCCAAGAATTCGAGCAGGTCTCTGAAAGACATGCATTCTTAACCGAGCAGCGAGAGGATTTATTAGCAGCTCAAGAAACCTTACATGAGGTAATCAAAGAAATGGACGAGGAAATGACCATTCGCTTTGAAACAACCTTCCGTGAGATACAACGCCATTTCAAGGTGGTCTTCCGTCAACTTTTCGGTGGGGGACAGGCAGATTTAGTGCTAACAGATCCATCCTCCTTACTGAATACGGGAATAGATATCGTAGCGCAGCCGCCTGGTAAAAAGTTACAAAATCTATCTTTATTGTCAGGTGGGGAAAGAGCGTTAACGGCAATTGCATTGCTATTCTCTATCCTTCATACAAGACCTGTACCTTTCTGTATCCTCGATGAAGTAGAGGCGGCCTTAGACGAAGCGAATGTCACACGTTATAGTGACTACTTGAAGAAGTTTAGCCATGAGACACAATTTATCGTTATCACCCACCGAAAGGGAACGATGGAGGGTGCCGACGTGCTATACGGAATCACGATGCAAGAATCCGGTATTTCGAAGCTTGTTTCTGTAAAATTAGAAGAAGAATTAGTAACATAAAAGGAGTTTTTTTATGAGCTTTTTTAAGAAATTAAAGGATAAAATGCTTGGTTCCACTCCAGAAGCTGAGCAAACAGTAACTGTCACGAATAAATTTAAGGAAGGTCTTGCAAAAACTCGCAATCAATTTACCTCAAAAGTGAATGATCTTGTCGCAAGATACCGCAAAGTAGATGAGGACTTTTTTGAAGAGCTAGAGGAAATCCTACTGCAAGCCGATGTGGGCTTTGAGACAGTGCTTGAGCTGATGGATTCCCTTCGATTTGAGGTGCAGCGTAAAAATATCAAGGATACTGCCGGTATTCAATCAGTAATCTCTGAAAAGCTTGTAGAAATCTATCAGGCTGGTGAAGAAGACATTACGTCGCTTAACCTAGAACAAGAAGGGCTTTCTGTCATTTTATTCGTTGGAGTAAATGGTGTTGGGAAAACTACTACAATCGGGAAGCTCGCTCATCGTCTTAACAGCGAAGGCAAAAAAGTTATGCTAGCTGCAGGAGATACGTTCCGTGCGGGGGCAATAGACCAGCTACAGGTATGGGGAGACAGAGTAGGCGTAGAGGTTATCAAGCAGGCTGAGGGCTCTGACCCTGCAGCTGTTATGTACGATGCCATCCGTGCTGCCAAATCCCGAAAAGCGGATGTGTTAATCTGCGATACCGCTGGAAGACTTCAAAACAAAGTAAACCTGATGAATGAACTAGAAAAAATCCATCGCGTTATTTCTAGAGAGGTTCCAAATGCACCGCACGAAGTACTACTAGCTTTAGACGCTACCACAGGTCAAAATGCACTAGTGCAAGCACAAACGTTTAAGGAAGCTACAAATGTAACAGGAATTGTGCTAACGAAGCTAGACGGAACTGCAAAAGGCGGTATCGTCCTAGCCATCCGCAACAAGCTTCACATCCCTGTAAAATTTGTAGGCCTAGGGGAAAAAATGGATGACCTGCAACCATTTGACGCAGAAAAGTACGTATACGGCCTCTTCGCAGACGGCCTCGAGCTAGAAGACGAGAAAGAAAACGACTAACAACAGAACCAGTACTTAACAGGTAAGACAAGTAAAATTACTTGACAGACCTGTGCGGTATTAATACAATTGATAAGTAAAGTTATATAAAAAAGCAAGAGTAAGATATCCGCCCAGACGGTGGATTCTTTGGATTGATTTATTGATTGCTGTAAGAGTACGCTCTGAGCGATGACTGTACTTAACAGAGCTGTAAATCAATCAGAAGGGATCCATAATTAAATTAGTATTAATTTAACTTAATTTGTAATGGGTAGCGACCGGCAGGAAGCGACTATTCTTAATCAAAGTGGTAGTTGCTAAGAGGGCTTCCATAATCAGAACAGAATTATATTCGACTTTATTTGTGACTGGAAGCGGCGGGTGGCGACTCCTGCAGGATGAGTGAGAAAAATGAGACAGCACACCGACACGCGTAAGCGGCCGGTGCTGGCTCATCGCTCACCCTGCGGAATGCGTCCACCCATAGCGCCTACACTTAATAACGGGATTTCTTAACCCAATCACTGATTTGATTACCTAAAGCTTCAAAGCACTACTAAGGAACAATGGTAAGGAGAGATGGGAATTGATTGAAAAAACAACTAGAATGAATTTTCTCTTCGATTTTTACCAGGCACTATTAACTGATAAACAACGAAGCTATATGCAACTATATTATCTAGACGACTTATCCCTTGGAGAAATCGCAGAAGAATACAGCATCTCTAGGCAAGCAGTATACGATAACATCCGCCGCACAGAAGCAATGCTCGAGGAATATGAGGATAAACTAAACCTCCTATCCAAATTCGAAAACCGACAAGAAACAATCGAGCAGCTTCTGCAATTGGCCAAGGAAGAGTCGGTAAACGATCAGCTTATCGAACTAATTGATCAATTAAAAGAATGGGATTAGGAGGCGAGCGTGCATGGCATTTGAAGGATTAGCAGAGCGGCTCCAAGGAACAATTCAGAAAATCAAAGGTAAAGGGAAGATTTCTGAAGCAGACGTAAAAGAAATGATGCGGGAAGTCCGCTATGCACTATTAGAAGCGGACGTTAACTTAAAGGTAGTAAAAGAATTCGTTAAAAACGTATCGGAACGTGCTGTCGGTCAGGAAGTAATGAAAAGCCTAACACCTGGTCAGCAAGTAATTAAAATCGTAAAAGACGAGCTGACAAACTTAATGGGTGGGGAGCAAAGTCAAATTTCCTTCTCTTCCAGACCACCAACCGTTATTATGATGGTCGGTCTACAAGGGGCAGGTAAAACAACCACTACAGGTAAGCTGGCAAACGTACTTCGTAAAAAGTATAATAAAAAGCCTTTATTGATTGCAGCCGATGTATACCGACCAGCTGCAGTTAAACAGCTAGAAACAATTGGTAAACAGCTTTCATTGCCTGTATTCCAAATGGGTACGGACATTTCTCCGGTAGAAATCGTGAAGCAGGGGCTCGAAAAAGCGAAGGAAGATCATAATGATGTCGTAATCATCGATACTGCTGGTCGTCTTCACATTGACGAGGCGCTCATGCAGGAATTAAAGGATATCCGTGCGCTTAAAGAGCCAGATGAAGTATTTTTAGTTGTGGATGCGATGACAGGGCAAGATGCCGTGAACGTAGCGAACAACTTCAACGAATCCATTGGAATCACTGGCGTCGTGCTTACGAAGCTAGATGGTGATACTCGTGGTGGGGCAGCATTATCTATCCGTTCGATCACCCAAAAACCTATTAAATTTGTTGGGATGGGTGAAAAAATGGATGCGCTTGAGCCATTCCATCCAGAACGAATGGCTTCCCGAATTCTAGGGATGGGAGATATGATGTCTCTTATTGAAAAAGCGCAGGCGAATGTGGATGAACAGCGTGCGAAGGAGTTGGAAGAGAAGTTTAGAACCCAATCCTTCACATTTGATGACTTCCTAGAGCAGCTTAGCCAGGTGAAAAAGATGGGGCCATTGGATGAAATCTTAAAGATGCTTCCGGGCGCTGGAAAAATCAAAGGGCTAGAAAATGCAAAAGTAGATGAAAAACAAATGGGCCGAGTAGAAGCGATTATCTATTCGATGACTCCTCAGGAAAAAACTACCCCTGAGATTATTAATGGTCCAAGAAAGAAACGTATCGCCAAAGGTTCTGGTACGTCTATTCAAGATGTAAACCGTCTGCTGAAGCAATTTGATGAAATGAAAAAAATGATGAAGCAAATGACGAACATGACCCAAAAAGGGAAGAAAAAGATGAAAGTGCCTGGTTTTGATTCTCTTTTTAAATAATTTTTTTCAAATAAATAAGGTGTTAAGAAAAAACACTTTACAAACATCTAAAACCTTGATAATATACTATCTTGTGTGAAACTATTCGGAGGTGCAATAAAAAATGGCAGTTAAAATTCGTTTAAAACGTATGGGAGCTAAAAAATCTCCTTTTTATCGTATTGTAGTAGCAGACTCTCGCTCACCACGTGATGGTCGTCAAATTGAAACAGTAGGTACTTACAACCCACTTACTAAACCAGCTGAAGTAAAAATTAACGAAGAATTAGCGTTAAAATGGCTTCAAAATGGTGCAAAACCATCTGATACAGTACGTAACTTGTTCTCTGAGCAAGGAATCATGGAGAAATTCCATAACACAAAATTCGGCAAATAATCGGAGGGTACATTGTGGAGCAGCTGATCGAGACAATCGTAAAACCATTAGTTGATTATCCAGATAGCGTTCAGGTTGGAAAAGAGGAAAGTGTGAACCGTATAGTTTACAAGCTTTCTGTTCATCCTGAAGATATGGGGAAAGTAATTGGCAAACAAGGCCGAGTAGCGAAATCTATTCGAACTATTGTGTACTCAGCAGCAGGCAGTAACCAGAAGAAAATATATGTCGACATTTTAGATTAACTTACAATCTGTAGTTTACAAAAAGGGAGAACAATTTGTTCTTCCTTTTTTGTAGCATAAGAGGGGCAAGCATAGAGAGAATTTACAGTAGGAACGGTCATATTGCCTTCCTTATGCTTCTGCTTTTCAAAGGAGGTTTTGGACGATGGAATGGTTTAACGTAGGAAAAATTGTGAATACCCATGGCATCTGGGGAGAGGTGCGTGTCATCTCTACAACGGATTTCGCTGAAGATCGTTATCAGGTAGGAAATGTGCTGACTCTGTTTAAGTCAGATGGCTCTAAGCCGATGAAAGTAAAGATTGCGAGTCATCGTAAGCATAAAAACTTTGATCTACTTACATTCGAAGGCTACGGGCTTTTGAAGGAAGTAGAGGGATTCCGCGATGCAATCTTAAAGGTTTCGAAAAAGCAGCTTTCTGAATTAGAGGAAAACGAATTTTATTTCCACGAAATTATTGGCTGTACGGTTGTATCAACTGAGGGAGAAACAATCGGTACTGTGACGGAGATTCTTCAAACGGGAGCGAATGATGTGTGGGCAGTTCAGCCAGCAAAGGGTAAAACGCATTATATTCCTTATATCGAAGATGTGGTAAAAGAAGTGGATATCAAGAACCAAAAGATTACGATTGAAGTGTTAGAAGGTCTGCTATCATGATGAAGATCCACATTCTTTCATTGTTCCCAGAAATGTTTACAGGTGTCTTTAACTCTTCCATACTGAAGAAGGCGCAAGAAAAGAATGAGGTATCTATTAACGTAGTGAACTTTCGAGATTATGCAGGGAATAAGCATAACCAAGTCGATGATTACCCATACGGAGGAGGAGCGGGGATGGTATTAAAGCCAGAGCCGATCTTCCATGCAGTAGAGGCACTGCCTCCTAGCAATAAAAGACGTGTCATTCTGTTATGTCCACAAGGAGAGCGCTTTACTCAAAAGAAGGCAGAAGAGCTTGCGAAAGAGGAAGAGCTGATCTTCATCTGTGGACACTATGAGGGGTATGACGAGCGCATTAGGGAGCATCTAATTACAGATGAAATCTCTATTGGAGATTTTGTCCTGACAGGCGGAGAGCTTGCGGCCATGACTGTAGTAGATAGTGTAGTGCGCTTGCTTCCAAACGTCCTAGGAAAAGCAGAATCTCATGAGCAAGATTCTTTTTCTACTGGATTGCTAGAGCACCCACATTATACGCGTCCAGTAGAATTTAGAGGGCATAGAGTGCCAGATGTCTTAATGTCAGGCAACCATGCAAATATTGAAAAGTGGCGTAGAGAGCAGTCCTTGAAGCGGACGCTGGAAAGGCGACCAGATTTGCTGGAGGAAGCAGACCTCTCTGAGGCAGATCGGAAGCTCCTCGATTCTATAAAAGGAAAGTAATTTCAGCGGAATTATTATTGCATACTAGCAAGAGTTATGATATATTTTACTATGTACTTTTATGTGAAGTACTGATTTTGGGTGTTCCGCTGCAACAGCTATGTGTGTAAGAGCATTCTATATAAGGAGAGAAAATGATGCAAAACATTATTTCAGAAATCACAAAAGAACAATTACGTACAGACTTACCTGATTTCCGTCCAGGAGATACAGTACGTGTGAACGTAAAAGTTGTAGAGGGTACTCGTGAGCGTATCCAAATGTACGAAGGTGTTGTAATCAAACGTCGTGGAGGCGGAATCAGCGAAACTTTCACAGTTCGTAAAATCTCCTCTGGTGTTGGTGTAGAGCGTACTTTCCCAGTACACACACCAAAAATTGCAAGCCTAGAAGTTGTACGTCGTGGTAAAGTACGTCGTGCTAAATTGTACTACCTACGTGACCTACGTGGTAAAGCTGCTCGTATTAAAGAGCGTCGCTAATAAGAAAAGTAAATGTTGTAGTGAAGGTGGCGACACTTTTGCTACAGCATTTTTATTTTCTCTAGTAGCTAGATTTCTAAACGTGTGTCTCCATTTAAATATACATAATGAGAACGAAAGAGAGTACTACCTCTTTCCTCGTTTTCTGTATTCATTCAAATTTTTCTTCTCTCGCATAAAAAGAGGGATGTTGGGAAGTTATAAAAGAAAGGGTATTTCCTTTTGCCACCATACCATTTTCCCTGTACAATGAAGATAGTAACTAAAGGGGGCAAGTAAATGGAACAAGTAAAAAAAGAGAAAAATGAATTATGGGAATGGTCAAAAGCATTGCTGATTGCATTTGGGTTAGCTGCGATAATTCGCCTCTTTTTATTTACCCCTATCGTAGTAGACGGAGAATCCATGATGCCTACATTAGAGAATGGGGATCGGATGGTCGTTAATAAGATAGGATATAAGATAGGAGAGCCTGATAGATTTGATATCGTTGTTTTCCATGCACCAGAGCAAAAAAATTATATCAAACGTGTAATTGGTCTTCCAGGAGATCATATCGAGTATAAAAACGATCAGCTTTTTATCAATGGTAAGCCTGTTGATGAGCCATACCTTGACCAATACAAAAAAGAAATAGATGAAGGAACACTTACAGAGGACTTTACGCTTGAAGAAAAGGTGAACATGGAAGAGATTCCAGAAGGCTATGTGTTTGTTATGGGCGATAACCGTCGCTATAGTAAGGACAGCCGTCTAATAGGTCTCATTGCAATCGATGAGATTATTGGAAGCACGAACTTTGTATTCTGGCCAATTGAAGATTTTGGCACAGTTAAATAATTAGAGTGTAAGGGACGCTTGGCACAGCTTCAAGCGTTCAATGAAAATAAATGACGAAACTACTGACAAACTTAGTATCGCTAAGTTTGTTGTTTGTTTAAGAGGAGGGGCACGGGTGACAATTCAATGGTTTCCAGGACATATGGCAAAGGCAAGAAGAGAGGTTACGGAAAACCTCAAGCTAGTTGATATCATTTTTGAGCTAGTTGATGCTCGCTTACCACTTTCCTCTAGAAATCCGATGATTGACGATGTCATCAATCAAAAGACACGCTTGCTCATTTTAAACAAGATGGATATGGCGGATGATATGCAAACAAAGAAATGGATTGCCTATTTCGAGGAGAAGGGCCTGCCTACGGTTGCAGTAAACTCTTTGGAGGGAAAAGGTCTCCAAACTATTTTTAAGGCTGCTAAAGAGCTTCTAAAGCCGAAATGGGACCGTATGAAGGATAGAGGCATGAAGCCAAGGGCAATTAGGGCAATGATAGTAGGAATTCCAAATGTAGGGAAATCAACGCTTATCAACCGATTTGCCAAGAAAAACATTGCCAAGACGGGGAATACACCAGGGGTGACGAAGCGTCAGCAATGGATCAAGGTAGAAAAAGAAATAGAATTGCTAGACACTCCAGGTATACTTTGGCCGAAGTTCGAGGATCCGGAGGCAGGCTATAAGCTGGCACTTACCGGTGCTATCAAGGATGCTGTCGTAAACATGGAGGACCTAGCAGTATATGGCCTACGCTTCCTTGCTTCTCACTATCCAAATCGCATGAAAGAAAGATATGGTATTGAAGCGGTAAGTGAGGACTTGGTAGAAACGTTCGATCATATCGGCAAGCTGAGAAGATGCTATGCTGGTGGCGGCGAAATAGATTATGACCAAGTGGCGGAGTTAATTGTCAGAGATATACGAAGCCAGCATTTGGGTCGACTGACATTTGATTTTGTGGAAGATAATGCTTGACTTAGGGGTGTCCAAAAAGGGCACCCCTTTTCCATCGTTTCTCTCTATTTTGGAGGAAATCAACCGATACATAAAATAAGCAATTAGATAAAGTGGTGAAAAAATGAACATTCAAGAGATAAAAAGTAAACTAGCAATGACACAAACTATGGAGCCATGGATAGAGGAGTTAGAACGGGATCAAAGAGCGGGTGTCCAAAAGCTGCTGGTAAGCTGGAAAAAGAAGCAGGAGCAGCTATTAGAGGTTAAGCGCCAGCATGAAGAAAAAGTACGCTTTGATCGAAGCTTTACGAAGAGTCCGTTAGACCTAGTAGCAGGGGTGGATGAGGCTGGACGTGGACCGTTAGCCGGTCCAGTAGTAACAGCAGCAGTGGTTCTCGGAGAAAACACAGACGCCTTGATAGGTTTAAATGACTCGAAGCAGATTTCAAAGGAGAAAAGAGAAGAGCTAGCGAAAATAATAAAAGATACGGCACTGAGCTACTCCATTCATTTTCAATCTGTTGAAAATATCGATCGATTAAATATTTATGAAGCAACGAGGCTATCCATGATGGAAGCAGTAAACGCCTTGGAAGCAAGGCCACAGGTTGTGCTAGTAGATGCTATGAAGCTACCAATTGATATAGAGACACATTCTATTATCAAGGGAGACGCCCAGAGCTTAGCGATTGCCGCTGCTTCTATCCTAGCTAAGACGGCAAGAGATGCGTATATGGAAAAGTTACATGAGGAGTATCCACAGTATTTATTCCACCAGCATGCGGGTTATGGAACAAAGGAGCATGTGAATAAAATCATGGAATATGGTCCTTCTATCCATCATCGGAAAACATTTGAGCCAATTAAATCACTACTACAAAAGAGCGAGGTGAATGTATGAGCTATTCTTCCTTTTCGACGATTACCGGAAACCAGCCTTCTGCTATCCAACCAAATGGTCCGATGGCAATGAAGGAAGGACAGGTTGTGCATGGGACGATTAAGCAGCTCTTTCCAAACCAAACGGCGGAGGTGCAAATCGGTGGTCAAAAAGTAATTGCCAAGCTGGAAGCACCCTTAAAAGCAGGAGACGCTCATTTTTTTCAAGTGACAAAAGGAGCGCCGGAGCTTCAATTAAAGGTAGTGACAGGGCCGCTTGAACAAGGGAAGGGAATTGTTCAACAGGCTCAGCAGCTGATTCAGGCGATGGGGCTGAATAAATCAATGGAGCTTCAGGCTGCAGCCCAATTTTTCTTAAAAGAACAACTGCCGATTTCGAAGGAAATCCTGCTTCAGGCTGAGCAGCTAATGAAAAACCTTCCACAAGGAGCCTCTCTGAAGGCGGGACTTGAAGCAATCCAAAAAATGATGGAGCTCAAGCTACCTTTAACGGAGCAGATGCTGCAGACACTGGTAAGCGGTAAATCTACGAAAGGGATGCTGCCTTTGATTCAGCAGCTAAACAATGCAATTCAACAGGATAATAGCATCCCTGCTGTCATGAAACATACGATGCAGGACAGCTTAGTAAGACTGCAGGAGCCATTTCGATTTCCTCAGGCAGGGGCTTTATTAGGAAATCAGCTTGCTACCATGCTGGATGAGCAAACACCTGTTGCAGACAGACTGCAGATTATGCAGGCCTTGAAAGAGGCAGGGATTCTTCCGAGCAATTCGACGTTGAACTCTGTAGTGCTTGGAGAAGGAGCTGCTATTAAGGGGACGGCTGGGGAAGTGCTGCAAACAAAGAACGTGGAATTCGTTCGGAGCTGGGTGGAGAATCAATCGCTTCTTACCTCTTCCCAAAAAGAGACGCTATTAGCCTCGCTTAAGGGAGATAGTAACAATATACAGCAGCAATTAATCAAAGCCTTTTCGGCCCTTAGTCAACAAGCGATCTTTGAGAAAGATGAAGCTGGGTTTACGCCGAAGGACCATCTTTTGAGTTTGCTTGGTAAAGGGGAAACAAGAGAAGCGATGCAGCAGTCGCTAACTCAAATCGCTCAGTTAGGTAGAACGCAAGCATTTTCTGCAGGGAACCAAGCTGCGGAGCAATTGATCGTGCAGCAATTAGATGGGAAAGCAATGGAGCATGCGATGAAGGAGGTGCTTCGTTCGCTTGGATTTAGCTACGAAGGGAAGCTTTCAGGAGCCGGCGATAACGTAAGGCAGTTATCTGCCCAGCTTAAGCCGCAGCTAGTCGAATTACTGCAACAGCCACAAATCTCTTCTGCAATAAGAGAGATAGCGGAGGGTTTATTGCATCGAATGAACGGTCTTCAGCTTCTTTCTGCCGAAAACGGGGCACAGCATCAGCTTCTCATGCAGCTGCCATTAGAGTTAATGGGAAAGAAAATGGATGCAACATTAGAATGGAATGGAAGGATGAAAGAGGATGGGAAAATCGACTCCGACTATGCCCGTATCTTGTTTTATTTGCAGCTGGAATCTTTACAGGAAACTGTTGTTGATATGCAAGTGCAAAATAGAGTGGTGACGATTACGTTATTTAACGAGCTTCCTCAATTACAAGCCATGGTGGACCCACTAAAGGATCAGTTGAAGGCAGGGCTCGCTAGCCTTGATTACAAGCTATCAGGTGTCTTCGTGAAAGGTTTTCAAGAACAGCAGCTATCCTCCAAATGGAAGCAAAAATCAGTTGGGTTAGAAAACCAGGGAGTCGATATACGAATATGAGTGACGAAAAATTCAAACGAAAAGAAGCGGTCGCCTTAACCTATAAGCCAGGCGTAGATGCTCCCACAGTAGTTGCAAAGGGCAAGGGAAAAATAGCCGAAAACATTCTAGCGAAGGCAAGCGAGCACCAAGTCCCTATCCAGGAGGATCCCAGTTTGGTCGAGCTACTGGGAGGCCTAGATATCAATCAATCCATCCCGGAGGAGCTCTACCAGGCAGTAGCGGAGGTATTTGCTTTTATCTATCGCGTCGACAAAGGATTATCAGATCGGAAGTGAGCTCCCTGGGAATATAGGGAGCTTTTATTTGTTGTTACTTCTAAAGGGGGGCGATTCCAATATGGAGTGGCAAGTCGACCGAGAGTAAAGCGCGTCTGAGCGAGAGTAAACTGCTCCCGAGTGAGAGTAAACAGGCTGAATGAGAATAAAAGATCCTTAACCGAGAGTAACCTCCCCGCGAGTGAGAGTAATCGACAGCTAACCGAGAGTAAATATCCCTCAAGTGAGAGTAACCGAAATTAATAGAAAGTGGGGTTGGTCGAGTGAGAGTAACTGGTGTCCGAGCGAGAGTAAACTGCTCCCGAGTGAGAGTAAACAGGCTGAATGAGAATAAAAGACCTTCAACCGAGAGTAACCTCCCCGCGAGTGAGAGTAACTGGTGGCTGAGCGAGAGTAAACTGCTCCCGAGTGAGAGTAAACAGGATGAATGAGAATAAAAGATCCTTAACCGAGAGTAACCTCCCCGCGAGTGAGAGTAATAAGTGGCTAACCGAGAGTAATCCCCCCGCGACCGAGAGTAACCGCAAGCCCCCTGAGAGTAACCGTAACCCTACCCCAACTCCACATCAACTATCCAATACCACCAATTATCCCTTCCCTAACCCAGTATATTCCAAAAGCTCTTCCGCCCCTAAAATAATCCATAATATACTATAATGTGCGAATATTCTTTGATTTGGAGAATTATCATACTTTTGTGGACAAGATGTGACAGCTCTAATACAATAATAAAGTAGTATAAATGTTTGACATTTGATGGGAGGATGTAAAATGAATATCCATGAATATCAAGGAAAACAACTCCTAAGACAGTATGGGGTAGCAGTTTCGAATGGAATTGTTGCTTTTTCTCCGGAAGAAGCAGTAAAATCTGCAAAAGAGTTGGGCTCTAAGGTTATCGTTGTAAAAGCGCAAATTCACGCAGGTGGACGTGGAAAAGCGGGCGGAGTAAAAATCGCTAAAAATCTAGACGAAGTACGTGAATATGCGAAAGAGCTTCTAGGGAAAGTTCTTGTTACTCACCAAACTGGTCCTGAAGGTAAAGAAGTAAAGCGCTTACTTATTGAAGAAGGAAGCGACATTAAGAAGGAATATTATGTAGGACTAGTGTTAGACCGTGCAACTTCTCGTGTGACATTAATGGGCTCTGAAGAGGGCGGAATGGACATTGAAGAAGTAGCGGCAAATACACCTGAGAAAATTTTCTACGAGGAAATTGACCCGGTTGTTGGACTTACAGGGTTCCAAGCACGTCGTATGGCTTTTAATATGAATATTCCAGCTAAGCTTGTCAACAAAGCTGCGAAATTCATGCTAGGGTTATATCAAGTGTATAAAGAAAAGGATGCGTCCATCGTAGAGATTAACCCGTTAGTAGTAACAGGTGACGACAACGTATTGGCGTTAGATGCAAAATTCAACTTCGATAGCAATGCCCTATATCGTCATAAGGACATCTTAGAATTACGTGACTATGATGAAGAGGATCCAAAGGAAATCGAAGCTTCTAAATATGATTTAAGCTATATTTCCTTAGATGGAAATATCGGCTGTATGGTTAATGGTGCCGGTCTTGCGATGGCAACTATGGACACAATCAGCTATTATGGCGGCTCGCCTGCGAACTTCCTTGACGTTGGGGGCGGTGCAACAGCAGAAAAAGTGACAGAAGCATTCAAGATTATTCTAGCTGATCCAAATGTAAAAGGTATTTTCGTAAACATTTTCGGTGGAATTATGAAATGTGACGTTATTGCAGAGGGTGTTATTACAGCAGCAAAAGAAGTAGGACTTCAAGTGCCACTAGTTGTTCGTTTAGAAGGAACGAATGTGGATCTTGGAAAGAAACTACTGAATGAATCAGGCTTAAACATTGTTGCAGCAGACTCCATGGCAGACGGTGCTCAAAAAATCGTTAATCTTGTAGGATAAGAAAGGCAGGGACATAGAATGAGCGTATATATTAATAAAGATACAAAAGTAATTGTTCAAGGAATTACGGGCTCAACTGCTCTTTTCCATACAAAACAAATGCTGGAATATGGTACAAAAATTGTTGCCGGTGTAACTCCAGGAAAAGGCGGCACAGAAGTGGAAGGCGTTCCTGTATTTAACACAGTAGCGGATGCTGTAAAAGCAACTGGCGCAAACGTTTCTGTTATCTATGTACCAGCACCATTTGCAGCTGATGCAATTATGGAAGCCGTTGATGCTGAGCTTGATATGACCATCTGTATTACTGAGCATATCCCAGTGTTAGATATGGTGAATGTAAAACGCTATATGGAAGGTAAGAAAACACGTTTAGTGGGACCAAACTGCCCAGGTGTTATCACTGCGGATGAATGTAAAATTGGTATCATGCCAGGATACATTCATACAAAAGGCCATGTTGGCGTAGTTTCACGTTCTGGTACTTTAACGTATGAGGCTGTTCATCAATTAACACAAGCGGGAATTGGCCAAACAACTGCTGTTGGTATCGGTGGAGACCCAGTAAACGGTACGAACTTCATTGATGTATTAAAAGAATTTAATGAAGATGAAGACACTTATGCAGTAGTAATGATTGGGGAAATCGGTGGTACTGCAGAAGAAGAGGCTGCTGAGTGGATCAAAGCGAACATGAAGAAGCCGGTTGTAGGATTCATCGGTGGACAAACTGCACCTCCTGGAAAGCGTATGGGTCATGCTGGAGCTATCATCTCTGGTGGACAAGGTACAGCGGAAGGAAAAATCAAAGCGATGAAGGATGCAGGCATGAAGGTTGCTGCTACTCCATCCGTTATTGGTGAAACGTTAATTGAAGCAATTAAAGAAGCTGGAATCTATGACGCTTGTAAAACACATTAATAGATTATTCTAGAAAGAAAATAGGCTACTATTAGTAATAGCAGCTGCAACAAAGGGTATCCAAAGCATGAAGTATTGGATACCCTTTTTAAAAGTGACGATTCCAGTTTTCATTCATTTACTCCCGCTCTTATGCTGCTTACAAGTACTTCAATATTTAGGAGGTAATCAATGGAAGAATTATATAGAAGAAACTTGTTAGCCCTACATTATGTATTCCCTGCACCTCTTCATCAAATATTTCCTCTCATCAAACTTACCGCGAATCTTTCTGAATATAATGAAATAACTCCTAATATGATTTCCACCATTTGTCATGTTTCCTCTGCTCGAGCATCGAATATCCTAAGTCTTTGGAAGAAGTATCAGATAGTCCCTCTGGAAGATATGTATCAAGCTCATCAAATTACCCCTATTCTTTTTACAGATCCTCTATACCCAAAAAGTTTATTAAGCCTGTATGACCCACCCGCAGTAGTTTATATAAGAGGAAACAGTGAGATACTTAAAAATAAGAAGAAAGTCGCTATCATAGGTTCTCGAAAAGCTACCAGTTATTCCTCAGAAAGTATGAAACTTCTTCTCCCTCCTTTAATAAAAAATGATTATATTATTGTCAGTGGTTTGGCTAAGGGGGCAGATACGATGGCTCACCGAACAACCATTGAGTTATCAGGTCAAACGATTGCTGTCCTTGGGGCGGGCTTCCAGCATATATATCCGAAGGAGAATACGGAATTGGCTAGAATCATGTCGACCCATCATTTGCTGCTAACTGAATATCCCCCATATGTACCACCTAAAAAGTGGAATTTTCCTAAGAGGAATCGAATTATTAGTGGTTTGTCACAAGGTGTCGTTATTACAGAGGCAGAGTTGAAAAGTGGTACAGTTTCTACCATGGAGCATGCGCTAGAAAATGGAAAAGAAATTTTTGCGGTACCTGGACCTATTTTTTCTCCTCTGTCATTAGGACCAAATCACTTGATTCTAGAAGGGGCAAAGCCAATTTGGGATGGGAATCAAATACTAGAAGAATTAGAAAATATAAAATAAAAAAATGGATAAGAAATGAAAAGTCTTGCATTTCTCGAAAAACTGTTATACATTTTGCAACAGGTATTTGTTTTGAGTATGAAGCGAGTTACCTTCTATAAGGAGGCAAATCTATGTCAGATTATTTAGTGATAGTGGAATCACCTGCAAAAGCAAAAACAATAGAAAGATATCTTGGGAAGAAGTATAAAGTAAAAGCTTCTATTGGTCATATTATCGACC
This sequence comes from Psychrobacillus sp. Z3-81, assembly GCF_056620325.1. Lineage (NCBI taxonomy): Bacteria > Bacillati > Bacillota > Bacilli > Caryophanales > Bacillaceae > Psychrobacillus > Psychrobacillus sp. Z3-81. The sequence goes on from NZ_JBWQPU010000003.1 coordinate 112,266, forward strand.
TCCCTAAAAGCCAAATGGCTGTTGATGTAGAAAATAACTATGAGCCTAGATATATTACAATTCGAGGAAAAGGTCCAATACTTCAAGATTTAAAGAGTGCCGCTAAAAAAGCGAAAAAAGTCTATCTAGCGGCCGACCCCGATAGAGAAGGGGAAGCGATTGCTTGGCATTTGGCGAAGGCATTGAATGTAGAACTAGACTCAGATTGCCGAGTTGTTTTTAATGAGATAACGAAGGATGCGATTGTGGAATCCTTTAAGCACCCAAGACCTATTGATATGGACCTAGTAGATGCTCAGCAAGCAAGAAGAGTACTAGACCGATTGGTGGGCTATAACATTAGCCCAATCTTGTGGAAAAAAGTGAAGAAGGGTCTGTCCGCTGGTCGTGTTCAATCGGTGGCCTTGCGCTTAATTATCGATCGTGAACGTGAGATAGAACAATTTGTTCCAGAAGAGTACTGGTCCATTGAAGGGAAATTCGAAAAGGATAAAAAACCCTTTGATGCAATGTTCTTTGGAAAAGACAAGGAAAAAACAACGCTAGCAAATGAAGAAGAGGTAAATGCAGTCCTAAAGCTGATGAAAGGAAATGACTTTGAGGTAACGAACGTAGTGAAGAAGGAAAGAAAGCGTAATCCAGCTCCATCCTTTACTACCTCATCCCTTCAGCAAGAGGCAGCACGGAAGCTGAACTTTCGAGCTAGAAAGACCATGATGCTAGCACAGCAGCTTTATGAAGGAATCGACCTTGGGAAAAAAGAAGGTACTGTCGGGTTAATCACCTATATGCGTACTGACTCCACAAGGATTTCTGAAACTGCCAAGGCGGATGCCGAAAGCTTTATTCAAATGCAGTATGGACAAGAGTTCGTGGCAGTTAAGAAAGCAGATAAGAAAGCAGATAAGCAAGCAAAAAATGCTCAGGATGCGCATGAAGCAGTTAGACCGACGAGTGTTACTAGAACACCGGATTCCTTGAAAAACATCCTATCTAGGGATTTATATCGTTTATACAAGCTTATTTGGGAGCGTTTTATTGCAAGTCAGATGGCACCTGCTACCTTAGACACAGTAGCTGTGGATTTGAAAAGTGGAGATGCTATTTTCAGAGCAAACGGCTCTCAAGTAAAGTTCCCTGGTTTTATGAAGGTGTACGTAGAGGGAACGGATGACCAAAAGGATGACAAGGATAAGCTATTGCCAAAACTTGAGGTTGGAGACAAGGTGGAGGCTTTAGAGGTGTTACCTAAGCAACATTTTACACAGCCACCTCCAAGATATTCTGAGGCTAGATTAGTAAAGACGCTAGAAGAGCTAGGTATCGGTAGACCATCTACTTATGCGCCTACCTTGGATACGATCCAAAAAAGAGGATATGTGACACTAGAAGCAAAACGATTTGTTCCTACTGAGCTAGGGACCATCATCCATGAGCTAGTACTGGAGTTCTTCCCAAACATACTAAATATCGAGTTCACTGCCCAAATGGAGCGGGACTTAGATAGTATTGAAGAAGGAGCAGTCCAATGGAGAGATGTTATCGATGGCTTCTATAAGGACTTTGAGAAGCATTTAAAACATGCGGATGTCGCAATGGAAAAGATCGAAATTAAAGATGAGCCGACTGGAGAGGACTGTGAGCAATGTGGTTCTCCGATGGTATATAAGCTAGGTAGATATGGGAAATTTATGGCTTGCAGTAACTTCCCGGATTGCAGAAACACAAAAGCGATTGTGAAAGAAATCGGTGTTACTTGTCCAACCTGTAAGGAAGGACAGATTGTGGAGAGAAAAAGTAAGACGAAGCGCGTCTTCTTTGGCTGTAATCGATATCCAGATTGCGATTTCGTTTCTTGGGATAAGCCAATCAATAGACCGTGTCCTAAGTGTAATGAAATGCTCGTAGAGAAAAAGCTGAAAAAAGGAATACAAATACAATGTGTTGCGTGTGACTATAAAGAAGATCCGCAAAGTTAGGAAAGAAGGATTCTAATATGACTGAAATCGTAAATGTAATTGGTGCTGGTTTGGCAGGAAGTGAAGCGGCATGGCAGATTGCGAATCGCGGTGTAAAGGTTCGCTTATATGAAATGCGTCCAGTGAAACAAACGCCAGCCCACCATACAGATAAATTCGCTGAATTAGTTTGTTCGAATTCACTTAGAGCAAATAATCTAACAAACGCTGTAGGGGTCATAAAAGAAGAAATGCGTATGCTTAATTCTTTGATTATCCAGTCAGCTGACAACAGCAGCGTACCAGCGGGTGGGGCATTGGCAGTTGATCGTCATGATTTTGCAGGTCGTGTGACAGAAGCAATTCGAAATCACCCAAATATTGAAATTGTGAATGAAGAAGTAACCGAAATACCAGAAGGAATAACGGTAATCGCAACTGGTCCACTTACTTCTCCTGCATTAGCAGAGAAGGTAAAAGAGATCACTGGGCAGGATTATCTTTATTTCTATGATGCTGCTGCGCCAATCGTAGAAAAAGACAGTATTGATATGGATAAGGTATACTTAAAATCTCGTTATGATAAAGGCGAAGCTGCTTATTTGAACTGTCCAATGACAGAAGAGGAGTTTAATCGTTTTTATGATGCGCTCATAGCTGCAGAGGTTGTGCCATTAAAGGAATTTGAGAAAGAGATTTATTTCGAAGGATGCATGCCTGTTGAGGTAATGGCTGCTAGAGGTAGAAAGACATTATTGTTTGGTCCGATGAAGCCAGTTGGATTAGAAGATCCGAAAACAGGTAAAAGACCTTATGCTGTTGTACAACTACGTCAAGATGATGCTGCTGGAACTCTTTATAATATCGTTGGATTCCAAACGCATTTAAAATGGGGACCACAAAAAGAAGTTCTTCGCCTAATCCCTGGGCTTGAAAACGTAGAAATTGTAAGATACGGGGTAATGCATAGAAATACGTTTATCAATTCTCCTTATGTATTAAAGCCGACTTATCAGTTGAAGGAAGAACAACGAATCTTCTTTGCAGGACAAATGACTGGTGTGGAAGGATATGTAGAGTCCGCTGGAAGTGGTCTATTAGCTGGTATTAACGCTGCTAAGCTTGCGAAGGGCGAGGAGCTTGTTGTATTCCCGAGTGAAACGGCGTTAGGAAGTATGGCGAGATATATTACGGAAGCTAATCCGAAGAACTTTCAGCCGATGAACATCAACTTTGGTTTATTTCCAGAGCTTCAACCGAAAGTGAGAGACAAAAAAGAGCGCACAGAACAACTAGCAAATAGAGCGTTGACAACAATTCGAAATTTTATGAAAAATACGTCAATATAATTGATTTTGGCCTCTTAAAAGTTGTATACTTTGAGAGGCCTTTATATTGGTTGTATAGGAGCTGGTTATAATGATCGGGACGGAAGAATTACACGCTTTTATTACGCATATACAGTTGGAAAAAAATTATTCAAGCTTGACTGTACGAGAATATCAAAAGGATATTGGTAATTTTATGAACTTTCTCGAACAAGAGGGCGTAAGCGACTTAAATGATGTAGAATATATTCATGCACGACTTTTTGTCACAAAATTATATGAACAGCAATTGGCACGAACTACAATTTCCAGAAAGATATCCGCTATTCGGTCCTTTTATAAATATTTAAACAAGGAATATAACATACGAGATGATGCATTTCAGAGTCTTTATCATCCCAAGAAAGAGGAGAGGCTTCCTCAGTTTTTTTATGAAGAGGAATTGGATGTTTTATTTGAAAAAAATAAAGGAACAGATCCTTTATCTATTCGAAACATCGCAATTCTGGAGATACTATACGCTACCGGTATTCGAGTGAGCGAACTTATTTCCATTGAATGCAGTCATATAGATAGTAGCTACGGAGTAATTCTTGTTATGGGAAAAGGTAGGAAAGAAAGGTACATACCTGTGGGTGACTATGCGCTTGGTGCGGTAGAAGAATACACAAAAACAAGCAGACCTAAACTTATGAAGAACAAGTCTCATTCCTATTTATTTGTCAATCATAGGGGAGAACCACTGACCACAGATGGAGTAAGGTATATTTTAAACAGCATGATGAAGAAAGCTGCCTTACATAACTCCATTCACCCTCATATGTTACGACATACCTTTGCTACACATTTATTAAATAATGGAGCAGATCTACGAAGTGTGCAGGAGCTTTTGGGCCATGCACATTTATCATCTACGCAGGTATATACACATGTAACAAAAGAGCATTTAAGAAAAACTTATATGAACGCCCATCCGAGGGCTTAAAAGTAGGAGGGAAAGAGTTTATGAGTCAAATTCATGCAACTACTATATTTGCGGTACAACATCGAGGTTCTTGTGCAATGGCAGGAGATGGTCAAGTAACACTTGGCAATCAAGTAGTGATGAAGCACACGGCTAAAAAGGTGAGAAGGCTATTTAATGGCCAAGTGGTGGCAGGATTTGCAGGTTCGGTAGCTGATGCTTTTACCCTTTTTGAAATGTTTGAAGGTAAGCTACTAGAGTATAATGGGAATCTTCAAAGAGCAGCAGTAGAGTTAGCTAAGCAGTGGCGAGGAGACAAAATGCTTCGTCAGCTGGAGGCGATGCTACTCGTGATGGACAAAGATCATTTATTACTAATAGCAGGAACCGGTGAGGTTATAGAACCGGATGATGGTGTACTTGCAATCGGGTCTGGTGGGAACTATGCTTTGGCTGCAGGAAGAGCCTTGAAGAAGTTTGCCGGAGATACGTTGACGGCGAAGGAGATAGCTGAGGCGGCATTAAACACGGCCGCTGATATTTGTGTATTTACAAACCATCAAATTATTGTGGAGGTAATAGGTGAAAATGAAAGAAACTAACTTAACTCCTAAACAAATAACTGAGCACCTAAATAAATATATTGTTGGTCAAGAGTCTGCAAAAAAATCAGTAGCTGTTGCATTACGTAATCGTTATAGAAGACAGTTGCTAGACGAGGAAATAAGAATGGAGGTAATACCAAAGAACATTCTTATGATTGGTCCAACAGGAGTTGGGAAAACAGAAATTGCGAGAAGAATTGCCAAGCTAACGAAAGCCCCATTTGTAAAAGTGGAAGCAACGAAATTTACAGAGGTTGGCTATGTAGGTAGAGATGTCGAGTCTATGGTAAGAGATTTGGTGGAGGCTGCTGTCCGTATTGTAAAAGAAGAGAAGATGGAAGAAGTCAAGGATCAGGCCGAACGACTTGCTAATGATGCGATTGTGAAACTATTAGTTCCATCTCTGAAAAAGAAGAATTCTGGACAAAATCCGTTTGAAGCCCTTTTTGGAGGGAAAATGGAGGATGAAGCCTCAGAAAATGATGATGTAGAGATACGTATAAAACGCTCGCAAATTGCCGAGGATTTAAGAGACGGCAAATTAGAAAATGAAATCATCACGGTAGAGGTAACAGAGCAAGCCCCTTCTATCTTTGACGCTTTGCAAGGTGGCGGGATGGAAAGCATGGGAATGAACATGCAAGACGCTTTATCTAGCCTAATGCCTAAAAAGAAGAAGAAAAGAAAAATGAAGGTGAAGGATGCTCGTAAAATTTTGACTCAAGAAGAGGCTAGCAAGCTAATTGATAATGATGAGCTCTCCCAAATCGCAATTGAGCGGACAGAGCAATCTGGGATTATCTTTATTGATGAAATGGATAAAATCGCAAGTAAAAGTGGTGGAAGCTCGGCAGATGTTTCAAGAGAGGGCGTACAAAGAGATATTCTGCCAATAGTAGAGGGGTCTACTATTACTACTAAATATGGTGCTGTCAAAACAGATTATATTTTATTTATTGCAGCTGGAGCCTTCCATATGTCAAAGCCGTCTGATTTAATTCCAGAGCTGCAAGGACGCTTTCCAATCAGAGTGGAACTCGAAAAGTTGACACAGGAGGACTTTGTTCGGATCTTGAAAGAGCCACATCATTCTCTTATTAAGCAATATGAGGCGTTGCTAGAAACAGAAGGGGTTTCAATCTCCTTCACTGAGGAAGCAATCGAACGTATTGGAGACATAGCTTATCAGGTCAATCAGGAGACGGATAATATAGGAGCGAGAAGGCTTCATACCATCCTCGAAAAAATATTGGAAGAGCTGTCCTATGAAGCTTCTGACATATCTCCAGCACAAATCCAGATAACCCCTGCATATATAGACTCTAAACTTGACAATATTGTGAAAAACAAAGACTTATCGCAATTTATACTGTAAGATATGAATGTTATTAGAATCGGAAACAATTAAAAAACTTTTGAATTTTGAAAAAATGAAAAACTATATGGAGGACTATACACATGAATCTTTTGGAAAAAACTCGTAAAATTAACTCGATGCTACAAGCATCTGCTGGGAAGCCAGTAAACTTTAAAGAAATGGCAGCTACTCTAAGCGCTATCATTGAATGTAATGTATTTATCGTTAGCAGAAAAGGGAAGCTTCTAGGTCATGAAGTACATCAACAAATTGAAAATGACCGTATGATTAAAATGATGGAAGAGCGTCAATTCCCAGAAGAATATACGCAAAACCTTTTCCAAATTAATGAAACATCCTCTAACCTAGATGTATACAGTGAGCATTCTGTATTCCCAGTAGAGAACAGAGACCTATTTAAAGATGGTCTTACAACAATCGTTCCAATCATCGGTGGTGGAGAGCGCCTAGGTACACTTATTCTTGGACGTCTTAAAGCGGAATTTGGCGAAGATGATTTAATCCTTGCTGAATACGGAGCTACAGTTGTAGGAATGGAAATCCTTCGTGAAAAAGCGGAAGAAATCGAAGGTGAAGCAAGAAGCAAAGCTGTGGTGCAAATGGCGATTAACTCACTTTCTTATAGTGAGCTTGAAGCAATTGAGCATATCTTTGAAGAATTAGATGGAAATGAAGGCTTGCTTGTAGCTTCTAAAATCGCTGATCGCGTTGGAATTACTCGCTCAGTAATCGTAAATGCACTTCGTAAGTTAGAAAGTGCAGGGGTTATCGAGTCTCGTTCGTTAGGAATGAAAGGAACTTATATCAAAGTGTTAAACGATAAGTTCTTAGCAGAGCTTGCACAACTTAAATTACGCTAATAGCATTGACTACGGTAAAACTTTTTATTTGCTATAAGTGAAGAAAAATACCTCAAGAGCATACCGAGGGCACTGAAAACTGTAGTCTTTTTATAATCGATTCATATCTAGAAAAAATAAGGCCCTTTTTGTTCTTTTTTGAACAGAAAGGGTCTTATTTCTATATCTGTTTCTTACTCCTTTCACTTAGAAGTTTCAATATTCGCTTGAGGTTGACCGTAAATATAGTGGTCGCTCCTTGTATTTTCATGCCGAATAAACCCACTGACTTGGCTGTTTTATACCCATGCGGATTTTTGATTTCACTATTTTTCGCCTCTATTTTATAGCTTTTCTTCGCTATTAGCTTGAAAGCCTCTGTCTCTTGAAATTCCGCTTGTTCCTAATGGAACGTGGACTTGATAGTAACCAAATAAGACTGACTTGCTTTTGGCACCTTCTTTATAACAACCTTCTCTAATAGGGCAAACTTTACATTTTTCAATATAAAATAGAAAGTGATTTGCTGGTTCTTAGCTTAATTTTTCTTTCCGGTACGCGCTTGTTTGATTGCCATATATCCCGCCGGCAAACAAACAAGCCTGCGCATCCTTGTTAAAATCAAACTCTCTCTTCCGTTGTCCGTTGCCATTGGTGATGGCGAGATGCAATGGGGATATCAGTTGAAGTCCTTAAGACTTTACGTGCAGTAAATTATCTTTATCTGAATAGCTGTATCCAAATATTCGAGAAGGTGGACATCTGATAGGTCTTGAATTGCTTTTAGTAGTAGTTATTTAAACATCCGAATCCGCCACAATGGAAATTAAAGATTTAAAAAAGCGAGTATGTGAAAGATTCTCCCCTACATCCTCGCTTCAAGTATTAATGAAATTTTTCAGTGCCCTCGAGCATACCTAGAGGTATTTTATATTATCTACCTCGAAAGTATCTCCCCTTAAAAAATACCTTCGAATACTGCATATGTGCTTGTAAGATATCTTGAACAAATGCACTAACTCCAACCTCTACCTATAAACAATCTTCTTAAGAATAAGTATCAGGACTAACCTTGCTAAAGCAATCTATTGCATATAAATAGACTGTCCAAGAATAAATCTATCCTTTACAGGAGTAATTTGTCATAATCAACGACAAAACTAGATTAACTGTAATTTGTCCTTTCTTGAAGAGATTTCACTAGTTCATCTCAAGTTGAATGACCGCAAATTTTAAGACTAGTTAGTGATAAAATAATTTTTTTGTCTGTTTCTTTTAGCGTTAGTACCCACATAGGTATAATACGTAATTAATCTAGTGGTTTCATAATATCGACAGCCAATGATTGTGAGTTACCTAGACCAATAAAACTAGTCGAATAAAACAGAATAAAAGAGAAAATATTTTTATAGGGACTTAATTAAAGGTAAAAAAATACATATATGTATGAAATGTGACTACTTTCGACAAAAATGGTAATAATGATGAATTTTTATTATAAAAAAGGGAAGAAAGTACTATGAAAATTCAAAAAATATAATAGACACTAAGTTATATATTCATTACAATTATAATATTATGATTTTGATAGAATATTACTAAATTACAGTATAGAAAAATAATTAGGGGTGAGTGAAAAATGACTTTTTTTGGAGGGACTATAAATAATTTAGAACGAGCTTTAGACTTTTCTGCTGTGAAGCATAAGACAATTGCTCAGAATATAGCGAATGTTGACACGCCGAATTACAAGGCGAGGGATGTGGATTTTCAGCAATATTTGACAGAGGCGAAAAGTATGTCTATTTCAGCATACCGTACAGACAAGAAGCACTATAATTTTTCGGCGAACGCAGGTCAATCGGAGGTGTTTGATTACTCAAGCTTCCAATACAATAGTAACGGCAATGGAGTGGACATGGATAAAGAACAGGCAAACCTTGCGACAAACCAGCTATATTATAATGCCTTAATTGACCGAATGAGCGGGAAGTTAAATACACTTCAAAATGTAATCAAGGGAGGAAGATAATCATGTCAATCTTTCATGGGATGAATACAACTGCCTCTGCCCTTACTGCACAGAGACTTCGAATGGATGTCATTTCATCTAACATGGCCAATGCTGAGACAACAAGGGCCAAAATGGTGGATGGAGAATGGCAGGCTTATAGAAGAAAGTCGGTTACCCTGCAGCCGTTAGAAAATGGTCGTTTTTCTAGCTTCTTAAATGTAGCGATGGGAGCTGGGGGTAAGAATGGAGCAGGTAGCGGTGTTAAGGTGACAAATGTAAAAGAAGACACAGAGACGCCATTTAAACTTGTCTATGATCCAACACATTTAGACGCTAATGAAGATGGTTATGTTGAAATGCCTAATGTTGACCCGTTAAGAGAAATGGTCGATTTAATATCTGCCACAAGGTCGTACGAGGCAAATGTTACAGTGTTCAATGCGAACAAAGCAATGATGTCGAAAGCGCTTGAAATAGGAAAATAGAAAGAAGGGTAATATATAAATGGCAATCGAATCAGTTTCTATGTTTCAGACTTCCCCGATTAATACGCTCGCTGCTCCTAAGAGTAGCCCAGCAGAAGCACAACAAAATTTTGGTGAGATGCTTAAAGGTGCGATTGATTCAGTAAACTCATCCCAGCAAGCATCGGATATAGCGACAGAGAAATTAATTAATGGTGGAGATATAGAATTACACGATGTAATGATTGCTTCTCAAAAGGCTAGCATTACATTAAATACTACACTCGAAATACGTAATAAAGTTGTAGAAGCATATCAAGAAATCATGCGAATGCAGGTGTAAGCTCTCGGTTATTAGTGAATGAAAAGCCGAAATATTCAACGTAGCCGGAGGAAAAATATGAATGAACGAATAACAAACATCACTCAAAATTTAACTGGCTTTTGGAAAAGTAGAACAAAAGCACAAAAGGGTACCATTATAGGGAGCATTGTTGCGATTATCCTTGCTGCAGCAGCTCTGACCTATTTTATGAGTAGAACTACCTTTATTCCCCTCTACTCGGAAGCTTCTCCAGCAGAAATAGGACGGATTAAAGAAACATTAGATGCTCAAGGAGTACCGAATGAAATAGGTCCTGGTGGAACATCCATCTTAGTTCCTGATGGACAGGCAGAAGCATTGCTTGTACAAATGGCAGCAGAAGGGTTTCCTCAATCTGGCATGATCGATTATAGCTTTTTCTCGCAAAATGCTGGCTTTGGAATGACTGATAATGAATTTAATGTATTAAAGCTTGCCTCCATGCAAACGGAGCTTGCCAATCTTATAAAAAGTGTAGAAGGCGTGAAGGATGCCAAGGTAATGATTACTTTGCCAGAAGAAGGAGTATTCCTTACACAAAGCAACCAAACAGCTAGTGCATCCATCGTATTAAACACAGCACCAGGATACCAATTCACTGAATCACAAATTAATTCTCTTTATAATTTAGTGGCGAAATCTGTACCGAACTTATCAACGAACGATATTGTGATTATGAATCAGTATTCCGAGTATTACGACTTAAACCAAGCAGGTAATGGCACAGGAGGTTCTCTTGTTACAGACCAAATGACATTGAAGAAAACAATTGAAAGAGATCTTCAACGGCAGGTGCAAACAATGCTTGGTACTTTAATGGGACAAGACAAGGTTGTTGTATCTGTTACAACAGATATTGATTTTAAGAAAGAAAATCGTGAAGAAAATCTAGTGGAGCCGGTGGACCAAGATAGTATGTCTGGGATTCAACTAAGTGCTCAGCGGATATCGGAAACTTTTACTGGAAACAATCCGATAGCTGGTGGTACTCCTCAATCGGAGGATCCAACAGATAACTCTACTAGTTATTTAGAAGGTTCTAATGCAAATGGTGATTATGAACGGACAGAAGAAACGATTAACAATGAAGTTAACAGAATAAGAAAAGAAATTGTGGAAAGCCCATATAAAATCAGGGACATCGGTATCCAAGTGATGGTTGAACCACCAAACCCTGAGGATGTTAACTCTCTTTCTAATGGAGTTCAAGAGGATATCGAGCAAATTCTTGCAACGATTATTCGTACTTCCATTGATAAAGGGGCAGTAGCCGAACTAACAGAGGAACAAGTACAGGATAAAATAGTTGTTTCTGTTCAACCGTTTAACGGAAAAAATTCTCTCACTGCAGAGACCAGCCAAACGATTCCTTGGTGGATTTTCGTTATCGGAGCAATCTTACTTGCAGCAATCATCCTATTAGTATTCTTTATCATCCGCTCTAAAAGAAGAGAGGCTCAAGAGGATGAATTCGTATTTGAAGAGCAAATGGAAGAGATAAAGATTGAGGACATAAACAATGAAAAAGAAACAGAGGCTACATTGAGACGGAAACAATTAGAAAGAATGGCGAAGGACAAGCCAGAAGACTTTGCGAAATTGTTGCGTACTTGGATAGCTGAGGATTAATGGGGGAATGGTCATGACTAAGAAGGAGAAAGGGCTAACTGGTAAGCAAAAAGCGGCTCTTCTATTGATTTCATTGGGACCAGAAGTATCAGCTTCCATCTATAAGCATTTAAATGAGGAAGAAATTGAACGGTTGACCCTTGAAATATCTGGTGTGAAAAGAGTAGAGCCAGAGGTGAAAGAGGATATTATTGAAGAGTTTCATCATATCGCTTTAGCTCAGGACTATATTTCACAGGGTGGCATTGGTTATGCCAAAACAGTTCTGGAAAAAGCGCTTGGAAGTGAGCACGCCCAGGCGATTATTAATCGACTGACATCGTCGTTGCAAGTAAAACCTTTCGATTTTGCTAGAAGAGCGGAACCAACTCAATTATTTAACTTTATTCAAAACGAACATCCACAAACAATTGCGCTGATACTATCTTATTTAGAGCCACAGCAGGCAGGAGTGATTTTATCCTCGCTGCCTCAGGATGTGCAAGCGGATATAGCGAGAAGAATCGCAACCATGGATTCTACTTCTCCGGAGGTAATTAGCGAGATTGAATCCATTCTAGAAAGAAAGCTGTCTTCTACTGTTACGCAAGACTTCACAGAGACAGGCGGTGTAGACGCAGTAGTCGAAGTGTTAAATGGAGTAGATCGTACAACAGAGAAGACTATCTTAGACGCACTAGAAATTCAAGATCCTGAGCTAGCGGAAGAGATTAAGAAGCGTATGTTTGTATTCGAAGATATCGTTACACTCGACAATCGCTCTATTCAACGAGTTATTCGAGATTGTGAAAATGAGGATCTTATCTTGTCCATGAAGGTTTCAAGTGACGAAGTGAAAGAAATTATTTTCCGAAACATGTCTACTAGAATGGCAGAGACATTTAAAGAGGAAATGGAGATTATGGGACCAGTTCGTCTACGAGATGTTGAAGAAGCACAAACTAGAATTGTTTCAGTGATTAGAAGATTGGAAGACGCCGGAGAGATTATCATTGCTCGCGGTGGAGGAGATGACATCATTGTCTAAGATTTTCCGAAATGCACAGCTCAGGACTCAAACAGAGCAGGCAAAGCAAATTCAGATAAAAAATCTTTCTCTAACTCTGCCTAATGATGAAAAGGATGAGAACAATAGGGAGAATTTATTTAGAGAAAGAGAAAGAAGGAACGATAAGCAAGAAGGTTTGCTAGCGAAACGCGAGCAAAAGTTATTAGAGGAAGAAGCTGCTGCAAGAGCAAGGATACAAGCGGAAAAAGAAAGCTGGGAATCAGAAAAGCTTGCTCTACAGCATGAGGCGTATGAGGAAGGCTTTACACGAGGTGTAGAAGAAGGCCGAGCAAAAGGATATGCTGAGCTACAAGAGACCCTTCAGCAAACGAATATGGTGTTGAACGAGGCTTATCAAAATGCTGCAGCTTATGTACAAGAGCAGGAGCACGTAATTCTAGAGCTGGCTATTCGTACAGCGGAAAGAATACTGGGTGAAAAGCTGGAAGATAACGCTGATTATTTCTTATCAGTAGTAAGAAGAGGTCTCAAGGAAGCTAGAGAGATGAAAGAAATAAAATTATATGTTTCTATGAACTATTTCTCCCTTATTTCTAGCAATAGAGAGGAATTAGCAGCAATTTTCCCAGTAGATGTTCCTTTTATGATTTTTGTGGATGAAGAAATGAATGAGACAGATTGTTATATAGAAACAAATCGTGGAAGAATCGTAGTAAGCGTCGATGAACAGTTAAAGGAATTACGTAGGAAACTGGTAGACATCTTAGAGAGTATGGAGTGAATGTGATGAAAGCGAAAGAGTTGATCCAACAAGTTTCGAATATACCAACCTTTAAAAAATTTGGTCGCGTCAGCCGTGTTGTTGGATTAATGATTGAGTCACAAGGACCTGAGTGCTCAGTTGGTGATGTTTGCAAAATTCATATTCAATCCCCCAAGAATGGTCACTCTGAACTTCTTGCAGAAGTAGTTGGTTTTCGAGAGGAAGTAGTAGTCTTAATGCCATATACCAACATTCGAGAGATTTCAACAGGATGTCTAGTAGAGGGTACAGGCAGTCCGTTAGAGGTAAGAGTCGGTCCGGAGCTAATAGGAAAGGTCTTAGACTCCATGGGAAATCCAATCGATGGATCTACCCTCCCAAAAGGTCTAAGTACTGTTGGAACTGAGCAGGATCCACCTAATCCGCTCACCAGGCCGCCAATTCATGAGCAGATAGAGGTTGGCGTAAAGGCAATTGATGGCATGCTTACTGTCGGTAAAGGACAGCGTGTAGGTATCTTTGCGGGCTCAGGGGTAGGTAAGAGTACACTTCTTGGGATGATTGCCAGAAATACAAATGCAGATTTAAATGTCATTGCACTCATTGGAGAACGTGGCAGAGAGGTACGAGAGTTTATTGAACGAGACTTAGGTAAAGAAGGGCTGGAAAGAACGATTGTTGTTGCTGCTACGTCAGACCAGCCGGCTCTCATGCGAATAAAAGGAGCATTTACTGCAACGGCGATAGCCGAGTACTTCCGTGACAAAGGGTTAAATGTCATGCTTATGATGGATTCAGTAACGCGAGTTGCAATGGCTCAACGAGAAATAGGGCTAGCAGTTGGAGAGCCGCCGGCAACGAGAGGATATACCCCTTCCGTTTTCGCAATCTTACCAAAGCTCTTAGAAAGAACCGGTACAAACCAGCAAGGAACCATCACGGCCTTTTATACAGTGCTAGTGGATGGGGATGATATGAATGAACCTATTGCGGATACGGTGCGAGGGATACTAGATGGTCATATCGTGTTAGATAGAGCACTTGCGAACAAAGGGCAATTCCCAGCGATAAACGTATTAAAAAGCATAAGTCGTCTAATGAATCACATTTCAGATGAACAGCATGTAAAAGCTGCTGAACGATTAAGAGAGCTATATTTTACTTATCAAAAATCAGAGGATCTTATTAATATTGGTGCATATAAACGTGGTACATCAAAAGAAATAGATGAAGCAATTCAATACGAGCCAATCATTACAGCCTTCTTAAAGCAAAGTTACCTGGATAAGGTTTCATTCAAGGAAAGTGTTCGTGAATTAGTAACTTTATCTGGTGGAGGTTCATAATGGTTACGTTTCATTACAAATTTTCAAAGGTTTTAACTGTCAAAGAGCAAGAAAAGTCTGATACAGAAATTGCTTATAAGGAATCTGTAAACATCTTTGAACAGGTTGCAACAGAGCTATATACTCTCTTAAAAAAAAGAGAGGATACATTAGATCAACAAAATAGTCACCTGAGTAACGGGCTATCCGTAGATGGAATCCACCATTATGCTCATTACTTGGATGCTCTTCAAAGGAGAATAGAAGTTCTTCAGCAGGAAGTAATTCAGGCGAGAGCCAAAATGAACTGGTATGAGGAGCGATTGTTAGAGAAATCTCTAGAAGTAAGAAAGTTTGAAAAGATAAGAGAAAAAGACTTGGAAAGCTTCCAGATAGAACAAAATAGACAAGAATCCTTATTCTTGGATGAGATATCCTCGTTAAAGTTTCAAAACAAAGAGATTAGGTGAGTAAACCATGGCTAAACCAACCAAAACAACTAAAGGTGTACAAGTGAATAACTCTAAACCTAACAAGATAGGCAAGGGGAAAATGTTTTTCCACTTCTTTTTTATCCCTTTCTTATTTGCTTTAGCTCTCCTGTTAGGCTTTGCTCAACTTACCAATGTAAATATTTTCGAAAAGGCGAAGGAGCTAACTAGTCTTAACGAAGATGGGACAGCTAAAGAGGAGATAAAAAATGAACGGCTTGAGCAACGAGTAGTGTCATTGCAGTCCGATATTCAAGAGAAAGAAGTACAAATCGACCAGCTTCAGCGTCAAATGGAACAGTCAGAGCAATCGAAAGAAGAACTTTTGTTAGAGCAAGAGAGATTGCTTGATGAAATCGAAAGTTTGCAAAGACAAAAGGAAGGTGCAAAGAGAGAATTTGCAGAAGTGGTGACAACCTTTGAAAACATGTCTGCAAAAACTGCAGCACCAGTCATTACAAAAATGAGCGATGCAGAAGCTCTTCGAATTTTGACTTCCTTAAATCCAGAGACGGTAGCGAAAATATACGAAAAAATGTCTCCAGAAGATGCGGCGAAATATATAGAGTTAATGTCTCAGTAATAAACAGAATACTTGAAGGGAGGTGAAAAAAATGAATATTACACCGGTTATGCCGAAAATGGCTTCCATCCAACTCACGAAACAGCCCGGTAACATGCAAGCGTTTGGTCAAGTGTTTGGTCAAGTGTTTGGTCAGATGCTAACAAATCCAGCTTCCGAATCCCTTACAGAACAAGCTTCAGGAATGGAAGATCTTCTTGCGCTATTAAATCTAACGTCATTAGAGGAGATAGAAGAAATGGTCGGAGAGCCTGTAAGTCAGGACGAGCTACACGCACTCTTCACTGATTTAGTCGGGGAAAAATCTCTAGAGAAAGAAACAGATATGTGGGGCTTTATAGAAGGATTGCTAATGCAGGATCCAGCAATAAGGGAGGCTATTTTAACTTCTGTTCAATCAGGGCAGCCAAAGAAAGATTTGGCTATTCAACTGGTTGGGCAACTAAAGATGGTAGAAATGATAGGCAAAAAATCTGACTTAACCTTAAAGCAAGAATCCGTTTTATTTGATATAAGCCAATTATTAGGTTCTATTAAGGAAGGGTTAGCAAACTCAGGAAAGACAGAGGGTTTTCCAGCGTATCAATCAATGAAAGCAATTAACTCGAATCTGCATTTCACAAAAATCCTTTCCCAGCCAATCACTTCGGATACAGTGGTAGAGGCGAAGGAAACAATGGCAACTCAAGGGCAGCTACCTAATCTTACACAGCCGAAGGTAGAGACAGGCACGATTGTTCTGCCGTTCAATAAGCCTGCTCAATCAGAGGAATTGGCAAAAGAGCTTCAAAAAATCATGAATAGAGTGCAATTTGGTCAGTCTGGTGGAGCTAATCGTTTAGTACTAAAGTTATATCCAGAGCAACTTGGAACAGTGCGCATTGAACTAATCCAGAAGGACGGGATGCTGACTGCAAAAATGCTTGCTAGCACGCCACTCGGTAAAGAATTGCTTGATACCAATGCTTCGCAGCTTCGAAATGGTTTGCTTAGTCAAAATATTCAGGTTGAAAAGCTTGAGGTCAGTTTGGCTCTTCAGGATACTGCTCGTCAAGATCGTCAGCAGAGTTTCGATGGATCCTTTAAGCAACAGCAGCAATCACAGGAACAAGAAAAACAGGATAATAAGGAAGAGGTTCCACTATCATTCCAAGATTTACTAGATGGATTGGAGGTATAACGAATGACTAATTTTCAACCAATAACAAGCAATATGTACTTGTCTCAACAGCAAAAGTCTACAAGAACTACAGGTAACGGGACATTAGGGAAAGATGAGTTTTTAAAAATACTCATGACTCAGCTTCAGAATCAGGATCCAACCAGTCCGATGGAGGATACAGAGTTTATTTCCCAAATGGCACAGTTTTCTTCGCTAGAGCAAATGACAAATATGACAAAGGCATTTGAAAAATATGCCGAGGCTCAAAACCAAACACAGCTGATTCAATATAGCAATTTTGTTGGAAAAGAAATTAAATGGCATGAAATCACGGACAAGAAAGATGATAAAGGCGACTTTATTATCCAAGAAGGAACGGGTTCCATTGTAGCTGTTAAGTTTGTGGAAGGCAGAGCAGAATTTACGCTAGCTGATGGAAAAGTAATCTCACCAGGAAATATATCTGAAGTACTAACAGCCGGTTCGTCCTCTAACAGCTTAGTAGAAGCTAGCATGATGATTGGCAGGTTAATAGAATTTAAAGCTGGTGAAATAGTAGGAAGTGGTACAGTTGAATCTGTCTCTAAAAAGGAAGGGAAAATAGTATATAACCTTTCAGATGGGACTGCTGTAAGTACAGAGCAAATAACATCCATTAAATAGAACGAGGTTTGGTCAATGGACAAAATGATGATTAATCGCGTCCCATTGCAACCGGTAATACGCCAGCCTATTCAGGCGAAACAAGTAACTACGCCAAGGCAATCGTTTTTACAGCATCTACAAGATGCGCAGGAAAACACACAGCTAAAGATTAGCAAGCATGCAAGCGCTAGACTGGCAGAACGTAATATTCATCTGACAGATGCAGATTGGCGACTTGTAAGTGATAAGGTGTCGGAAGCGCGCAAAAAGGGTGTGAATGATTCATTGGTGTTAATGGATCAGGTGGCATTAATTGTCAGTGTGAAGAATTCGACGGTGATTACGGCCATGGATCGCAGGGAAGCAACAAATCAATTATTCACAAATATAGACGGCACCATTGTGCTGGGATAGCAGGACCTTTAAAGGATGCTATGTGCTGTGGAATGATAGAAGCAGCACGAAAATAGAAGGGAGAAATAAGAATGATTCGCTCAATGTATTCAGGTATTTCAGGTTTAAAAAACTTCCAAACAAAGTTAGATGTAATTGGGAATAACATTTCAAACGTTAATACGTATGGTTTTAAAAAAGGTCGTACTGTTTTTAAAGATTTAGTATCACAAACAACTGCTGCAGCATCTGCAGCTACATTAACTCGCGGGGGAGTTAATGGGAAGCAAGTAGGTCTAGGAGCTCAATTATCTGCAATCGATACTATTCATGCGGGTGGTTCTTTACAATCCACTGGTAATACATTGGATTTAGCGATCTCAGGAGATGGTTTTTTCCAAGTTGCTGACGGGAATAATGATGTAGATCCAACAACAGGAGCAGGAACATTTACTAATCCATCTTTTACAAGAGCAGGGAATTTTTATATGGATAACAATGGCTATTTAGTAGATTCAAATGGTAAATTCCTAGTTGGTGTTGGTATAGGGTGGGATGGAGATCCAACAACTGTAGGGACAACATATCCAGCCAACACAGACGTTACAGCTGCAGCTGTAACTGGAAATCTTTCAGGAACGCCAGGTGAGATGCCCGATGTAATACCAGTAACTGCTGTAGGAGGAACCCCAGCATATACTCCTATCCGTATACCAACAAATGCCCAAAGTATGGGGGTAGGACAAGACGGTTCCATTACTTTCGTAGATGCTGCTGGTACTCTTAGATGGGCAGGACAATTAGTATTAACTAAATTTGCTAATCCAGGCGGGTTAGAAAAAACTGGATCTAACTATTATCAAGCATCATCGAACTCAGGTAATCCAATGAATCAAGTTGCATTAAAAGAAGGAATTGGTTCCGTGCAATCAGGCTTCCTTGAAATGTCCAACGTGGATCTTTCCGAGGAATTCACAGACATGATCGTTGCTCAGCGTGGATTCCAAGCTAACACACGAATCATCACAACATCAGATCAAATTTTAGAGGAATTAGTAAATCTAAAACGATAATTAATTTTATTAGCAAGGGAGGGTTGGGCCGTTCCTTAGTGCCCGGCCCTTTTATATGATTCACTTAACTAGATTAAATGGTAAAGAATTTTCATTGAATGCTCTATACATAGAGACGGTAGAATCTTTTCCAGATACAACGATAACGCTAACGAACGGTCATAAATATGTAGCCAAAGAGAGCAGAGAAGAAGTAGCCGAAAAGATTCTGCAGTTTTATCAAGCTATACATATTTTATCGAATCCCCAAGTAAGAGGTGTTCAATTTGAAGAACAATAACAGACTACTAACGATAACACTCATCATATTAGTTTCTATTACTCTAGTAGGAGTGATATTCCTTATCGCATTTTTCCAATTAAGTAAAGGGAATGAGGGTACTGAGCCAACTATCGATGAAATCATTGAGGCATCCATTGATATTCCTGAGATAACTACAAATTTATCAGGTAATAAATTCATTCGACTTTCTTTGAAGGTTCAAACAGATAGTAAGGATAGTGCAGAGGAGCTGGCAAAAAGAGATTTCCAAGTGAAAAATATTATTATAACGGAATTATCGGAAATGACTCCGAAGGATTTAGAAGGAAAAGAAGGAAAGCTGGCATTTGAATCTTCCATCAAAACGAAAATCAATGAGCTCATGAGTAATGGAGAGATTCAGCAAGTTTATATTACATCCTACATTATTCAGTAGGATACGCATTATGTGAAATGGAGGTGGGCAAATTGGCAGGAGATATTTTATCTCAATCAGAAATAGATGCGTTGTTAAGCGCTCTTTCCACAGGAGAAATGACAGCAGATGATATGAAATTCGAACAAGAAGCAAAAAAAGTGCGTGTGTATGATTTTAAGAGAGCACTTCGTTTTTCAAAGGATCAAATAAGAAGCTTAACGCGTATCCATGAAAATTTTGCTCGTCTGTTAACGACTTTTTTCTCTGCTCAGCTGAGAACATATGTACAAATCTCTGTAGTATCAGTCGACCAAATTCCCTTTGAAGAATTTATACGCTCTATCCCGCACAAGACATTAATTAATGTTTTTGAAGTTCCGCCACTTGAAGGAAATATATTAATGGAAATTAACCCAAACATTGCTTATTCTATGTTAGATTTATTAATGGGTGGAAAAGGGCAGAGTTATTCAAAAACAGATAATCTAACAGAGATAGAGACAAAAATCATGACGAATCTTTTTGAAAGATCCTTTGATAACTTACGAGAAGCATGGTCCAATATAGCGGATATAGATCCAATATTGACAGAGCTAGAGGTAAATCCTCAGTTTCTCCAAATGATTTCACCGAATGAAACAGTTGTTGTTATTTCTTTCAACACGGTTATTGGAGAAACGAGTGGAATGATAAACATTTGTATACCACATGTTGTGCTAGAGCCGATTGTACCTAATCTCTCCGTGAGATATTGGATGCAATCAAACAAGAAAGAGGTTTCTGAGCAGCAATTACAGATTCTAAAAAAGCAAGTAAAGTCTGCAGAATTACCAGTTGTTGCGGAGCTTGGCAAAACAGATATTACAATGGAGGATTTACTTTTCTTGCAGTTGGGTGATGTCATCCAGCTTCAAACAAAAATAGAGGAACCGTTGACTATAAAGGTTGGCGATGTTCCTAAATTTAGTGCGCAGCCTGGAAAGCTAAAAAAACGGATGGCAGTTCAAATTATTGAGACTTTGAAAGGAGGAGAGGATGATGATGAGTGATGATATGCTCTCTCAAGAAGAAATTGAGGCTCTCCTAAGAGGTACAGTTGGAGAAGATAAAAATACGGAAACGAGAATCGAGGATTATTTAGATTCCTTTGCACAGGATACACTCGGAGAAATTGGGAATATTTCTTTTGGAAGCTCCGCTACCGCTTTATCAGCGTTACTCGGGCAAAAAGTAGATATAACTACTCCTAATTTAAGTATGATTAACCAAAGTAAGTTGAAGGAGGAATTCCCACATCCTTATGTGGCTGTTCAAGTTCAATATACAGCCGGCTTGATTGGCTCTAATCTTTTAGTGATCAAGCAATCCGATGCAGCGATTATCGCTGACTTGATGCTTGGTGGGGACGGCACTGATCCGAGTTCAGATTTAGGTGAGATACAGTTGAGTGCTGTACAAGAGGCCATGAACCAAATGATGGGCTCTGCAGCAACCTCTATGTCTACAGTTTTTAATAAAAAGGTCGATATCTCGCCACCAACGATAGATTTAATGAATTTGCTTGAGGGTGAAGGAGTAGAGGCTATACCAAGTAAAGAGCTGTTAATAAAAATTTCCTTCCGCCTAAGAGTAGGAGGTTTAATAGATTCCAATATCATGCAGCTCTTACCGCTGGACTTCGGATTAGAGTTAGTAAAATCTCTGATTGGAGAGCAAGGCGAATCTGAGGCAGCAGCTACCGTGGTAGAGGAAAAAATTCAAGAAGCTCCTATTTCAGTAACTAAAAAGACTTATCAAGAGGATGTGCAGGAAATGTCTTCTATGCCAATTAGTCAGCCAAAACCTTCTAAGGCGCAAGTAGAGGTTCAGCAGGCTCAGTTTACTAGCTTTGAAGCTCCTCATTTGTCACAGAATGAATCGAGAAATTTAAATTTACTCCTCGATATACCGCTTAGTGTGACAGTAGAATTAGGACGTACGAAAAGAACCGTGAAAGACATTTTAGAGCTGACAAGTGGCTCGATTATAGAATTGGATAAACTTGCTGGCGAACCCGTTGATATATTAGTGAACCACCGTCAGATTGCTAAAGGTGAAGTAGTGGTAATTGACGAGAATTTCGGAGTGCGTATTACAGAAATATTAAGCCAAGCAGAGCGAATTCATAATTTAAGATAAGCAATGGAGGACAAGGAAAAATGTCAAAGAGAATACTAATTGTGGATGATGCAGCATTTATGAGAATGATGATTAAGGATATTCTAACGAAAAATGGCTTCGAGGTTGTAGGAGAAGCAGCAGATGGTATACAAGCTGTAGAAAAATATACAGAGCTTAAGCCGGATTTAGTAACAATGGATATAACAATGCCCGAGATGGATGGCATCGATGCACTTAAAAAGATTAAAGAAAAGGATCCTGCTGCAACTGTCATTATGTGTTCAGCTATGGGGCAGCAAGCAATGGTTATTGATGCAATTCAAGCTGGAGCCAAAGACTTTATTGTGAAACCATTCCAAGCTGATCGAGTAATTGAAGCTATCTCCAAAGCGATAGGGTAATAGAAATGAAATATTATTCCCTTTTACTTTGTTGTTTTATTACATGTATTTTGTTTCTACCAAATCCGATAGAGGCGAATGCAGCGGTGAACCAACACGAATGGGTAAAGGATAATTACAAGCCAAGCGATGAACCTTCGGAAGAAGAAACAGAGCAAGATGGAAGTACACAAGATTCTGAAGCAGAGGCAGAAGGAGTTCCACCGCTGGATGAGGAGCCATTAAGCGGTTCTGAAGGCGTTTCTGTCACTGCTTGGGACTATATAAAGATGATTTTTGCTCTTTTATTGGTGATTGGACTGTTATTTGCTGTCCTACGTTTTTTAAACAGTAAAAATAGAACGTTCCAGCAAAACCGTCTTGTCCAAAATCTCGGAGGTATGGGAGTAGGGCAAGGTAAGTCTATTCAGCTTATGCAAATAGGCAACTCCTTATATGTTGTTGGTATTGGGGAAAACATCACCTTATTGAAAGAAATCACAAATCCAAAGGAAATAGAAGAATTAACGACCATGTATGAGGAAACAACCGTGAGTGGTAAGGCAGTTCCTTATTTGGTGGAAATTTTTCAGCGTGCTAGAGCTAGGAAGGATTCAACCTCCACTCAGCCTTCTTCCTCTTTTCAGGATACCTTGCAAAAAAGACTGCAAGAGGTTAAACAAGACCGCAGTAACGTATTAAAGGATTGGAAAGCAAAGGAGCGTAATGACCATGAATGATTTCGTCCAATTTTTCTCGGACAGTGATCCATCTAATGTCTCCACATCCATCAAATTAATGCTGTTGCTGACGGTTTTATCTTTGGCACCAAGTATTCTTATTTTAATGACTTCCTTTGCACGGATTATCATTGTCTTATCCTTCGTACGGACTGCGCTTGCAACGAACCAAATGCCACCTAACCAGGTGTTAGTAGGATTAGCTTTATTTTTAACATTCTTTATCATGGCTCCGACATTACAGGAAGTAAATGAGACAGCGTTAACACCTCTGTTTAATGAGGACATAACGTTGGAGGAGGCCTACTCCAGAGCGAGTGGACCGTTTAAGGAGTTTATGAGTGAGCATACTCGTCAAAAGGATTTGGAGTTATTTTTACGATATACCGAATCGGAAAGACCGGAAACAATTGAGGATATTCCTCTAACTACATTGGTTCCAGCCTTTGCTCTAAGTGAGATAAAAACCGCGTTTCAAATTGGATTTATGATTTTTATTCCTTTTTTAGTAATAGATATGATTGTTGCAAGTGTGCTTATGTCTATGGGGATGATGATGTTACCACCGGTAATGATCTCCTTGCCATTTAAAATTCTTTTATTTGTACTAGTGGATGGCTGGTATCTCGTGATGAAATCCCTTCTACAAAGTTTTTAGGAGCTGATTGTTATGAATAGTGAAATGGTAATTGCAATTGCAGAGAGAGCTATCTGGATTATTCTACTAGCTTCAGGTCCTTTACTTTTAGTTGCATTGGTTACAGGTCTTATCGTGAGTATTTTTCAAGCAACCACCCAAATTCAAGAGCAAACGCTTGCCTTTGTTCCAAAGATTGTGGCTGTATTAGTGGCAATCGTATTTTTTGGCCCTTGGATGCTTTCTCAAGTAACAACGTATGCTGCAGACATCTTCGAAAATTTAGTTAGATACATAGGTTGATCAGTATGGAAGAAATATTACCTAATTTTACTGTTTTGTTATTAATTATCGCCAGAGTATCAGCATTCTTTGTAACGCTTCCTTTATTCTCTCATAGAACAATACCGGCAAATCATCGTATTGCGTTTGCGGTGCTTCTATCTTGGATGATGTATTATAGCTTCGATCATCCACCATTTGAGATTAATGGTGATTACATGATGCTTATCATAAAAGAGGTACTGGTTGGATTACTGATTGGTCTACTTGCTTTTATCATTATGTCGGCGATTCAAATCGCTGGTGGATTTATTGATTTTCAAATGGGTTTTGCGATTGCCAATGTGATTGACCCACAGACTGGAGCACAGAGTCCCTTAGTCGGACAATTCTTTAATACGATTGCTTTACTTTTGCTATTAGCAATAAATGGCCATCATCTGCTCCTCGATGGAATATTTTATAGCTATCAATTCATGCCATTGGATGCAGGATGGCCAGCGTTTGGAGGCAATTATGCAGAGTTTATTGCAAAAACATTTGCCGGAATATTTGCAGTTGCCTTTCAAATGTCTATTCCAATCGTTGCAACTCTTTTTCTAGTGGATATTGCACTTGGTATTACAGCCAGAACGGTGCCTCAGCTAAATATCTTCGTAGTCGGATTTCCTATAAAAATCGGTGTGAGCTTCATCGTTTTGTTGGTGATGATGGGCGTGCTGATAGCTGTTATGCAGAAAATGTTTGAGATTATGATGTTTAGCATGCGAGATTTAATGATAATTTTAGGTGGTGGCTAATTTGGAGTTGCTCCGATTAGATTTACAGTATTTTGCCGGAGAAAAAACAGAAAAAGCTACGCCTAAGAAGAGACTCGATTCTCGAAAGAAAGGGCAGGTCTTAAAGAGCCAGGATGTAACAAGTGCTTTTGTGCTACTAGCTGTTTTTTTGTTTCTCTTTTTCTTTAGCGGCTTTTTGCGCTCAGAGATCTTCTCTTTCTTCGATATAACATTTAATAGTTACATGCTAATGGATTCGTTGACAATTGATACCACCATTGAGATTTATAAAGATTTACTAATGGAAATTGCAGTTATTTTGTTACCTATTATGGCGGTGGCAGTCATTGCAGCGATCGCAGCTAATTTCTTTCAATTTGGTCTTTTATTTACAACAGAGCCGCTTAAATTGGATTTGAAAAAGATTGATCCAATAAAAGGATTAAAACGCATATTTTCTATGAGGGCTATAATAGAGCTTTTAAAATCTATTTTGAAAATAGCCTTTATAGGCTCTGTTACAGCCCTTATTATTTGGATGAATCTAGAACAGGTTTTGTCTCTTTCCTTTAAAACTCCTTGGGATATCCTATCTACAGTTGGTTGGTTAACAGGGATGATGGGGATAGCTGCTTCTTTTGTTCTTTTGTTAATCTCAGTCCTTGATTATTTTTATCAAAGATATGACTATGAAAAAAATCTAAAGATGTCCAAGCAGGATATAAAGGATGAACACAAAAATACCGAAGGGGATCCGATAATCAAATCTCGTATAAGGCAGCGACAACGAGAAATGGCGATGAGACGGATGATGCAGGAAATCCCAAATGCAGATGTTGTCATCACCAATCCCACTCACTTTGCAATTGCCTTAAAGTATGATGATAACTCAATGGACGCTCCCATTGTGGTAGCAAAGGGAGCGGATTTTGTGGCTCAGAAGATTAAGATGATTGCAAAAGAGCATGATGTGGTCATGGTAGAAAACCGACCTTTGGCTAGGGCGATGTATGATCAAGTAGAGATTGGCCAAAGAATTCCTGATGAATTCTTTAAGGCAGTAGCAGAGGTTTTAGCGTATGTGTATCGAATTAAACAAAAAATTTAATGAAAAAGATAGAGGTGGAAGGTAATGCAAATCCGCGATATAGCTGTTTTAGCTGGTGTCATATCTATAGTGGCAATGCTGGTTATCCCACTTCCACATTGGTTATTGAGCTTCTTAATTATTGTCAATATTACCATTGCGCTGCTCATTCTTATGACGGCAATGAATATGAAGGAAGCGCTTGAGTTTTCTGTGTTTCCACCTTTGTTACTAATCGTTACCTTGTTTCGTTTAGGATTAAATGTTTCTACTACTCGTGCAATTCTTTCGGAAGGAGATGCGGGAAAAGTTGTAGAGACATTTGGTACATTCGTAACCGGTGGCAATATCGTAGTAGGTTTAGTAGTATTTGCGATTTTAGTTATTATCCAGTTTCTAGTTATTACAAAAGGTTCAGAGCGTGTTTCTGAGGTAGCTGCACGATTTACATTAGATGCAATGCCAGGGAAACAAATGAGTATAGACGCTGACTTGAACGCCGGAATGATTTCGGAGCGAGAAGCTAGAGAGCGACGAGAGAAAGTAAGTAGAGAAGCCGATTTCTATGGTGCGATGGATGGGGCGACAAAGTTCGTAAAAGGAGATGCAATCGCCGGTATTATTATGGTGCTGATCAATCTTATCGCTGGAATGATCATTGGTGTTGTCCAAATGGGCATGCCATTTGCCGAAGCTGCTGTGCAATTCTCTACGTTGACTGTAGGAGATGGCTTGGTATCTCAAATACCAGCACTTTTAATTTCTACTGCAACGGGTATCGTAGTAACAAGAGCTGCGTCAGAAGGAAACCTAGGTAGTGATATTACTGGACAGCTTCTTTCGCAACCGAAATTATTGTACGTAGGTGCTGTTACGATTGCTCTTTTAGGTGTCGTTACTCCAATCGGTATAATCCTTACTTTCCCGATAGCTATCGCTTTAGCGGTAGGGGCTTATATGATGGGCAAAAACAGTAAGCAGGATCCTATAGAGCTGGAAGAGTTTGAAGAAGAGGCTGCAACAGACAACATGAAGAGTCCTGAAAATGTGATTAATTTATTAAATGTAGATCCGATAGAATTTGAGTTTGGCTATGGATTAATTCCGTTAGTGGATACAGCACAAGGCGGAGATTTGCTGGATAGAGTAGTAATGATTCGAAGACAGCTTGCATTGGAGCTGGGAATTGTCATCCCGGTCGTTCGAATTAGAGATAATATTCAGCTACAGCCAAATGAGTACCGCATTAAGATAAAAGGCAATGAAATGGCAAGGGGAGAGCTGCTGCTTGATCATTATCTAGCGATGAGCCCTGGCGATGATGATACGATTGAAGGAATTGATACCATTGAGCCTTCCTTCGGGCTTCCTGCGAAGTGGATAACGGAATCTGTCAAAGAGGATGCAGAAATACTAGGATACACAGTGGTAGATCCTCCTAGTGTTGTATCGACCCATATGACTGAAATTATTCGAAATAATGCACACGATTTACTGGGAAGACAAGAAACGAAGCAGCTGATAGATCATATTCGAGAAAGCTCCCCTATCCTTGTGGATGAGCTGACACCGACGCCTCTATCAATTGGAGAGATTCAAAAGGTACTCGGCAATCTGTTAAGGGAGCGTGTATCTATTCGAAATCTACCTATTATATTTGAAACATTGGCAGATTACTCGAAGCTGACTTCCGACGTAGATGTATTAACAGAATATACTAGACAGTCACTTGCAAAGCAGATTACAACACAATATGCAATCAATGGCTCTGTTTTAAAGGTGTTAACTGTATCAGGTCGCGTTGAAAAATTAGTTGCAGACAGTATCCAGCAAACAGAGCACGGAAATTACTTGTCCATTGACCCAAATGATTCTCAAGTAATCTTAGAATCAATGGCTAGAGAAATAGAGCGAGTGTCTCTCATGGAGCAGTCTCCAATTGTTCTATGCTCTCCAGCAGTTCGGATGTATATCAGGCAAATGACGGAGAGATATTTTCCACAGGTTCCAATTCTCTCCTACAATGAATTGGAAAATTCCATTGAAGTACAAAGCGTTGGGGTGGTGAATGTAGATTGAAAATGAAAAAATTTGTAGCTGCTAGCCTTCCGGAGGCGATGAAGCTAATCCGTAAGGAACTTGGAGACGACGCCATTATAATGAGTCAAAAGGCTATTTATTCCAAAGGGTTTTTAGGCATGTTTAAGAAAAAGTCAATTGAAGTGGTAGCTGGGATGGATACACAGCAGGATTTTTATAAGCCTTCTGGGGAGCCATTACCTTCCCCCCCACAGCAAACATCGGATGGCTCTTTGGAAATAAAAAAAGAGCTGGAAGATCTTAAAATTATGCTTAAATCCATTCAAAGACCCTCTTTTGAACAGCAGTATCCACAGGAAATGAAGAACCTTATTCATTACTTGAAGGAGCAGGAGTTAGCAGAAGAGCTTATCACAACAGTTAGTGATGAGCTTTTTGTGCTTTCCAAAAAGCAAGAGCTCTCTTTTCAGGAGCTTGCAGCTGGAGTAGAAAGAATCTTACTTCAGCAGCTCGCAGATCTTTCCTTCGGTGGCATTACGTATCAAAAGAAATATATTAACGTTCTAGGTCCGACCGGTGTAGGGAAGACGACCACTATAGCCAAAATAGCGGCTAGAGCTGTATTAGAGAAAAAGAAAAAGATTGGCTTTATCACTACGGATACTTATCGTATCGCGGCCATCGAACAGCTTAAAACTTATGCCGGTCTTCTACAAGCTCCAATCGAAATCATTTACAACGAAGCTGACCTGAAAGCAGCAACTGAAAAGTTCGCACATTTGGACATTGTCTTTGTCGATACTGCTGGCCGTAATTATAAGGAACAAAAATTTGTGGAGGACCTTGAGTCTCTCGTAGATGTTAAGCATGATTCGGAAACCTTTTTAGTGCTGTCCTCCACCTCTAAAGAAAGAGATATGGAGAGTATTATCAAGCAATTTCAGCATTTTCCAATTGAAAAGCTGATTTTTACAAAACTAGATGAAACAAATTCTGTTGGCTCCCTAATCAATTTAATGGTTAAATATAAGAAAGGACTTGCTTACTATACAGATGGTCAAGAAGTCCCGGAGGATATTGGGGATGGAACCCCTAAAAAAGTAATAGATATGTTGTTGAAGGGGCTGCAATCATGAGAGATCAAGCGGAAGAATTAAGATTACGCATGCTTCGTAATGAAAGCAGACTTGGTCGTTCTATTGCAGTTGTCAGTGGAAAAGGGGGCGTAGGGAAAAGTAACTTTTCTACAAACTTCACTACAACCCTTAGTAGCCTCGGAAAAAAAGTAGTATTAATCGACATGGATATTGGAATGGGAAATATCCACATCCTTCTAGGGAAAACAGCTCCTAAAAACTTAAGGGATTATTTGGTGGGAATGTGTTCTTTAGAGCAAGTGATGTATGAGGGACCGAATCATCTCCAATATATTTCTGGAGGGTCTGGTTTAAATGGTGTAATGGATTGGACAGAGGATATGTTCCATCGGTTGATCGAAGCCTTTGAATACCTTCAACGAAACTATGACTATATTTTATTTGACATGGGGGCAGGTGCTACCCCTCAAACATTAGATTTGCTAGTAGCAGTGGATGACATCATCGTATTAACAACTGCCGAACCTACTTCAATCACAGATGCCTATTCGATGATGAAATTTATCTACCATAAAGATGCAGATAAACATTTCTACTTACTTTGTAATCGGGCTTTCTCGAAGGAAGAGGGAAGAGAAACAGTGGCTAGACTGCAGCTTGCGATGGAAAGATTCTTATCAAAAGAGATTACCATTCTCGGCTCTTTGCCAGAGGATTCACACGTGAGAAAAGCTGTCCAGCAGCAGGTACCATTTTCTATTGCTTTTCCACATGCAGAGATAACAAAAGCGCTAAATGGAATAGTCAGCAAATTCACCGATGTTCAAATGGAAGAAGAGTATCCAAAGCAAAGCAAATTTATCACACGGTTAAGAAGCTTATTTGGAAGGTCGTGAGAACATTGAATGCTAGGAAGAAAAAGCTATTAATAGTAGATGACTCCGCATTTATGCGAAAGCTTATCGGTGATTTTTTTAAAGGAAATGACCTGGTAGAGGTTGTAGGTATCGCCAGAAATGGAAGGGACGCAATCCAAAAGATCAAGCTATGGAAACCAGATGTAGTGACGATGGATGTTGAAATGCCAGAGATGGATGGGATTGAGGCAGTACGTCAAATTATGGCCATCACTCCAGTCCCTGTGGTCATGCTTTCCAGTACGACTAGCAGGGGGACAGAAAATACGCTTAGGGCTATAGAAGTTGGTGCAATAGACTTCGTGGCAAAGCCGAGTGGGACCATTTCGCTTGATTTGGAAAAAATAAAAGATGAGCTAGTGGAAAAAGTGATTCACGCGGCGAATGTATCCATTCAAAAGGTGAAGAAACCGGTATCGCTTTCGAAACCAACAGAGAAGCCTACACTTCCAAATCCAATCAAATCTAGTGGGTGGAATAAAAGTAGCAAGAAGCTCGTACTGATTGGAACTTCTACAGGGGGTCCCAGGGCTCTTCAAGAGGTTCTGTGTAGACTTCCAAGCACTATCCAAGCACCTATTTTAATTGTCCAACATATGCCGGCAGGCTTTACGAAATCGTTGGCAACCAGACTAAATCAGCTGTCTGATATGGAGGTTAAGGAAGCAGAGCAAGGGGACATTTTATCCGACGGGCATGTATATATTGCACCAGGTGGCTACCATATGAAAGTTCGAAAGATGGGTCCTACCTTCACTATCGAGCTTGATAACCAGGAACCTCCTCGTGGTGGACATCGCCCATCAGTAGATGTGTTATTTGAGAATGTTAGTAAGCTTCATGACTTTAATAAAATTGCTGTCATCATGACGGGGATGGGCTCTGACGGCTCCAAGGGCCTTGTCCAATTAAACGAGCACGGTAACGTTGTTGCAATAGCAGAGTCCGCAAATACTGCAATCGTTTACG
This sequence comes from Psychrobacillus sp. Z3-81, assembly GCF_056620325.1. Taxonomy (NCBI): domain Bacteria; kingdom Bacillati; phylum Bacillota; class Bacilli; order Caryophanales; family Bacillaceae; genus Psychrobacillus; species Psychrobacillus sp. Z3-81. The sequence goes on from NZ_JBWQPU010000003.1 coordinate 143,021, forward strand.
GAATGCCCAAGGCGGCAGTAGAAACGCAGCTAGTAAATGAAGTAGTAGATTTAGAAAGAATCGCAAATTCAATTATTCAATATTTGCCTTGAAGGGGTGTCAAAATGGATACAAATCAATATTTAGAGATGTTCATTGATGAGAGTAAAGAGCATTTGCAAGCGTGTAATGAGAATTTATTAGAACTAGAAAAAAATCCGGCAGATATTTCCATCGTGAATGAAATTTTTCGTTCTGCACATACCCTAAAGGGAATGTCCGCGACGATGGGCTATGAGGATATTGCAAACCTAACTCATAAACTCGAGAACGTCTTAGATGAAATAAGGAACTTGCGATTAGAGGTTACAACGGAGCTGTTAGATGTCGTATTTGTGGCAGTGGATCAGCTGGAGGAAATGGTTTTGGACATTGCAGGCGGTGGGGACGGCAAGCTAGATGTGGAGGAAACAGTTAAACAGCTGCATCTAATCGAGAGCGGAGAAGCAGTGCCAGCAGCAGCTACTATCGTGGAAGAAGCACCTGCGAAAAGCAACATAGTCTCTAATTGGTTAACCTACGACGATTATGAGTTGACGGTCATACAACAATCAGGTGAGCAAAGCTTCTATACATATGAAATAGCCGTGACGCTTCGAGATGATTGCCTACTTAAGGCTGCTCGGGTTTACATGGTATTCGAGCTGCTAGAAAAAATGGGAGAGGTCATCAAATCTTCTCCGCCGGTTGAAAGGCTCGAGAATGAGGACTTTGACAATCAATTCTTTGTAGCCTTCGTTACAACAGAAACGAAGGAGAACCTGCAGCAAAAGCTGTTAAAAGTTTCGGAAGTAACAGAGGTGTTCGTATTAGAGGTGACCTTGGATCAGCTGAAGCTTCGTCAAAACGAGGAATTATTGAAGAAAGAAATAGAACAACAAGATGCACAGGCAGTGGAAGCAGATCAGAATGTGGTGAAAAAGGAAGATAGATCCTCTTCTAGGACTGTTTCGGCGGCAGCAAGTAAAACAATCCGAGTGAATATTGAACGCTTAGATATCCTTATGAATTTATTTGAGGAATTAGTCATCGACAGAGGTCGTCTACAATCTATATCCAACAACCTAAAGGATAGTGAGTTAGATGAAACGGTAGAAAGAATGGCAAGAATCACTGGTGATCTACAAAACATTATTTTAAACATGCGAATGGTACCAGTAGATACTGTGTTTAATCGATTCCCTAAAATGGTTCGACAGCTTGCCCGTGATTTGAATAAAAAAATTAACCTGCAGATTATTGGGGCAGAGACAGAGCTAGATCGCACAGTGATTGATGAAATTGGCGACCCGCTTGTCCACTTAATTCGTAACTCCTTAGATCATGGTATTGAAAGCCCAGAGGTTCGGAAGGCAAATGGAAAACCAGAAGAAGGAACGGTTGTCTTAAGAGCTTATCATAGTGGCAATCATGTCTTCATTGAAATTGAAGATGACGGAGCTGGGATTAATAGGGAGAGAGTATTAAAAAAAGCCATTGCCAAAAATATCATCAAAGCGGATACGGCGGCGTCGTTATCGGACAAACAAGTAGCAGAGCTGATCATGTCCTCCGGGTTCTCTACTGCTGAGGTTATTTCAGATGTTTCTGGCCGAGGAGTAGGGCTAGATGTGGTAAAGACTACCATTGAATCTCTTGGTGGTACGATGGACATTTCCTCCACAGAAGGAAAAGGCTCGCTATTCTCTATTCAGCTGCCATTAACTCTATCCATTATTTCTGTCATGCTCGTGGAAATTGGAGAGGAAATTTATGCTGTTCCATTGTCTTCTATTATTGAAACCGCAATTATACGTAAATCTGATATCTTAAATGGACATAATCAGAAGGTAATAGATTTTAGAGGGAAGGTAGTGCCACTAGTCTATTTGGAGGAGGTATTAGAAGTACCAAATGCCAAGGAGGAGGATCAATTCCTCTCTGTCGTGTTAGTTCGAAAAGGAGATAAGATGGCTGGTTTGGTGGTAGACTCCTTTATTGGTCAGCAAGAGGTCGTTTTAAAATCACTCGGTGGTTACTTATCCAGTGTCTTTGCTATATCTGGAGCAACGATTTTAGGTAACGGAAAAGTGGCACTTATTATCGACTGTAACGCATTAATTAAGTAGAGAGGAGGTATAAAGCATGACACAGACTACAAGTACAGAAAGTAAGAAGTTTGTTGTTTTCCAGCTAGCAGATAATGAGTACGTTGTTCCGGTAAGCCAAGTGCAGGGGATCGAAAAAATGATGGACATCACCAGAGTTCCAAACACACCTTCCCATGTAATGGGAGTTGTCAATCTCCGAGGGGTGGTAACGCCAATCATTGATCTGAAAATACTGCTAGGCTTAGAGAAAAGTAAAATTACAGAGGCAACTCGAATTATCATCATCTCATCGGAGGAAAAGAATGTTGGGTTGATTGTAGATGCTGCTAACGATGTGTTAGATATACCCGATGAATTGATTGAACCACAGCCTGAGGTCGTTGGTGGTGTAGAACAAGCCTTCATCGCTGGTGTAACTAAAATAGAAAAACGGTTATTGATTCATTTACATTTACCCACTATTTTGCATGTGAATGGAAATGGTGAATAAGATGTACGAGAACAACATTACCTCCATGCATCTAGACATTTTAAAGGAGATTGGCAATATTGGTGCGGCCCACGCCGCTACTGCACTTTCCACTTTATTGAATAAGAGAATTGAGATGAACGTTCCAAAGGTTGAAATGGTATCGTTTGATCATATGATGGAGCTAGCCGGTGGGCCAGAGAGCGTGGTTGCGGGTATCTACCTACGTATTGAAGGAGATGTAAAGGGAAGCATGTTTTTTGTCCTGCCTGTCGAACAGGCTAGCAGGTTTATACAAAAGCTAGTACAGGACGACACGATTGACTTTCAAACAGGTGCTGTTTCGGAAATCGCAGCATCTGCTTTACAGGAGCTAGGTAATATTCTTTCTGGCTCCTATCTTTCAGCACTCTCTGATTTTACCTCCTTACATATTTTTCCGACTGTCCCTGCTTTAAGTGTGGACATGGTAGGGGCCATCATCAGCTTTGGCCTGGTGGAGATATCACATGTTAGTGATTCTGTTATCGTCATCAATACCACAATAAGTGATGAAGAGGCATTCACTGGAGAAACTGTAACAGGGCACTTTTTCTTACTGCCGGAGCCTGATTCCTTTCATACAATCTTTCAGGCATTGGGAGTCGATTAACATGGGAAATCAAGAGCTTACCGGTCAAGTGGTAAAAGTCGGGATAGCGGACATGAAAGTGATCCAAGCCCCTGATACCATCAGAACCTCCGGACTTGGATCTTGTGTTGGTGTAGTGTTGTATGAGGAAAGACTAAAAATTGCCGGAATGGTTCACGTAATGTTGCCTGAATCCAGTCTTGGAAGAACGGAAAACTTGAATCATGCAAAGTTTGCGGATACAGGAATTCCTGCACTTATTGATTTATTAAAGCAAAAAGGTGTTATTCCTATTCGCTTAAAGGCGAAGATTGCTGGAGGCGCTCAAATGTTTTCCTTTTCCTCCAGCAGTGAGACGATGAGAATTGGTCCAAGGAATGTAGAAGCGGTAAAAGTGCAACTTAAAATACATTCCATCCCTCTAATCGCGGAGGACACGGGGGGAAATAGCGGGCGAACGATTGAATTCGACCCTGCAAAGGGATTCTTACATATACGAACTGTCAATCAGGGAGTGAGAGAAATATAACATGGTAGGTTCAATACTTTCTAATTTTTGGGCGGCTTTATTCGCTTTTACTATTTATTTTCTTAGCTGTTACCCATTTACTGCCGGTCTAGGAATACTTACGACTGCCTTTGTTGTTGCCATTGTTGTCTTTTTTCTTACCTTTTTGGTAAGAGGAATTCTATCTTTTATTCTAGAGGATAAAAATGAAACTACAGAACAAGCAGGAGAAAAGATGCAGAGTAACCCAGTTAATGAGGAAATAACATCAGAAGAATATGCGAAAGCTATTAAAAATATGTTGAACGAGTAGCAGAGGAAGGGAGAGTCGCCGCGTTCGACCTCCCTTTTTCGTATATAAATTGGTATAATAATGATATCGAGTAAGAAAAATAGTTTATCACCAAAAGCTGGGGATGATCTATAAGAAATGTTTGATTGAAGTGTCGGCTGGCGACTCCTAGGGGATTAGCGAATTTATTTGCGACGAAAGCGAAGCGACAGGAGCAAATATCTTCTGCGACAGGAGCACCCGTGCGGAAAATCCAATTGTTTCGGAAGCATCCGAAACAAGATGGAAAACTAAGAACGGCACATCGTGTGCCAACGTTTTCCTGAACAACATCCTGTTGTCCCGAAGCCGCGCCCCCAGGAAAGCGTCTAGCCAGAACGGAAATCAACCCCAAGTTATGGGGAAAACCAGGAAAATGCGAAAGGAGGATAATTGTGTCAAAACAACATTCGGCAGAAGAGCAGCTCTTGTGGAAAAAATGGAGTGAAAGCAAGGACCCTCAAGCTGGAGATTTGCTTCTGAGAAAATACACTCCCCTTGTTACTTATCATGTCCAACGTATCGGTGCTAGCATTCCACAAAGCATTTCAAGAGAAGAGCTAAAAAGCTTAGGGATGATGGGGCTCTTTGATGCGCTAAATAAGTTTGATCAATCGAGAGACTTAAAATTTGATACGTATGCCTCTTTTCGGGTTAGAGGAGCAATTATAGATGGTTTAAGAAAAGAGGACTGGCTGCCAAGGTCATCGAGAGAGAAAGCAAAACGATTAGAAGGAAAAATTGAAGCGCTAGAGCAAAAACTGATGAGACATGCAACTCCAGAGGAAATAGCGGAATATACTCAAATGCCGGTAGAGGATGTCTATCAAACTGTACAAGAAAACTTCTTTTCAAACGTCTTATCGATGGACGAGCAGCTACAGGATAATGAAGAGACTGATAGTAAATCCTTTGTTATCCGAGATGATAATCAGAGAACACCTGAGCAGCATCTAGTGAAGCGAGAGCTCCTGCACGATTTAGCTGAACAGATCCAACATTTAAACGAAAAAGAGCAGTTAGTTCTAAGTTTGTTTTATACGGAGGAGCTAACACTTACCGTAATTGGAGAAATGCTTGGCTTATCTACTTCTCGAATTTCTCAAATTCACTCCAAGGCACTGTTTAAGCTGCGAAAATTATTAGCTTCAGAAATGCTGAATTCTTAGGAGGCGGAAGTATGAGCTTAAAAGGAGTAGAATTACAAATCGCCATTCCCAAAACATTTGATGCAGGGAAGGTAGCTGAGCAGTTGCAGCAGCAAAGCACTATTAGTCAGGCACATGCACAGGAAGCGACGGAGAGACAGCTAGAGCGAAACCGAGAAACGGTTCTTCAATCAAGCGAAACCTCGAAGTTTAAGGATTCAGATCCTAGAAAGCAACAAAATGGCCAGCAGCAACGAAACAAAAAAAAGCAACAACCAAAGAACTCTAAGCATCCCTTTAAGGGGAACTTTGTAGATTTTAATGGATAGGAGCAGCTTATAATGACCATCATGCTAGTGTTTTTATTTATCCTACAAATAATCAGCTTCTATTTCATCGCATTGCTATATACAAAGCTATCTAAGTTCCAAGATTTTGAAAGAAAACAAGAGAGTATGATGAACAATCTAGAAAACTCCATTAGTGCTTATTTAGCAGAGATGAAGGATGAAAATGATCGGTTATTGGCTGAGCTGAATAGGGATGCAAAAAGTCAATCTCCAAAGAGAACTATAGATTCGCAAAGTAATCATGAAACAAAGCAACCTCTTCCTAAAACCTATGTTTCTAAGCAGCTAGCTGCTTCTACTTACACTCAAATGAAGCAGACACCTAAAATGGCGGAGCCTGAAACAACGCAAGAAAAGGTTCTTTATTATCAGGATAAAGGAATGTCGATTGATGAAATAGCGAAACTCCTGCAGATTGGGAAAACGGAAGTAGAGCTTTTCCTGAAATTTAGGGAATAAATAGTTGAAAGTATAAAAAAGGTATGGTATAGTACAATACGGTATGAATATACACGCATTTCTGATGGAGTTGGTAGGTGCTCTCTGGAGTAGCCGACGAAAAATGATGAATGCGGAAGACTAAACCAAAATCAGGAGGAAATATCATGTCAGTAATCTCTATGAAACAATTACTTGAGGCTGGTGTACACTTTGGTCACCAAACTCGCCGTTGGAACCCAAAAATGAAAAAATACATTTTTGTTGAGCGTAACGGAATCTACATCATCGACCTAGCAAAAACAGTGAAGAAATTAGAAGAAGCTTATGACTTCATGCGTCAAGTTGGCGAAGATGGTGGGAAAGTTCTATTTGTTGGAACGAAAAAACAAGCGCAAGAAGCGATCAAAGAAGAAGCTGAGCGTTCTGGTAACTACTACATCAACCAACGTTGGTTAGGTGGTACTTTAACTAACTTCGGAACAATCCAAAAGCGTGTAGCACGCTTAAAAGCGATTGAAAAAATGGAAGAAGATGGAACTTTCTCTGTACTTCCTAAAAAAGAAGTAGTACAACTTAAAAAAGAGCACGAGCGTCTAGTTAAATTCTTAGGCGGTATCCGTGACATGAAAGCTATTCCAGATGTTATGTTCGTTGTAGACCCACGTAAAGAGCGTATTGCAGTTGCGGAAGCTCGCAAATTGAACATCCCTATCGTAGGAATCGTTGATACAAACTGTGATCCAGATGAAATCGACTATGTAATCCCTGCAAACGACGATGCAATCCGTGCGGTTAAATTATTAACAGCTAAAATGGCGGATGCATTACTTGAAGCAAGACAAGGTGAAGACGAAGTAGCTCCAGCTGAAGTTGCTGCTGAGTAAGACATGTAAGTACAGGTGATAAGCGGACCAACCACTTATCACCTTTTTTTGAGAAATGGATATTAAATGTTCTAGGAGGAATTTTATAATGGCAGTTACAGCACAAATGGTAAAAGAATTACGTGAAAAAACTGGCGCAGGAATGATGGATTGCAAAAAAGCACTTGTTGAAACAAACGGTGATTTAGAAGCAGCAATCGACTTTTTACGTGAAAAAGGATTATCTTCAGCAGCTAAAAAAGCTGACCGTATTGCGGCAGAAGGTACTACTTTCATTCAAGTAGAAGGAAACAAAGCAGTATTATTAGAAATGAATGCTGAAACAGACTTTGTTGCGAAAAACGAAGCATTCCAAGAGCTAGTGAAAAAAGTTGCTACTCACCTATTAGCAACTGAGCCAGCTTCAGTTGAAGAAGCATTAGCTTCTACAATCGAAGAAGGTACTACTGTAGATAACTTAATTTCTAATGCTGTAGCGAAAATTGGAGAAAAAATTACTCTTCGTCGTTTTGTTATTGAAACAAAAACTGATGCAGATGCATTCGGACCATACCTACACATGGGTGGACGCATTGGAGTATTAACAGTGCTTGAAGGTTCTACAGACGAGCAGGCTGCGAAAGATGTTGCAATGCATATCGCTGCTTTAAACCCAACTTACATCACTCGTGATGAAGTTTCTGCTGAAGAAGTAGAGCGTGAGCGTAAAGTGTTAACTGAACAAGCATTAAACGAAGGTAAGCCAGAAAACATCGTTGCGAAAATGGTAGAAGGCCGCCTTGGTAAATATTTCGAAGAAGTGTGCTTATTAGATCAATCTTTCGTTAAAAACCCTGACCAAAAAGTACGTGCATTTGTTGAGTCAACTGGTGGTAAACTAGTATCATTCACTCGCTATGCTGTAGGTGAAGGTATTGAAAAACGTGAAGATAACTTTGCTGAAGAAGTAATGAACCAAGTTAAAGGTAACTAATAATTAAAGGGAACTAAGGAATTAGTTATCCGGATATAAAGTAATCACTAGGGAGCACTATTTTGTGTTCCCTATTTTTCAAGAAAAGAGATGGAGGATACCTATGAGCACACCACAATACAATAGAATCGTTTTAAAGCTAAGTGGCGAAGCGTTAGCGGGAGAAAAAGGCTTCGGACTTTCTCCTCAAATCATTAAATCCGTTGCAGAACAAGTGAAGGAAGTAGTAGAGCTTGGAGTGGAAGTAGCGGTAGTCGTAGGTGGAGGCAACATCTGGCGCGGAAAGATTGGCAGCGAAATGGGCATGGACCGAGCAACAGCTGACTATATGGGCATGCTTGCCACCGTTATGAATTCCTTGGCACTTCAAGATTCTTTGGAGAAATTAGGGATTGAGACGAGAGTTCAATCTTCTATTGAAATGAGACAGGTAGCAGAGCCATACATAAGACGAAAAGCTATCCGTCACTTAGAAAAGAAACGAGTTGTAATCTTTGCAGCAGGAACAGGAAATCCTTACTTCTCTACTGATACTACAGCAGCACTTCGTGCAGCAGAGATTGAAGCGGATGTCATTCTGATGGCAAAAAACAACGTAGACGGTGTATATTCAGCTGATCCAAAAACAGATAAGAACGCAGTAAAGTATGACGAGCTATCCTTTATTGAGGTTATTCAACAAGGACTGCAAGTAATGGACTCAACTGCTTCCACGTTATGTATGGACAATGATATTGCACTTATTGTATTCTCTATTATGGAAAAAGGTAATATAAAAAGGGCTGTTATTGGGGAATCAATCGGAACAGTCGTGAGGAGGAATTCATAATGCCGAAACAAGTATTGGAGCAAACAAAAGAAAAAATGGCCAAAACGATTCAGGTGTATACGAGAGAGCTTGCCTCTATTAGAGCTGGGCGTGCAAGTGCCTCTTTACTCGATAAGATTACCGTTGATTATTATGGTGCGCCGACACCTATCAACCAAATGGCTGGTATTTCAGTTCCAGAAGCAAGACTTCTAGTAATTCAGCCTTATGATAAAACAATTCTAGGGGATATCGAAAAAGCAATCATGAAGTCGGATCTTGGAATTACACCGACAAATGATGGCTCTGTCATTCGTATCGCAATCCCTGCTTTAACAGAAGAGCGCCGTAAGGACTTAGTGAAGCAAGTGAAAAAAGAGGCGGAAGAAGCGAAAGTAAACATCCGCAACATTCGTCGTGATGCAAATGATGATTTGAAAAAGCTTGAAAAAGCTGGAGAAATCACAGAGGACGAGTTAAGAGGATACACAGAAGATGTTCAAAAGCTGACTGATACAAATATTGAAAAAATCGATTCCATTACAAAGGATAAAGAAAAAGAAATCCTAGACGTATAAGTATAACCTGCGAAAAGACTTTTACTGATATATTTCATCAGCTGAAGAATGACAGGCCCTGCTAAAAGGTATATGATACTAAAAAAGGCTGGCTTGATAATTTGAACCTTTATGTTAAAAAGGCGTCCTTTTGGTAGGACGCCTTTTTATATTTGGTTTATTTTGATATGATAGTTATATATGTCCGGAGAAGGTCTAATGTGGGGGTTAGTATATGCTAAAAAATCTTATTCGTAAAAAAAACAAAACGATAAGTGCACAAATAAAAGAACGGATAGAGAAAGCGCAAAAGGAAGAAATTCCCGAGCATATCGCCATTATTATGGATGGGAATGGAAGATGGGCAAAGAAAAGATCATTGCCTAGAATTGCCGGACATCATGAAGGGATGCAAACGGTACGCAAAATTACACGATTTGCAAACGAAGTAGGAGTAAAAACACTTACTCTCTATGCATTTTCAACGGAAAATTGGAAGAGACCAAGAATGGAAGTAGAATTCCTCATGAGGCTTCCAGAAGAATTTTTAGGTACTTATTTACCTGAGCTCACTGAACTGAATATCCAAGTGAAAATGATGGGAAATATAGAATCGCTACCTGAGCATACAAAAAGAGCGGTATATAAAGCGATGGAGCAAACCTCTAAAAATGATGGGATGACCTTAAATTTTGCTTTAAATTATGGAAGCAGAGACGAAATCGTCCAAGCGGTAAAGCAAATTGCAGATGATGTGAAGGATGGAAAGCTACAATCTGAAACAATCAATGAGGATCTTATTTCCTCTTATTTAATGACAAAGAATCTAAAAGATCCTGACTTGTTAATTAGAACAAGCGGGGAGGTTCGTTTAAGTAACTTTATGCTGTGGCAGCTTGCGTATACAGAGTTTTGCTTCACGGATACACTGTGGCCAGACTTTGACGAAGAAAGCTTAATGGATGCCATTGAAAGCTACCAAAAGAGACAACGAAGATATGGTGGTCTTAAGGGGGAAGAAATTAATTGAAGACAAGAATATTGACTGGTGCAGCCGCAATAGCTGTTTTTCTCCCAGTCGTCCTACTTGGTGGGCCCGTGTTTACGGTCTTTACTTATTTGATCGCTTCGATAGGGTTATATGAAGTACTGAGAATGAAGGGGATCAAGGTCGTTTCTTTTCCTAGTCTCGTTTCATTCTTATTGTTATTTCTGTTATTACTGCCAAGTTCATTAGCAGATAATTTATATGAGCTAACTACCCATACAAAAATGGAATGGCTATTTGTTGCTGTTTTCCTGGTTCTTATTTATACAGTGTTAAAGAAAAATCACTTCCACTTTGATGATGCTTCCTATATCATCCTTGGGACACTGTATGTAGGAATTGGCTTTTATTATTTCATAGAAACAAGAATAGAAGGAGGACTAGCATACGTAATTTATGCACTCCTAATTGTATGGACAACCGACTCTGGTGCTTATTTTACAGGTAGAAAGCTTGGGAAACGGAAGCTTTGGCCGGAAATATCTCCAAACAAAACAGTGGAGGGCTTTTTCGGCGGAATTATTTGGGCGCTAATCACTGCCTTAATTTTTCAGTGGATTCACCCTTTAACAGATTCTTATCTAATGTTAATAGTGGTGACAGTCGTTGCCTCTGTATTTGGTCAGCTAGGAGATTTGGTTGAATCAGCGATTAAAAGACATTACCATGTGAAGGATTCAGGGAAGCTATTACCTGGTCACGGTGGTATATTAGATAGATTTGATAGTCTTCTTTTCGTGATACCATTACTAAACTTTTTACATTTCATTTAAGGAGACGACATTATTTCATGAGTAAAAGAATAAGCTTATTAGGAGCAACAGGTTCTATTGGGCTCCAAACACTTGATATACTAAAGGATCACCGCGAGAGCTTTCAGCTAGTCTCTTTTTCTGCTGGGAGAAATATCGAAGAAACAAGAAGAATCTTGCGTGAGTTTTCAGTAGAGCTTGCCTCTGTTCAAGAAGAAGAGGATGCTCGTACTCTACAAAAAGAGTTTCCGAACGTTGAAATCGTATTTGGTTCACAGGGCCTAATTGATGTAGCTGCACATACCAATGCAGATATTCTAGTCAATGCTGTCTTAGGCAGTGTTGGACTTAAGCCTACGCTAGAAGCTATTAAAAAAGGAATCACGATTGCTATTGCGAATAAAGAGACATTGGTGACTGCCGGTCATTTAGTCATGCAGGCCGCAAAGGAGCACCAAGTTCCGATTCTTCCAGTAGATAGTGAGCATTCTGCGTTATTCCAAGCGTTGAATGGAGAAAATAAATCGGAGATAGCAAAGCTTATTATTACCGCTTCCGGTGGCAGCTTCCGTGATAAAACAAGAGCAGAGCTGCAGCATGTTACGGTCAAGGATGCGCTAAATCATCCAAACTGGTCCATGGGCTCCAAAATTACGATTGATTCTGCAACTATGATGAATAAAGGCTTAGAGGTAATTGAAGCGCATGTGTTATTCGATATAGATTATGATGATATCGAGGTGCTTCTACATAGAGAAAGCATCATTCACTCTATGATTGAATTCCAAGACACTAGTGTAATTGCACAGCTGGGAACACCAGATATGCGCGTGCCGATTCAGTATGCACTTTCTTATCCAAAGCGTTTAGACAGACCAAATGCCACACGCTTAAACTTAGCGGAGATTGGAAAGCTTCATTTCGAAAAGATGGATTACAATCGTTACTATGCGTTAAAGCTAGCAATTGATGCTGGACGAGCTGGTGGAACGATGACGACAGTGTTAAATGCGGCGAACGAAGCAGCGGTAGGTCTATTCCTTCAAGAAAAGATAAAGTTCCTAGAAATAGACGAGCTAATTGAAAAAGCGATGCAAGAGCATCAAATAATCCAGAATCCTGATTTAGACACAATCTTGCATGTTGATCAGGAAACAAGAAGAAGAATTTATGATATAGTGAACTGAGAAATTACTGAGTTGATTAAAAAAGGTGGGGTAAAATGGAAACGGCCATTGCGTTTATTGTTATCTTTGGAAGCATTGTCTTCTTTCATGAACTAGGCCATTTTATTTTTGCAAAAAGGGCCGGAATTATGGTTCGAGAATTTGCAATTGGATTTGGACCTAAGATTTTTGGTATGACAAAAGGGGAAACCTTATATACGATTCGACTTTTACCATTAGGTGGATATGTAAGAATGGCTGGCGAGGATTTGGATAGTATAGAGCTTCAGCCAGGATATCGTATTGGGATTCACGTGAATCAAGATAATGAAATTGACCAAATCGTATTGAATCAGAACAAGCAATTTCCTGATATGCTATTCCTAGAAGTAGAAAAATCTGATTTGATGAAGGAAATGTTCATCGAGGGATATGATGAAGAGGAACGATTTGTTCGATATACGGTAGCTAGAAATGCAGTCATTTTGGAAAATGGAAATAAAACAATTATTGCACCATACGATCGCCAATTTGGCTCAAAAACAGTCGGTCAAAGATCTCTAGCTATTTTTGCTGGCCCTCTTTTCAATTTTATCTTAGCCTTTTTCATTTTTGTTTTATTAGGATTATTCCAAGGGATTCCAACGATGGAGCCCGTTATTACAGAAGTGCTGGAAAACAGTCCTGCAGAAAAGGCTGGCATGCAGTCAGGCGATTTAGTCACTTCCATAAATGGTCAAGCGATCACTTCTTGGGAAGAGCTATCAGAAACCATTCGTGTCAGTGCTAATCAGCAAGTAGACTTTACAGTGGAGCGAGATGGACAAGCGTATGACTTGACCATTACACCTGCTGAGGTAGAGGTTGACAAAGAAAAGGTTGGCCAGATTGGTGTACAATATACTAGCCCAGTAGAAAAAAATCCGATTAAAGCAGTAGCTTTCGGTGCTGAGCAGACGTACGAATGGACAGTAAGGATTTTCACTGTACTAGGTACATTAATCACTGGTAACTTTTCTATAGATGACCTAGCAGGACCGGTAGGAATTTACCAAGCGACTGATAAAGTAGCTAGCTTTGGGATATTCAGTCTAATGGCTTGGGCAGCAGCACTAAGTATCAACTTAGGAATCATGAATCTGCTCCCACTACCAGCATTAGACGGCGGTCGTCTTCTGTTCTTCTTATTTGAAGCACTTAGAGGAAAACCAATAGACAAGCAAAAAGAAGGAATGGTTCACTTCGTAGGCATCATGCTCCTAATGATCCTGATGGTAGTAGTGACCTGGAACGACATCCAGCGATTCTTCTTCCAGTAACAATTTGAACGATGGGAGCCAGCTATAGGACAAGGGTTGATTTCCGTTCTGGCTGGACGCTTTCCTGGGGGCGCGGCTACAACTAAATTGTTTCGGATGCTTCCGAAACAATTGGATTTTCCGCACGCGCTTTATCCCCTAGGAGTCGCCAGCCGACACTCCAATCAACTATTTCTTATAAGGCAATCCCAAGTTTTTGGTGATGAACCAAAATTAAATTTATTCATATCGAATCACTTGCTATTTAAAGGATGGAAAAACTAAGAACGTCACATCGTGTGACAACGATTTCCTGACCAACATCCTGTTGGCCTCCACTCCAAGCGTCCGCCAGGAAGCGACTTTAATGTAACATAGGAGTAATCTATAAGAAGGTTACCTAATAAATTAGGTTCACCATAAATCACTTTATTTCTGATAATCACTGGTTAAGCGAAAGCTAACTGGATGAACTACTACTTTTTGAGTATATATTTTGCGCCTCACGAATGATAAAATTACTAGTAAAAAATAGTATAGGAAGGAAAGTTCATTCCAGAACTTTCCTTTCTTTTTCTGTACAAGGGAGGGAATCACATGCAGGACGGTAAAATGAGAATGCAGCTACTACTGCAACAGCTAGAACTCACAGAAGACGCAGTAGTGCAATACTTTGAAAACGCCTCAATTACAAGGTTTACAGTACATAAAAAGCAAAGGCAATGGCATTTTCAACTGAACTTAGCCTCCATACTTCCAATTGACGTATATACCCTGTTTCATTCCAGACTACAAGAAAAATTTGCAGGAATCGCAAATGTCCTTGTAAACATACAATGTGAAAATACAACCCTGACCGACAGCCTAATCAAAGACTACTGGCCAAAGGTAATCAATGAACTAAGCGATATGGCTCCTCCTCTGCGAGAGCGCCTTCTAGGGCAAATGCCAGAGTGGAACGGACAAACCATCCAGCTAACCTGTGCCCAAGAGCTAGAACAGCGAGCATTCAAGAAAAAATATGTTGAGCACTTATCTAGCATCTATGAAAGCTTTGGTTTTCCGAAAATGGGCTTTGACTTCAAATTAGTAGAGGATACACAAGCGCTAGCGGAAGCGCATCAAGCATTCTTGGAACAAAGAAGACGGGAAGAGGAAGAATTAGGAAAGAAAGCATTGGTAGATTTGCAGAAACGTGAGCAAAAACAAGAATCACAGGAATCTACAATCGATGGTCCTTTCCAGCTTGGTGTCCCATTGAAAAAAGAAGAGCCAATCGTGGAAATCCGTACGATACAAGACGAAGAACGTCGTGTGACAATAGAGGGCTACGTGTTCGATGTAGAGGTAAAAGAGCTTCGTAGTGGTCGTTCTCTGCTTACTGCAAAGGTGACGGACTACACAGACTCTATCCTCGTGAAGATGTTCTCACGAGACAAAGAAGATGCTCAAATGATGGAAAAACTGAAAAAAGGTATGTGGATCAAGGTAAGAGGATCTGTACAAAACGATACGTTTGTGCGTGACTTGATTATCATGGCGCAGGACATGTCTGAGATAAATCCTGTCGTAAGACATGACACAGCAGTAGAGAAGCGAGTGGAATTGCATCTTCATACGCCGATGAGTCAAATGGATGCAGTATCCTCTGTATCATCACTTGTGTCGCAGGCTGCCAAATGGGGGCATAAGGCAATCGCCATCACGGACCATGCCAATGTGCAGTCCTTCCCAGAAGCATACGCGGCAGGGAAAAAGAATGGGATTAAAATCTTATATGGACTAGAAGCAAACTTGATCCATGACGGTGTTCCGATTGCTTACGATGAACAGCATTTAGCATTAGAGGATGCTACTTATATTGTCTTTGACGTGGAAACGACTGGGCTTTCTGCAACTTATGACAAAATTATAGAACTTGCTGCAGTGAAAATGCATCAAGGCGCCATCATCGACAAATTTGAGCGGTTTGCGAATCCACATCATCCTCTATCGGCTACTACGATTGAATTAACGGGGATTACCGATGATATGGTCCGCAATGCACCAGAAATTGAGGATGTAATCCGTGAATTCCATGAGTTCATCGGAGACGGAATTGTGGTTGCCCACAATGCTTCCTTTGATATGGGCTTCTTATACGAGGGATATCGTAGAAGTGGAGTCAATCATTTTGATCATCCGGTTATTGACACGTTAGAGCTCGCAAGATTTTTACATCCGGAGCTGAAAAATCATCGTCTAGGTTCTTTGGCGAAAAAATTCAACATCGAGCTTACCCAAGCACACCGTGCGATCTATGACTGTGAGGCAACTGGATACTTGCTCCAGCATTTATTAAAAGAAGCAGAAGAAAAGAATATTCATTTCCATGATGATTTTAATAAGCATATTGGAGAAGGGGATGCCTATAAAAGGGCAAGACCGTCTCATTGTACAATATTGGCTGTGAACGATGAAGGGCTAAAAAATCTATTTAAATTAGTGTCACTTTCTCATATATCTACCTTTTATCGTGTGCCTCGTATTAAGCGCTCAGATTTGCAGAAGCATCGAAAAGGGTTGATTGTTGGGTCAGGCTGTGACCGAGGAGAGGTTTTTGAAGGACTTATGCAAAAGCCGCTAGAGCAAGTGGAAGAGATTGCGAAGTTCTATGACTACCTGGAAGTACATCCGAAAGAGGTTTATGCACACCTGATTGAGCTGGAATTGGTTCGAGATGAATGGAACCTGGAGGATATCATCCGTAAGATGGTGAAGCTTGGGAAGAAACTGAATATCCCAGTAGCTGCTACAGGGAACGTGCATTATCTTCACGAGAATGATGGAATCTATCGTAAGATTCTCATTAACTCTCAAGGAGGAGCAAATCCACTTAACAGACACAGTCTGCCAAAGGTTCATTTCCGAACAACCAATGAAATGCTAGATGCGTTCTCCTTCCTAGGAGATGAAATCGCACAAGAAATCGTCGTAACCAATACGAATAAGATTGCGGATATGATCGAGGATATCAAGCCGATTAAGGATGATTTGTATACGCCTAAAATTGAAGGTGCAGATGATGAGGTTAGACAGCTGACCTATACAAAGGCAAAAGAAATCTATGGGGAAGAGCTTCCTGAAATAGTAGAAGCGCGTATTGAAAAAGAATTGACCTCGATTATTGGACACGGCTTTGCGGTAATTTATTTAATTTCCCATAAGCTTGTGAAAAAATCATTGGATGATGGCTACCTAGTAGGATCTCGTGGTTCTGTTGGTTCTTCTCTTGTGGCGACCCTGATGGAAATTACAGAGGTAAATCCATTGCCGCCGCATTACATTTGTCCGAGCTGTAAGGATTCGATTTTCTTCCATGACGGGTCAGTTGGCTCTGGCTTTGACCTTCCGAATAAAACATGTGAGAAATGTGACGTTCCTTATATCAAGGAAGGACAGGATATTCCTTTCGAAACCTTCCTAGGCTTTAAAGGAGACAAGGTCCCGGATATCGACCTTAACTTTAGTGGAGAATATCAGCCGACTGCCCACAATTATACGAAGGTGCTTTTCGGGGAAGACTATGTGTATAGAGCAGGAACAATTGGTACCGTAGCGGAAAAAACGGCCTATGGATATGTTAGAGGCTATATGAATGATAATAATTTAAACCTTCGCGGAGCAGAAATTGATCGCCTCGTGCAAGGCTGTACAGGGGTAAAACGTACGACTGGACAGCATCCAGGGGGAATCATTGTTGTGCCTGACTATATGGATATCTATGATTTCTCGCCAATCCAATTTCCGGCGGACGCGCAAGATTCTGAATGGAAAACTACCCATTTCGACTTCCATTCTATCCACGATAATCTCTTGAAGCTCGATATTCTGGGACACGATGATCCGACCGTTATTCGTATGCTCCAAGATTTATCTGGTATTGATCCAAAGACCATTCCAGTAGATGACCCAGAGGTAATGAAGATATTCAGCGGTACAGAATCCTTAGGAGTGACGGAGGAGCAGATTAACTGTAAAACTGGTACGCTTGGTATTCCAGAGTTCGGTACACGCTTCGTTCGTCAGATGCTGGAGGAAACAAAGCCATCAACGTTCTCCGAGCTAGTTCAGATCTCAGGACTTTCCCATGGGACGGACGTGTGGCTAGGAAACGCACAGGAATTGATTCAAGATGGAACTTGCCAGCTGTCCGATGTAATCGGCTGTCGTGACGATATTATGGTTTATTTAATTTATCAAGGCCTCGAGCCTTCCTTGGCATTTAAAATTATGGAGTCTGTACGTAAAGGGAAGGGACTGTCTCCCGAGTTTGAAGCAGAGATGAAGTCAAAAGGTGTCCCTAATTGGTATATTGAGTCCTGTAAGAAAATAAAATATATGTTCCCAAAAGCCCATGCGGCTGCATATGTATTGATGGCAGTAAGGATTGCTTATTTTAAAGTACATTATCCGATTCTTTATTATGCTGCGTATTTTACCGTACGTGCTTCGGATTTTGACTTAATTTGTATGATGAACGGCTCACAAACAATTCGTGCGAGACTAGAGGAAATAAATTCGAAGGGTCTTGAAGCATCTCCGAAGGAAAAAAGTTTAGCGACTGTCCTAGAAATAGCTTTAGAAATGTCCGAACGTGGTATAAGAATGCAGAAGGTAGATTTATATAAATCGCAGGCTGCTGAGTTCATCATTGAGGGGAATACATTAATCCCACCTTTTAATGCAATACCAGGACTTGGGACAAACGTAGCGTTTCAAATTACAAAGGCAAGGGAGCAAGGAGAGTTTTTATCGAAAGAAGATCTTCAGCAAAGAGGAAAGGTTTCGAAGACAATCATTGAATACTTAGATTCAATGGGATGCTTGGAAGGACTTCCTGATGCAAACCAATTATCCCTTTTCTAAGCTTGTAATTTGCAAACAATTTTATGGTATGGTAATATAAAACTACCAATGTTTCATAGTTCTGTGGCGAAAGAGTGGGATTTCCCGCTCTTTTCTGTTGTTTGGAAGGAATTATACGGTCACATTCGTAGAAACTAACCATACTTCTACTAAATTGAAGCAATTTGCTCCTCTTTAGCAGGTAAGAGTTACGTAAGGAGGCTTATATGAGTAATATTACTGACAAAATTGAAGAACTAGTACAACCCATTCTTCAAGAAATGAACCTAGAGCTTGTGGATATTGAATATGTAAAAGAGGGCCGCGACTGGTTTTTGAGAGTGTATATTGATACACCACAAGGCAGGATTGATATTGAGCAATGCGCACAAGTTAGTGAGCAATTAAGTGTGAAGCTGGATGAGGAAGACCCTATTAAGGAAAATTACTTCCTTGAGGTGTCATCACCAGGAGCAGAGCGTCCGTTGAAAAAAGAAGCTGACTATGTTGCAGCAGTAGGGAAATATGTATATATCAAAACATATGAGCCAATTAACGGTGCAAAGGAATTTGAAGGAACACTCCTTTCCTATTCAGCAGAGGAGGGCGCACTTTTAGAGGTCCGCATCAAAACAAGAAAAGTAAAAGTAGAGATTGAAAAAGAGAAGATCGCGCTTGCTCGTTTAGCAATCGATTTCTCTGGATAACGTAAATGGAGGAGTGAAAGCTGTGAGTAGTGATTTATTAGATGCGTTGACTGCATTAGAGAAACAAAAGGGAATTTCAAGAGATGTCTTAATAGAGGCTATTGAAGCTGCATTAGTAACTGCTTATAAGAGAAATTTTAACCAAGCACAAAATGTTCGAGTGGACATTAATTTAGATAATGGGTCTATGATCGTCTATTCACGCAAAGACGTAGTAGAGGACGTAGAGGATAGCCGACTTCAAATTTCCCTAGAGGATGCGCACGCAATCAATCCGCATTATGCGATTGGTGATGTAGTGGAAGAAGAGGTAACACCAAGAAACTTTGGGCGTATAGCTGCTCAAACAGCTAAACAAGTAGTGACTCAGCGAGTTCGTGAAGCAGAGCGTGGCTTAATTTATGAAGAATATGTGGATCGTGAAGACGATATTGTCAACGGTATCGTGGAGCGTTTAGATGCTCGTAATATCTATGTTGGACTTGGGAAAGTAGAGGCTGTTCTTCCAGTCAATGAACAGATTCCAACAGAAACATACCGTCCACATGACCGTATTAAGGTGTATATTACAAAAGTAGAACGTACTACTCGTGGTCCACAAGTGTTTGTATCACGTACACATCCTGGTCTTCTTCGTCGTCTTTTCGAAATGGAGGTTCCTGAAATATTTGAGGGAATCGTTGAAATCAAATCAATCGCTCGTGAAGCGGGAGACCGTTCAAAAATATCTGTATATGCTCATAACGAAGAAATCGATCCAGTAGGCTCTTGCGTTGGTGCAAAGGGCGCACGTGTTCAAACAATCGTGAACGAGCTAGGTGGAGAGAAAATCGACATCGTAGAATGGTCAGAGGATCCAGTAGTATTTGTTGCCAATGCTTTAAGCCCATCCAAGGTGCTTGATGTACAGGTAAATGAGGAAGAAAAATCTACAACGGTTGTCGTTCCGGATTATCAGCTGTCCCTTGCAATCGGGAAGCGTGGACAAAATGCAAGGCTTGCTGCTAAGCTAACTGGTTGGAAAATTGATATCAAGAGTGAAACTGATGCTAGAGAGCTGGGTATTTATCCAAACGAAAATTCTCCACAGACAATCATTGAAACATTAGATAACGAGTTGGATGATTTTGATTTCTATAAAGACGAAGAGTAACAAATAAGGAAGGACGGTGAGCTTCATGGCCACTCAAAAGAAAATTCCTTTACGTAAATGTGTTGCTACTGGGGAAATGCTTCCTAAGAAAGAAATGATTCGAGTAGTACGCTCAAAAGAGGGAGAGGTTTCTGTCGACCTAACAGGAAAAAAATCTGGTCGTGGCGCTTATGTTTCAAAGTCAACAGAGGCTGTGAACCAAGCGAAGAAGAAGAACTCTTTGGGCAATCATTTAGAAGCAACCATTCCAAATGAAATCTATGACGAGCTAATTGTCATTATTGAAAGAGAAAAACTAAAATGACAACAGAACAACAAATTATACAGCTACTAGGACTTGCCACTAGAGCTCGCAAGACCATTTCTGGTGAAGAATTGGTCGTGAAAGAAATCAGAAGTAAAAAAGCCAAGCTAGTAATACTAGCCTCGGATGCTTCTGCCAATACGGCAAAAAAATTGAATGATAAATGTGCATCTTTTAACGTTGAGCTGCATGTCTTTGGAGACCGGCACGATCTCGGGCATGCGACGGGAAAAGAGGCCAGAGTGGCGATTGCCATTATGGATGACGGTTTCGCTAAAAAACTGTCCGGCCTTCTCAACGAATTTAACCGGGGGTGAGCTAATGACTAAAATCAGAGTTCATGAATACGCGAAACAAATTAATAAATCAAGTAAAGAAGTAATTGAGCAATTAGGAAAATTAAACATTTCCGTTACGAATCATATGTCTACGCTAGAAGGAGATGCTGTTAGTAAACTAGATGGCATTTACAAGAAAGCATCGAATACACCGAATAACAATAGACCATCGAATCAGTCGAATCCAGCTTCTTCTGGATCAAACGAGCAAAAACAAGGTTCTACTAGCAGCCAAGGTAGTCAAAGCCGTCCAGCAGGTCAAGGACAAAACAGACCAGCAGGCCAAGGTAGTCAAAACCGTCCAGCAGGTCAAGGACAAAACAGACCATCCGGCCAAGGTAGTCAAAACCGTCCAACAGGTCAAGGACAAAACAGACCATCCGGCCAAGGTGGTCAAAGTCGTCCAGCAGGTCAAGGACAAAACAGACCATCCGGCCAAGGTGGTCAAAACCGTCCAGCAGGCCAAGGACAAAGCAGACCATCCGGCCAAGGTGGTCAAAACCGTCCGGCAGGTCAAGGACAAAACAGACCATCCGGCCAAGGTGGTCAAAATCGTCCGGCAGGTCAAGGGCAAAACAGATCTGGCGGTCAAGGACAAAACCGTCCAGGTGGTCAAAATCAAAATAGACCAGGAGGACGTCCGCATAAGCGTAGAAAAGGGCCTACGACTCCTGTACAGCCACCAGTTCCACGTAAGGAAAGAGAATTACCAGCAAAGATTACGTTTACAGAATCTTTAACTGTGACAGAGCTAGCGAAAAAGCTAGGAAGAGAGCCTTCAGAAATTATCAAAAAGCTTTTCTTACTTGGTGTAATGGCAACTATCAACCAAGAGCTTGATAAGGATGCAATTGAGCTAATCTGTGCAGATTATGGAGTAGAGGTAGAAGAGGAAATCAGAGTAGATATCACTGATTTGGAAACACACTTCGAATCTACAGAAGAAAAAGCAGAGGATTTAAAAGAGCGTCCACCAGTGGTAACAATCATGGGACACGTTGATCATGGGAAAACAACGCTTCTTGACTCTATCAGAAATACAAAGGTAACTGCTGGTGAAGCTGGCGGGATTACGCAGCATATCGGTGCTTATCAAGTTGTCGAAAATGGGAAAAAGATTACGTTCCTTGATACACCTGGACACGCAGCATTTACTACGATGCGTGCTCGTGGTGCAAAAATCACGGACCTAACAATCCTTGTAGTAGCAGCTGATGATGGAGTAATGCCTCAAACGGTTGAAGCGATTAACCATGCGAAGGCAGCAGAGGTTCCAATTATTGTTGCTGTAAACAAAATGGATAAACCATCCGCAAATCCTGATCGTGTCATGCAAGAGCTTACCGAGCATGGACTAGTACCAGAGGATTGGGGTGGAGACACAATCTTCGTACCAATCTCCGCTTTAAAAGGTGACGGTATCGATAATCTTTTAGAAATGGTATTACTTGTTGCAGAAGTAGCTGAGCTGAAAGCAAATCCAAAACGACTTGCATTAGGGACAGTTATCGAGGCACAGCTTGATAAAGGAAGAGGATCTGTTGCAACACTATTAGTGCAAGATGGTACATTAAAAGTAGGAGACCCAATCGTTGTAGGTCATACTTTTGGTCGCGTCCGTGCAATGGTCAATGACTTAGGAAGACGTGTGAAAGAGGCTGGTCCTTCTACGCCTGTAGAAATTACTGGATTAAGTGATGTTCCACAAGCTGGAGACCGTTTTGTTGTCTTTGAAGATGAGAAAACTGCTCGTCAGGTTGGAGAATCTCGTGCTTCTCAAGCACAAGTGAACCAACGCTCAGAAAAAACTCGTGTAACCCTTGATAACCTGTTTGATCAAATGAAACAAGGGGAAATGAAAGAACTAAACCTAATTGTGAAAGCAGACGTTCAAGGTACTGTTGAAGCAATGGCTGCCTCTCTCATGAAAATTGAGGTAGAGGGTGTAAACGTTCGTATCATTCACACAGGTGCTGGTGGAATTACCGAATCTGATATTTCCCTAGCTGCAGCTTCTAATGCAATCGTTATCGGATTTAACGTTCGACCTGACGTAAATGCAAAACGTGCTGCTGAGCAAGAGGGTGTAGATATCCGTCTTCACCGCGTTATCTATAAGGTTATTGAAGAAATTGAATCAGCGATGAAAGGACTTCTTGATCCAGAATTTGAAGAAAAAATTATTGGGCAAGCAGAAGTTCGCGAAACATTCAAGGTTTCTAAAGTTGGTACAATTGCAGGATCTTATGTGACAGAGGGTAAAATCTCTAGAGACAGTGGTGTTCGTGTAATTCGTGACGGCATCGTTATCTTTGAAGGAGAATTAGATACACTTAAACGCTTCAAGGATGATGCGAAGGAAGTTGCCAAAGGCTATGAATGTGGTATTACCATTAAAAACTTTAATGATGTAAAAGAAAATGACATTATTGAGGCATATATTATGGAAGAAATCAAAAGATAATGATAATCTATGCAGAATGTGAATTTATCATCCCCACTGCACATTCTTTGAAGGAAAAGCGAGCAGTTCTTCAGCGTATGCTTACAAGAACGAAGCAAAAATTCAATGTTTCCATTTCTGAGCTTGACCACCAGGACGTTTGGCAGCGAACTTGTATCGGTATCGTTGCCATCGCTTCTGATAAGCTAGCAGCGGAGCGGGAGATACAGCATGCCATCCGGTACCTGGAATCAAACCCAGAGTGGGAATGCATGGAAATAAAAAAAGAATATTTATAATAAATGAGGTGTAGCAAATGTCAATGCGTGCTAACCGAGTTGCCGAGCAAATGAAAAAAGAGCTAGGTGAAATTATTGGACGAAAATTAAAGGATCCTCGTATCGGCTTCGTAACGGTTACAGATGTTGCAGTAACTGGTGACCTACAGAAAGCAACTATTTATGTTACCGTGCTTAACGGTAGTAAAGCTGATACGTTGAAAGCTTTAGAAAAAGCAAAGGGCTTTATTCGTTCCGAAATAGGACAACGTATTCGATTACGTGTCACACCTGAGCTGCATTTTGAATTTGATGAGTCAGCGGAATATGGGAATCGAATCGATAACCTACTTAGACAAATCAAGCAACCATCTGAAGATTAAAAATGAACAAGAAGTCTGCTTTCATCTAATAAGCAGACTTCTTTGTTGTATTAAATGGAGTGAAAACTATGTACGAAGGAATACTTCCATTATGGAAGGAAAAAGGGATGACCTCCCATGATTGTGTTTTCAAGCTTCGAAAAATCCTCAAAATGAAAAGAATTGGACACACTGGAACACTAGATCCTGCTGTGGAAGGGGTTCTTCCGATTTGTCTTGGACAAGCAACGAAAGTATCTGAGTATGTCATGGACGAAGGAAAAACATACATTGCCACCATAGCAATTGGACGTTCGACAACAACGGAAGATGCAGAAGGCGAGACAGTGGATCTAGACAGCTCCCCGAAATCTTTCACACGAGAGCAGATCCTCGTTGTTTTACAGCAGCTTACAGGTGAAATTGAGCAGACTCCTCCTATGTACTCCGCGGTAAAGGTCAACGGTAAAAAGCTATATGAATATGCACGTGAGGGGAAAGAAGTAGAAAGACCAACTCGACGAGTAACCATCTATCAACTAGAGCTTCTAGAGGAGGTTGACTCATTCCAAGGGGAAGAGGTCCGTTTCCAAATTCGAATTGACTGCAGTAAGGGAACCTATATCCGCACACTTTCCGTGCAAATTGGTGAACTGCTGGGGTTCCCGGCACATATGGCATCCTTGGTTCGTACCGCATCTGGCAGCTTTCGTCAGGAGCAATGTCTAACACTTGCACAAGTAGAAGAAGTTGCTAATAAAGGCAGCCTAGACGGTTTTATTCAGCCAATCAGCAAGGCATTAGGGAAATGGCCAACTCTGGAAATAAATGAAGAGAACGCAAAAGGAATCTCCAATGGTCAGGTGCTACCAATGCATGAACTGCTAAACGAGCATGAGAAACTTGTGTATACACACGCTGGCAAGCCAAAAGCAGTTTATATCAAACACCCATCGAAAAGTGGTATGATGAAGCCAGAGAAAATGTTTTCAGAAGGAGATTAATATGAAAGTCTATCATTTATCTTATCCTAATCATTTATATGAGGAAAATGAGGCATATTCGTTGGCAATCGGCTTTTTCGATGGTGTTCATAAGGGACATCGTGCAGTAATTCAGGAGGCGAAGGAGAAAGGGGAAGCGCTAGGCATCAAAACAGCGGTCATGACCTTTGATCCTCACCCTTCTATCGTATTAGGAGGTCGAAGAGAGGAAGTATTTTACATTACTCCTCTAGAACAGAAACTTGATATTCTAAAAGAGTTAGAAATAGACGCAGTATTTGTTGTACGCTTTACTTCAGATTTTGCCAAGCTTTCTCCTGCTCAGTTCATCCAGGCTTTTATTAAAGAAGCGAATGTGAAGCATGTTACAGCAGGCTTTGATTTTACCTTCGGTGCTTTTGGTAAAGGCACAATGAAGGAAATGGAGGAGCTTTCTGAAGGGGCCTATACTGTTTCTGTTGTAGGGAAGAAGGAGCAAGATGGCGATAAAATTAGCTCTACGAGAATACGAGCGGCTCTAAAGGCTGGAGAGATGGAAGAGGTACAAGCACTGCTCGGTAGGCCTTTCATGGTGTCTGGTATTGTAGTACATGGAGATAAGAGAGGAAGAACGATCCAATTTCCTACTGCAAACGTTCAGCCGAAAGAAGGACAATTTATTCCTGCCACCGGCGTATACGTGGTAAGGTTCTATGTCCAAGAAAAATGGTATGAGGGAGTATGTAATGTTGGCTACAAGCCTACTTTTACAGACCCAAATGAAAAAAAGCTTTCCATTGAAGTACATATCATTGATTTTGACCAAAATATCTACGGAGAAGAAGTTTCTATCCACTGGTATAAAAGGTTAAGAGAAGAGAAAAAGTTTAATGGGATTGAGGAGCTGAAAGCACAGCTGGTAAAGGATAAGGCTGCTGCTATTGCTTACTTTCAACAACACTAAAAGGTTGCTTCTCGTGACCTGATGTGCTATTCTTTATAAGTACAAATATGTATGAACCTTTCCTTGGCTTTTTCGATTCTCCAACGAATTGCTCAGGAAACGGGGATCATTAGAAACTAGGAGGAAACAAACATGGCAATTACACAAGAACGCAAAAACGAATTAATCGCTGAGTACAGAACTCACGAAAGCGATACAGGATCTGCAGAAATTCAAATCGCAATCCTTACTGAAGAGATCAACTCTTTAAACGAACATTTACGTACGCACAAGAAAGACCATCATTCACGTCGTGGTTTATTCAAAATGGTTGGACGTCGTCGTAACTTGTTAAAATACTTACGTGAAAATGATGTTCAACGTTACCGTGAGCTAATTGCAAAACTTGGTTTACGTCGATAAGCGAGACTTTAGAAAGCGGGATTTTTCCCGCTTTTTCTATTGGTATAATCCTTGTTGTTTTTTGGGAACAGTATATATAGAAATCATTTGCAGGTTTTAACAAAATATTTCGCATAGTTTCGTTATTTTTGATACACTACTTATGATACATATAACCTTTTATATGCCCTTTTATTTGAAGGAGTTTTAGAAGTTGAGAGGAGTACCAGGCAAATGAGTGAAAAGAAAGTATTTACGTATGAATGGGCTGGCCGTCCGCTACAAATAGAAGTCGGACAGCTTGCGAAGCAAGCAAATGGAGCAGTAATGGTAAGATACGGAGACACTAGCGTATTATCTGTTGCAACTGCTTCTAAACAGCCAAAAAATCTTGATTTCTTTCCATTGACAGTAAATTATGAAGAGAAATTATATGCAGTAGGGAAAATCCCTGGTGGATTTATCAAGCGTGAGGGTCGTCCTTCAGAGCGAGCTATTTTAACAAGCCGTCTAATTGACCGTCCAATCCGTCCACTTTTTCCGGATGGATTCCGTAACGAGGTACAAGTTATTTCTATCGTTATGTCCGTTGATCAAAACTGCTCATCCGAGATGGCGGCAATGCTTGGCTCATCTTTGGCATTATCTATTTCAGATATCCCATTTGATGGTCCAATCGCAGGCGTTCAAGTCGGTTTGATTGGTGACGAATTTATTATCAATCCAACAGTTGAACAAATGGAGAAAAGCACATTAGATCTTACTGTGGCAGGAACAAAAGATGCGATCAACATGGTGGAAGCTGGAGCGAAAGAAGTTTCAGAGGAAGTCGTGCTTGAGGCTATTATGTATGGCCACGAAGAAATTAAAAAATTAATCGAGTTCCAAGAAAAAGTTGTTGCTGAGGTTGGTAAAGAGAAAAAGGATATTCCTTTATTCGAATTAGACAAAGACCTTTTTGAAGAGGTTAGTCAAATGTGCGAAACTCAATTGGTACAAGCTATCCAGGTGCAAGAGAAGCATGCACGTGAGGATGCAATTACGGTAGTAAAAGAAGAAGTAATTGCTCATTACACAGAAAAAGAAGCAGAAGAAGATACGTTAAAACAAGTTCGTGATATTCTAGATGCTTTAGTAAAAGCGGAAGTACGTCGTTTGATTACAGAGGAAAAAGTGCGTCCTGATGGTCGTGGCGTTGCAGAAATTCGCCCACTTTCATCCGAAGTAGGAATCCTTCAACGTACACACGGCTCTGGTTTATTCACACGTGGTCAAACACAAGCATTAAGTATTTGTACATTAGGACCACTAGGCGATGTGCAAATCATCGACGGCTTAGGAATCGAAGAATCCAAGCGCTTTATGCACCACTACAATTTCCCTCAATTCAGTGTAGGGGAAACTGGACCGATTCGTGCTCCAGGACGTCGTGAAATCGGACATGGTGCACTTGGAGAGCGTGCTTTAGAGGCTGTTATTCCAGACGAAAAGGATTTCCCATACACAATGCGTTTAGTAGCGGAAGTGTTAGAGTCTAACGGTTCTACTTCTCAAGCAAGTATCTGTGCATCCACTTTAGCGATGATGGATGCTGGGGTTCCAATTAAGGCGCCAGTAGCAGGTATCGCAATGGGGCTTGTGAAAAAAGGCGAGCACTACACAATTTTAACGGATATTCAAGGCATGGAAGACCATCTTGGAGATATGGACTTTAAAGTAGCAGGTACATCTAAAGGGATCACTGCACTTCAAATGGATATCAAAATTGATGGGCTATCTAAGCAAATCCTAGAGGAAGCATTAGAGCAAGCGAAAATTGGCCGTATGCAGATTTTAGATAGCATGCTAGCTACAATCAGCGAGCCACGTGAACGCTTATCTAAATATGCTCCAAAAATCGCAATGATCAAAATCAACCCAGATAAAATCCGTGACGTTATCGGACCTGGTGGTAAGCAAATCAATAAAATCATTGATGAAACCGGCGTAAAAATCGATACAGAGCAGGACGGCACTATTTATATTGCTTCTGCAGATGAAGAGATGATTGCCCGTGCAAAACAAATCATTGAAGACATCGTTCGCGTAGCGCAAGTAGGCGAATACTACCTAGGAAAAGTAAAACGTATTGAAAAATTCGGTGCTTTCTTAGAAATCTTCAACGGCAAAGACGGTCTCCTACACATTTCCGAAATCCAAGAGGAACGTACGAAAAACGTAGAGGACGTCCTAAAAATCGGGGACGAGCTATTGGTAAAAGTAATCGAAATCGACAACCAAGGCCGCGTCAACCTATCCCGCAAGGTAGTTCTCAAAGAAGAAAAAGAACGTGCCGAGCAAAAAGATCAATAAGCAACTGCCCGCAGCATTGGAGCTGCGGGTTTTTTGTTGGAAAACGCAGGGACTCTCCTATGGAGTATCAGCTGTACGAGGAAAGAGATGGGGGAAACTGGTTCTGCTTATTAAGATACCAGTAGAGCTACCGTATCGTGGGCTGGAACTGGAGTCACTACCGCACGATAGAAGTCTCGTATCGAGCGATAGAACCGCAGAATCGCGCGATAGCTAGAGCATCGCACGATAGAATGCCGGAATCGCTCGATAGGAAGTCACTACCGTTCGATAGAAGTCTCGTATCGCACGATAGCTAGAGCATCGCACGATAGAATGCCGGAATCGCTTGATAGGAAGTCACTACCGCTCGATAGAAGTCTCGTACCGCGCGATAGAACCGCAGAATCGCGCGATAGCTAGAGCATCGCTCGATAGAATGCCGGAATCGCTTGATAGGAAGTCACTACCGCTCGATAGAACCGCAGAATCGCTTGATAGGAAGTCACTACCGCTCGATAGAAGTCTCGTATCGCACGATAGAACCGCAGAATCGCGCGATAGCTAGAGCATCGCACGATAGAATGCCGTTATCGCTCGATAGGAAGTCACTACCGCTCGATAGAAGTCTCGTACCGCGCGATAGAACCGCAGAATCGCACGATAGCTAAAGCATCGCACGATAGAATGCCCGGAATCGCTCGATAGGAAGCCACTACCGCTCGATAGAAGTCTCGTATCGCACGATAGAACCGCAGAATCGCACGATAGCTAGAGCATCGCACGATAGAATGCCGTTATCGCTCAATAGGAAGTCACTACCGCTCGATAGAAGTCTCGTACCGCGCGATAGAACCGCCGAACCGAGCACTAGCCCCCCAGAATCGCTCAGTAGCCACCTTAACCAAGCAATACCCCACTCCTTCTCTCCATCTCCGAGCTAATCTTTTCATTTTTTGGAACAGAAGCATTAAAATAAATAGGTAAATCCAAGCGAGTGAAAGCATATGGAGTTATGCTATGATAGGAAAATAGGAAAAGTAGATAGAGGTGTTAGATTGATACAAACAATTACTTGTCAAAATGGACTTCGTATTGTCCATGAAAAGATGCCACATATACGGTCGGTTGCAGTTGGGATTTGGGTAGAGGCCGGGTCAAGGTATGAGTTGCCAGAGGAAAATGGCCTTACGCACTTTATTGAGCATATGCTGTTTAAGGGCACGGAAACCCGTACGGCCAAACAAATTGCCGAGGAGTTTGACCGAATTGGTGGCAATATTAATGCCTTCACTTCGAAGGAGAACACTTGCTATTACGTGAAGGTGCTAGATCATCATGCGAAGTTAGCTGTAGAGATACTAGCGGATATGTTTTTTCATTCTCAGTTTGACGCAGAGGAAATGGAGAAGGAAAAGCAGGTCGTGCTAGAGGAAATTAAAATGGTGGAGGATACGCCGGACGATATTATTCACGAGTATCTTTGGGAGGAAATGTATAAGGGCGATCCACTAGGTCTTCCGATTCTTGGGACGGAGGAAACGCTTCACTCCTTTACGAAGGAGATGATCCTTTCTTACATGGAAAAGCATTATACACCGGAGAATGTCGTCATATCAGTGGCAGGGAATATACCGGACGGACTGCTCGGGTATATTCAGGAGTTGTTTGGTAGCTTTACAAGAAGAGGACAGCAAAAGACTGCTATTACGACACCGACTTTACAGCCTATTTATACAGAGGCGACTCGAGATACAGAGCAGGCGCATCTTTGCTTGGCTTACCCTGGTATCGGGGTTAAGGCAGACAATATTTATAGCCTAGTGGTGTTAAATAGTATACTCGGTGGGAATATGTCTTCCAGATTGTTTCAAGAGATACGAGAGGATAAAGGATTAGCGTACTCCATTTATTCTTATCATTCCTCCTATGAGGACACAGGTGCATTAGTTATTTATGGGGCAACCTCTAGTAATCAATTAGAAGAGTTGCAGCAATGCATTCATCACTCCATTTCCTCCATATTAGAAAAAGGCTTTACTGCTACGGAAGTAACCAATGCAAAGGAGCAGCTTAAGGGCAATTTATTGCTAGGGCTGGAGAGCTCTAACTCCCGAATGAGTAGAAATGGAAAGAATGAGCTGGTATTTGGGAAGCACCGCACATTAGATGAAGTAAGTGACACGATAGATGAAGTAACATTCGATTCTGTCATGGAACTTGCGAAAGAGATGTTCCAGCATAAGCCGGCGGTTTCGGTTATTTTACCAAAACATGAGGAAAGACCTGCATAAACGAATTTACCAAATAGGAGCACTTATGATTCAAAGCATGATTTGAATCATAGGTGCTTTCTTATTTTATTGGCTAATTAGGCAATAGTACGATTTCTATTTTATATTCACTTTGTCTTTGAAAATGGCATATACATAAGTAGAGATATTGAAGGAGGGAATAGATTGTTACTGACAGAGCTTGCGGAAAAGGAACTGATTAAGGTAAAGGACGGCTCAAGATACGGAAAGATGGCGGACACGGAATTAGTTTTCAATCCTGCCACAGGGAAGATTGAAGGGTTTGAGGTGTTTCAACGAACAGCTTCCTTTTTCCAGTCTAATAAAACAGCTAGAAAAGAATTCATTGCATGGGAAGAAATAATTCTGATTGGTAAGGATCGTATTCTTTTCAACGAGTCCGATACAGCAGGAGATTTGAGTGTGCATATATGAAGAAGATGGCGATTATAGGAACTGATAAGCGTCTCATTACTTTACAAGAGGCAGTGGGAAAACATTTAGATGCATGCCTATTTTCCACCATGATTTGGTCAAGGGGGCTGCAAGAACAGCTAGAGGAGCTTCAGCCAGATATTATCTTTTTACCCATTCAGCAACTAAAAACTGAGACACCGATATATTTTCCTGAGTCTTGTAAAACTCTCTTTGTTGGGAAAAAGTATAAGGAAATCAAAGACGAATTAAACAAGGATGGCCGTCAGATACATTTTTATCTGGAGGATGAGGAATGGATTTGGGATAATGCCAACTTAACAGCAGAAGGATTTATTCATTATTTTTATTTAAATGAAAAGCAGGCTATCTACAATAAAGAATTCATCATTACTGGATATGGAAGGGTAGGAAAGAGGCTAGCCTTTGCACTTCATCATCTAGGTGCAAAAGTCATCATTTCGGTGCGCTCTGAGCATCAATTATATGAAGCAAAAAGCTATGGGTTTCAATTTGAGACACTTGACCGGTTGATGGAGAAGGGGGAGCAGAGGGACACTTATCTTATTAACACGATTCCGTCAAGATGGCTTTCCAGCATTCAAGCACAAGCATTTCAAGCGGTATTCGATTTGGCGTCTAATCCGGGCTGTCTGTTAGAAACAGAAAAAATCCCTCCTAACTATCATCTCACTACTAGTCTACCAGGTATGTATTTTCCAAAGGATGCAGGGCAGTTAATTGCCAGGGCTGTTTTAAAGCATCTGGCTCTTTAGAGGAGGAAACATTGTGTTAGAAGGTCTTCGTATTGGTCTTGGAATCACCGCTTCTCATTGTACGTATGAAGAAGTGATTCCGATGATCAAGCAATTTACGGATGTGGGTGCTACGGTAGTGCCTATCATCACGTACTCAGTATTAACCGCTGCCACAAGATTTGGAACAGGTGAGGAATGGGTGGAGAAAATAGAGGCGGCTAGTGGCAGCAAAGTAGTATCCTCTATTGTGGAGGCTGAGCCATTCGGTCCCTCCAACCCACTCGACTGTATGGTGATTGCCCCGATGACGGGAAATTCCATTAGCAAGCTGGCGAATGCGCAAACCGATTCCCCTGTTTTAATGGCAGCAAAAGCAACATTGCGTAACGGAAAACCGGTAGTCATCGGTATCTCTACAAACGATGCACTGGGATTAAATGGAATGAATATTATGAAGCTGCTATCCACGAAAAACATTTACTTTATCCCTTTTGGGCAAGACAATCCGTATAACAAGCCAAACTCATTAATCGCAGACTTTACGCAGCTTCGTGCTACGGTTGAACAAGCAATTCAACAGAAACAGCTACAGCCTCTTTTAATTAGCTACAAGTGATAAATATTAAATAGTGTGTATTTTCATGTAATTGTATGTTACAATATCGCCAATATGTGTTAATTAGAGAGAGAGGAGAACTGTAGTATGTCCCAAAAATATACAACTGCTGTAGTTGGAGCAACAGGTGCTGTAGGTCAAAAGATTATCGAAAAACTTGTGGAAAGAAATTTTCCCTATGGAGAATTAAAGCTATTAGCTTCTAAGAATTCCGCAGGTAAGCAAATAGACATTAATGGGGTAACCTATACAATAGAAGAAGCAGTACCAGAAGCATTTGAGGGTGTAAATATTGCATTTTTCTCCGCAGGGGGAGCTATTTCCAAAGCGTTAGCAAAGGAAGCGAGCAGCAGGGGGGCTGTGGTGATTGATAATACAAGCGCCTTCCGTATGGATCCAGATGTTCCATTAGTGGTGCCTGAGGTAAACAAACATGCACTGCATGAGCATAATGGGATTATCGCAAACCCTAATTGCTCTACCATCCAAATGGTGTGTGCACTTGAACCAATTAGACAAACAGTTGGGTTAAATAAAGTCATTGTTTCCACCTATCAAGCAGTATCTGGTGCAGGAGCAGCTGCGATTCAGGAACTTACACAACAAAGTGAAAAGATAGCAGAGAAGAATCCGATTCCTGAGATTTTGCCAGTTAAGAGTGCAGAGATGCATTACCCAATCGCTGGAAATGTCATCCCGCAAATTGATGTATTTACAGAGGATGGCTTTACGTTTGAAGAGCATAAAATGATGAACGAGACGAAAAAAATAATGACCTTACCAAATCTTGAGATTGCAGCAACCTGTGTGCGAGTCCCTGTTATCACTGGTCACTCGGAATCTGTTTATATTGAAATAGATAAAGAGGGTGTTACAGTCGCTGAGATGAAACAGCTTCTTTCAACAGCTCCAGGAGTGACGGTACAGGATTCGCCAGCAAAGCAAGAATATCCAATGCCGTTTTTTGTAGAGGACGAGGATGATGTGTTTGTGGGGCGTATTCGGAAGGATCTTTCAAATGATCGAGGCTTCCATATGTGGATTGTTTCAGACAATCTACTGAAGGGAGCGGCACTTAACTCTATCCAAATTGCAGAGGCAATGATAGAGGAAGGTTTACTAAAAGAGGTGTAAGCATGAATATTGGTAAAATTTCCACAGCTATGGTAACTCCCTTTTCTGCTAATGGGAGCATTGATTTCGAAGCAACAGAACAACTGATTGAACACCTATTAAGCACTGGCTCTGATTCTCTCGTAGTAAGTGGTACTACAGGAGAATCTCCAACTCTCTCTACGGCAGAAAAACTTCAGCTCATCAAATTCGTCGTGGAAAAAGTAAAGAACCGAGTTCCAGTAATCGCAGGAACGGGGAGCAATAACACAGCAGCTACTATCGAGCTATCAAAGAAAGCAGAGGCTCTTGGGGTAGATGCCTTAATGATTGTGACCCCTTATTATAATAAGCCAAACCAGCGAGGGATGATTGCTCATTTCACTGCTGTTGCAGAGGCTACCACGTTACCTATAGTTGTCTATAATATACCTGGTCGGTCTGTCGTAAACTTGGAAGCCGAATCCATGATTGAGTTAAGCAAAATTCCTTCTATTCAAATTGCCAAGGAAGCTAGTGGCAATCTGGATCAGATGACAAAGATTCTAGCCGAAACTAGAGAGGACTTCCTCGTCTATAGCGGGGATGACGGCTTAACTCTCCCTCTATTGGCTATTGGAGGAGCAGGTGTAATCTCGGTTGCGTCACATGTCATCGGGGAGGATATGCAACAGATGATTCAGGCCTTTGAAGCAGGCGAGCATCAGAAGGCTGCAACGATTCACCAACGCACGCTTTCGGTTATCAAAGCGTTATTCAAGCATCCAAATCCAGTAGTAGTGAAATATGCACTTTCCAAGGTTGGCCTCGAAGTCGGCCCATTAAGACTACCATTAGTTGATATGACTCCTACGGAAAAAGAAGAATTTGATGCTATCTGGGAGCAATATCTTCAATTAAAGAAATAAAGTGGAGAAAGTTATTCTGCGACTAGAAAGTGTAGCCCGAGTCGTCACGCCGACTAGGGCTGCACTCTTTCTTTATACATAGCAAACTTAAAATTCCATCGTTCAACTAATTTTATTTGTATGAA
Organism: Psychrobacillus sp. Z3-81; assembly: GCF_056620325.1. Classification (NCBI taxonomy): domain Bacteria; kingdom Bacillati; phylum Bacillota; class Bacilli; order Caryophanales; family Bacillaceae; genus Psychrobacillus; species Psychrobacillus sp. Z3-81. The sequence continues at coordinate 177,894 of NZ_JBWQPU010000003.1, forward strand.
TCGTATGCGTACATTATAATGAAAATTAGTGGATGTTGGTCGGGTTAACAATTAGGAGGAAAACAATTGGTTAAAGTAAAAAATGAAACAATTCGTATTATCCCGCTCGGTGGCGTGGGGGAAATAGGAAAAGCAATGTATGTAGTGGAGATAGACGATGAAATCTTTGTCGTGGATAGTGGACTTATGTTCCCCGAAAATGAAATGCTGGGCATAGATATCGTCATCCCTGAGGTAACTTATTTAGAGGAAAACAAGGACCGAGTAAAGGGAATCTTTTTGACACATGGACACGAAGATGCAATCGGCTCTATCGCTTACCTTTTACAGAAAATTCAAGCGCCTGTTTATGGCTCTAAGCTTACGATTGCTTTAGCAAAAACGCATTTGAAAGCAATGCCTACAAAGCATTCGGTAAAATATTTTGAAGTAACAAATAAAAGCAGAATGAACTTCCAAAACACCCATGTGACATTCTTCCATACAACGCATAGCATTCCTGATTCTTTGGGAATCGTTTTCCATACATCAGAAGGTGCGATCGTTCATACGGGAGAATTTAAATTCGATCAGTCGGCGAAGGGGAAATATCGTCCAGACATCGCAAAAATAGCAGGGCTTGGTGAAGAGGGTGTATTTATCCTTCTCTCTGATTCCACGGAAGCTGAAAGACCAGGGCACACAACTTCAGAAGCAGTTATCGAAAACCAGTTATCAGAAACATTCCACGCTGCTAAAGGTCGTATCCTTGTATCTTTATATGCTTCAAACTTTATTCGTATTCAGCAGGTGTTGGATAAAGCAGCCGAAACAGGAAAAAAAGTCGCAATCGTTGGAAAAAGTCTAGAAAACATCTTTGCAATCGGGCTTGATCTAGGGTATTTTACCGTGGAAGAGGATACAATTATTTCCGTCAAGGAAATATCCAAGTATGAGGATCATGAAATAGTAGTGATTGTATCTGGTAATCAAGGAGAGCCATTAGAGGCTTTAGAGAAGATGGTACGCAAGCATCATAAGGATATCAAAATTAAAGATACAGATACTGTTTTAATTACATTTACACCATCTCCAGGCATGGAGGTTGGAATGTTCCAAACGATGAATCAAATCGCAAAAGCTGGTGCCAAGGTGCTAACTTCTAGCAAAAATGTCCACGTTTCTGGGCACGGAAGCCAAGAGGATCTAAAAATGATGTTAAACCTGACAAGACCAAGATATTTCATCCCAATTCAAGGGGAATATCGTATGCTAATGGCACACTCCAAGCTGGCACAAGACCTAGGTATGTCCAAATCCGAGATTTTCATTGCGGATAAAGGAGACATCGTAGAGTGGAAAAACGGCAAAATGCGAATGAGCGGTCGTGTACAAGCAGGCAATATTTTAATAGATGGAATCGGGGTAGGGGATGTAGGAAACATCGTTCTTCGTGACCGTAAGCTCCTTTCGCAGGATGGTATCTTTATCGTGGTCGTGACACTAAACAGAGCACAGAAGAAAATTGCCTCTGGTCCCGAAATCCTGTCTCGCGGTTTCGTTTACGTAAGAGAATCCGAGGAATTAATGGACGAATCTTCCAAACTAGTACGAAACATTGTGGAAAAATACGTAAATAAGGAAACGTTCGAATGGACAAACATCAAGCAAGAAATCCGTGACACGTTAAATTCTTATTTATACCAAAAAACCAAACGACGTCCAATGATCATTCCAATTATTATGGAATACTAAAAATAAGTATTAAAGGATTTCCTTTCGCTGGCGGGAGGAAATCCTTTTTTCAATGGAAGCCAATTTAGATATTCCACAGTTGTATTTACAAAAGAGTGCGGCTTATTGTGCGGAATAAAATGGAAAAAATAAAGATTATTTTCTTCAGTGAGTGATAAAATAGGGATAAACAGGAAATACTTGTAGAAACATTTATCAATTTATTGTCCGGGATACTGAATATCTATGAGGTTGCGCCATATTTACCATGACCAGAATCGTTCGTTTCGATAAAATGAAATAAGGTGCTACTTCAACATACGAAAGTAACGCCAAACGAGATATCGAACCGAGAGTAACATTGGTCTATCCGAGAGTAACTACCGGCCGAATGAGAGTAAAGAAAAGGCCAACCTGAAAATAGCACCTTGACGAATACCATGTGGACCTGGCCATGCCCTTCCACCATTTTGAATGAGAGTAAAGTCAGGTTATCCGAGAGTAACGACCGGTCGAACGAAAGTAAATCGGCTGAATGAGAGTAAAAGTCGGTTGAATGAGAGTAACGGTGGGCCGACCGAGAATAAACCTACTCTAAGTGAGAATAAATCCTTGCCAAGTGAGAGTAAAGTAAAGATCACCACGAAGACAGCACCTTGACGAATACCAAGTGGACCTGGCCATGCTCTTCCACCATTTTGAATGAGAGTAAACTCAGGCTAACCAAGAGTAACTAATGGTCGAACGAGAGTAAACGGGCCGAATGAGAGTAAAAGGTGGCTGAACGAGAGTAACGAAGCGCCGAACGAGAATAAATGGCGGTCGACTGAGAGTAACGGCGTGCTATCTGAGAATAAAGCATAGCGGGATATCGAAATGAGAATAAAATAGCTCTATCTGAGAGTAACTATCGGTCGAATGAGAGTAAAACCGGTTTATCCGAGAGTAACGGCGCCCGGTCCGAGAATAAATCCCAGCCGACCGAGAGTAACTACCGGTCGAACGAGAGTAAACCCCCCTCTTATCTGAGAGGCTATAAATAGTTTAGATAATAATGAAAAGTAGGTGAGGCAAATGGCCAAAAAGAAAAAGAAGAAACAATCAAAGAAGAAATCGAAAAAGGGTCTTCATCCTTTGATGTATGAAATTATCGGTCTGCTAATTATTGTAATAGCGATCATTTCCTTTTTTGAATATGGATTAGTAGGACAGGCATTTGCATATGTCGGCTATTTTCTATTTGGAAATTGGCATATTGCGATTCCGCTATTAATGATAGCTTATGCGCTTATTGTCATGATTAACCAAACCTTTCCGAAGTGGAATAATCGACTCCTTTTAGGAAGTGGCTTTATTCTGGGGAGCTTGCTGCTGTTTAGCCATCTGGCGTTATTTGAGCAGTTATTTCAAGGAAATGGGTTAGTTACCAATTCGGTGCTGCGAGAAAGCTATCGTGTGCTGGTGGACAGCGGCGGTATTACGAATCAGACAAGCTCTTTAGGGGGCGGAATGGTAGGGGCAATTCTGTTTGCGGCGTTTCATGTTTTATTTGATGCGTCCGGAACCAAGGTTATTAGCTGGTTTCTGCTGTTCATCGGTATCTTGCTGATTACGGGAAAGGCGTTAGTTCCTTTCTTAGTGGAGAAGTATCCAAAATTGCTAGAGGAAATAAAACAGTTATTTACACGTGAAAAACGAGTGAAGCCTGAAAAAGCAGACGTGAAGGAATCCAGAAGAGCATCAAGACGTAGTAAACGAGAGGCTATTCAAGAAGAAGCGGTGACTGCCCTAGAGCCAACTAATTCAGTAGAGCAAGTGGTGGAGCAGGAGCCTGAATCTCCAATTATCTCTGCATTCACGGAGCGAATCTCGAAAAAAGAAGAGGAAGAAGTCCATGCAGAGCCATTACATATCCCCATGGATCAAGAAGCAGTGGAAAACGTTGATTACCAATTGCCGAGCATCAATTTGTTGGATGCTCCCACACATAATGATCAAAGTGGAGAATTAAATGCCATCCAAGCGAATGCGAAAAAGCTGGAACAAACCTTCTTGAGTTTTGGCGTTAAGGCAAAGGTGACACAGGTTCACCTAGGTCCGGCTGTAACGAAGTACGAGGTGCTTCCGGATGTAGGGGTAAAGGTAAGTAGAATTGTGAGCTTGCACGATGACTTGGCTTTAGCACTTGCAGCTCGGGACATTCGAATTGAAGCCCCGATTCCTGGTAAGTCGGCTGTTGGTATTGAGGTACCTAACAAAGAGGTGGCAGTTGTTAGTCTTCGAGAAGTACTAGAATCGAAGGAGAATAATAAGCCGAATAAAAAGCTGCTGATCGGATTTGGACGAGATGTTACCGGTCAAGCGGTATTAGCCGAGCTTAACAAAATGCCCCATCTATTAGTCGCTGGTTCTACTGGTAGTGGGAAAAGTGTGTGCATCAATGGGATAATTACAAGCATTATGATGCGTGCAAAGCCACATGAAGTAAAAATGATGATGATTGACCCGAAAATGGTAGAGCTTAATGTGTATAATGGTATCCCACATTTGCTTGCTCCTGTAGTGACGGATCCACGTAAGGCCTCTCAGGCGCTAAAAAAGATTGTGTCTGAAATGGAAAGAAGATATGATCTTTTCTCCCATACAGGTACCCGTAACATCCAAGGTTATAATGAGCATATTGAAAAATGGAATGAAGAAAATGAAGAAAAGCATCCGAAGCTTCCATTTATCGTAGTAATCGTGGATGAGCTTGCAGACTTGATGATGGTAGCCTCTAGTGACGTGGAGGATTCTATCACGAGAATTGCGCAAATGGCACGTGCGGCAGGTATCCATCTAATTATTGCGACACAAAGACCAAGTGTAGATGTTATTACCGGAATTATTAAAGCAAATATTCCGTCCCGAATATCTTTTGCTGTCTCCTCTGCCGTTGACTCCAGAACGATTCTGGACATGGGCGGGGCAGAAAAGCTGCTTGGTAGAGGAGATATGTTGTTCCTTCCAGCAGGCAGCTCTAAGCCGGTTAGGGTGCAAGGAGCATATCTCTCAGATGCAGAGGTAGAACGCGTTGTAGATTTTGTCATTGAACAGCAAAAGGCTAATTATCAAGAGGAAATGATACCGGATGAAGTAGAGGAAACACAAGGGAATATTGATGTAGATGATCTTTTTGATGATGCAGTTCAGCTAGTAACAGAGATGCAGACGGCTTCTGTTTCTATGCTACAACGTAGATTCCGTATCGGCTATTCAAGAGCTGCGAGAATTATTGATCAGCTCGAGCTGGCGGGAATAGTAGGACCTTATGAGGGAAGTAAACCGAGACAGGTACTTACGGCTAGACATGACTTGAATCAAGATACCTAATAATGCCACCACATTAACTATATAATGTGACATATTAATTATATATTATGTCTAATATATTACATTCTCTTAAAATTTGTGTGAAATAATTTAATATATTCTAAAATAAAGTATTTATTTCTAACATTAAAAGTGATATAGTATGACTGATTAGTAGGAAAGTTTTACATCTGAGGTCTGACCTCTTCGTAATGGTGGTGTTTTAAAATGACAATTAAATTAGACCATCGGCATTTATATCTCCAAGTGATTGATCATATCAAACAAGATATTGAGCTAGGAAAATATAAGGAGAAGGAAAAGCTTCCTTCCGAATTTGACCTTGCAAAGTCACTTGGAGTTAGTCGTGCGACATTAAGAGAAGCTCTTCGCGTACTAGAGGAAGACAATGTGATTGTGAGAAGACACGGTGTAGGTACTTTTGTAAATACAAAGCCTGTATTTTCATCGGGAATCGAACAACTTACAAGTATTTCCTCTATGATTCGAAATGCAGGGATGGAGCCTGGGACTATTTATTTAAGTTCCATGCAAGTAGCAGCGTGTGAAGAGGATATTAAGCGTTTTCATTGTACAGAGGATGTGGATATCATCTCCATGGAGCGTGTTCGAACAGCAAATGGGGAACCGCTTGTGTACTGTGTAGACAAGGTTCCGAAAATATATTTGCCGGAAGATTTCTTAACTCGTGAAGAAGGCTCTATATTTAATACTTTAGAAGAATCGGGAGACATTCGTATATCGCATGCGGTAGCCTATATTGATCCAGTGGGATATCATGAGGTTGCTTCACCGATACTTAATTGTGAGCCTGAGACTTCACTGCTAATTTTAAAACAACTTCATTACGATGAGATGGATCGAGTTGTACTATATTCGAAAAACTTTTTTCGGGCTGACAAGTTTAACTTTCATGTAGTGCGCAAAAGAGTGTAGTAGTGTTCCTGCTAAGAAGAGAAAAATTATGGGGGGTTTTCAAGTTGACAAAACGCAAATATGGTTTAGGTTTATCACTTGTTTTAGCTGCAGGTACTATCCTAGGAGCTTGTGGGACAAACGATGAGGATGCTAAAACAGATGAAGGCACTGGCACTGGTTCTGGTAAAGAGGCAGCAGACATTTCTATCGCAATGGTAACAGACGTTGGTGGAATAGATGACAAATCTTTCAACCAATTAGCTTGGGAAGGTATTGAAGCATTTGGGGAAGAATATGGTCTATCAAAAGGTGATGGTGGCTACGACTACCTTCAGTCTAACTCTAACGCTGATTTCAATAACAATTTAAATAACTTAATTCGCCGTGACTTTGATATTGTTTACGGAATTGGAATGTTATTGGAAGAACCAATCAAAACTATTGCTAAGCAACAACCTGACGCTCAATTAGCAATCATTGACGCTGTTGTAGATGCTCCAAACGTTGCATCAGTAATGTTTAAAGAGCATGAAGGTTCATTCCTAGCAGGTGTTGCTGCTGCTCTAATGACTGAAACTGATAAAGTTGGTTTTGTTGGCGGTATGGAAATTGAAGTAATTGAGCGCTTCGAAGCAGGATTCATTGAAGGTGTTAAAGCAGTAGACCCTAATATTAAAGTAGACGTTCAATATACTGGTAAATTTGATGACGCTGCACTTGGTAAAACAACTGCAAACCGTATGTATTCTTCAGGAGTAGACATTATCTTCCACGCAGCTGGTGGTACTGGTAACGGAGTATTTGCTGAAGCAAAAGAACGTAAAACTAAAGACGCTAATGCAAACGTATGGGTAATCGGAGTTGACTCTGACCAATATGAAGAGGGCGCTGTAGGTGACACTAACGTCACTCTAACTTCTATGCAAAAACGTGTAGATGTAGCTGTACAAAACATTGCGAAAGAAACAATGGAAGGAAACTTCCCAGGTGGAACTACAACTACTTATGGTTTAGCTGAAGGTGGAGTTGTACTTGCTGATTCTCGCGGGGCTATCCCACAAGAAGTTCTTGATCAAGTAAACGAGTTCGCTGACAAAATTATCGCTGGCGACATCGTTGTTCCTGAAACAGTAGAAAAATAAGTTTCTTTTTGTCATAAAGACCGAGTCATTCGGTCTTTATGATATTTTAAATTAATAGAAGAAAGATTTTAAATATTTCCTCTGATTGATTTCCGTCAGTTTAGTAGTTTCGAATACTTATAATTTTAAAGAGTGATAGACAGATAGACATAACCGTTTCTACCACTAGGTACGGAAACAGCATGGTAAATGATAAAGTCTTTCCTGTATTAATTTAGCTTGAGTAAAGTAAGGAGTGAAACCATGGAGTATGTAATAGAGATGCTTGGCATTCGAAAGGAATTTGGTTCCTTTGTTGCAAATGATAATATTACCCTGCAACTTAAAAAAGGAGAAATCCATGCTCTTCTAGGAGAGAATGGTGCAGGTAAATCTACTTTAATGAACGTTCTATTTGGTCTTTACCAACCAGAGGCCGGTGAAATTAAGGTAAATGGTAAATCAGTAAAAATAACGGACCCGAACGTAGCGAACGATCTAGGTATAGGAATGGTTCATCAGCATTTTATGCTTGTTGAGAACTTTACCGTAACAGAAAATATCATTCTAGGTAGTGAGCCTACTAAACTAGGAACGATTAATATTAAGGATTCTGCAAAAAAGATTGCGGAACTTTCTGAGACGTACGGTCTGAATGTTGATCCATATGCGAAAATAGAAGATATTTCTGTAGGAATGCAGCAACGTGTTGAAATTTTGAAAACGCTTTATCGTGGTGCTGACATCTTGATTTTTGACGAGCCAACAGCTTCCTTAACTCCGCAAGAAATTAGTGAGCTGATTCAGATTATGAAGCGCTTAATAAAAGAAGGAAAGTCTATTATTCTTATTACCCATAAGCTGAAAGAGATTATGGATGTATCTGATCGTGTGACGATTATTCGAAAAGGAAAAGGAATCGGTACTGTCATTACTGCAGAAACGAATCCAAATGAGCTAGCTTCTTTAATGGTAGGACGTCAGGTAGAGTTCAAAACGGTTAAAGGGGAAGCGAAGCCAAAGCAAGAAGCGTTGGTTGTAAAGGATTTAGTAGTTACCGATTTCCGTGGAGTAGAAAAAGTAAAAGGCTTGAATTTATCTGTTCGTAAAGGAGAAATCCTTGGTATTGCAGGTATCGATGGAAACGGTCAAAGTGAGCTGATAGAAGCGATCACTGGTCTACGTAAAGTGAAGAGTGGAACAGTTTCCTTGAATGGGAAAGACATCACGAACAAAAAGCCACGTAAGATTACGGAGGCTGGAATTGGGCATATTCCACAGGATCGTCATAAGCATGGTCTTGTTCTTGATTTCCCAATTGGTCATAATATTGCACTACAAACTTATTATCAAGAGCCTATTTCGAAAAAAGGGTTTATGAATTATAACAAAGTTTCAGAGCTTGCTCAAAAAGTGATAAAAGACTACGACGTACGAACTCAAGGAGAACATACACCTGCTCGTGCATTATCTGGTGGTAACCAACAAAAGGCTATCATTGGGCGTGAAGTAGAGCGTGATCCAGATTTACTTATTGCAGCATTGCCTACTCGTGGACTAGATGTTGGGGCTATCGAATTTATTCACCATCGTTTGATTGAGCAACGAGATAAAGGAAAAGCGGTATTACTACTATCCTTTGAGCTTGATGAAGTAATGAATGTTTCAGATAGAATTGCAGTTATATATGATGGCCAGATTGTAGACACATTATATCCGAAGGAAACAACAGAGCAAGAGCTCGGATTATTAATGGCTGGTCAAAATAAGAGAGAGAAGAAATAGGGGGAAATAACAAATGTCGAATAGATTAATCAATATACTTGTCCCTGTTATTTCTGTAATTCTTGGCTTACTTGTTGGAGCCGTAATTATGTTGGTTAGTGGCTATGACCCTATTGCTGGGTATGCAGCTCTTTGGGAAGGTATTTTTGGAGACGCGTATAGATTAGGAGAAACGGTCCGTCAGATTACTCCGTACATACTAGCTGGTCTTGCGGTAGCATTCGCATTCCGTACCGGTCTATTTAATATAGGGGTAGAGGGTCAGTTAATTGTTGGGTGGTTTGCAGCTGCATATGTAGGAATTGCATTTGATCTTCCAATGTATATTCACCTACCATTAGCAATCATTGCAGCAGCGGTAGCGGGTGGACTTTGGGCTTTCATTCCTGGTCTGCTTAAAGCTAAATTACAGGTGCACGAAGTAATTGTAACGATAATGATGAACTACATTGCTTTACATATAACAAATGCTTTAATCAAGTCTTTAGCTGATGGCGGTGACACGACAGAAAGAATTCATCCATCCGCATCTTTACAATCAGCATTCTTTGAAAGTATTACAGATTATTCCCGTTTGCATTATGGAATTTTCATCGCATTAGCGATGGTTCTAGTTATGTGGTTTATACTTGAAAAAACGACACTTGGATATGAATTAAAGGCAGTAGGATTTAATAAGCATGCTTCAGAGTATGCAGGTATGAATGTTAGTAAGAACATTATTCTTTCCATGGTTATCTCAGGTGCTTTTGCAGGTTTAGCTGGGGCTGTGGAAGCACTAGGTACTTTTCAAAATGTCAGCATGAAGAGTGCTTTTACAGGAATTGGGTTTGATGGTATTGCTGTAGCATTACTAGGTGCTAATACGCCGCTTGGAGTAATATTTGGTGCTACATTATTTGGTTCCTTAAAGTATGGGGCTTCAAACATGCCTAATGCTGCAGGCGTTCCAATAGAGATTGTATCAATTGTAATTGGTATTATCATTTTCTTTGTGGCTTCAGGATATATTATTCGCTACTTCCTTGAAAAGGCAAACAAGAAAAAGGAGGCGAAATAATATGAGCTTTTTAGAAGTCTTATATTTCATAGTTCCCGCTGCCATATTCTACGCTGCTCCACTAGTATTTACTGCAATTGGTGGAGTGTTCTCCGAACGTTCTGGTGTAGTAAACATTGGGCTAGAAGGACTCATGGTGATGGGTGCTTTTGTCGGGATTGTTTTCAACCTTACATTTGTGGATACATTTGGGGCTTCTACCCCATTCGTAGCGCTAATCGCAGCAATGCTAGTTTCAGGGTTATTCTCTGTAATGCATGCGGTTGCCTCTATTTCCTTCAGAGCGGATCAAACCATCTCTGGGGTTGCGATTAACATGCTTGGTATAGCAATAGCGTTATTCTCTGTAAAAATGATTTACGGTAAAGGGCAAACAGATTATATTCAAGAGCGTTTTATTCGCTTTGATATTCCATTCTTAGAGAACATTCCATTCCTTGGGCCGATGCTATTTAAGGATGTATACTGGACATCCATTTTAGCCTTCGCTGTTGCTATCATTGCTTGGTTTGTTATTTATAAAACACCATTCGGTTTACGCCTTCGTGCGGTTGGGGAACACCCAATGGCAGCAGATACAATGGGTGTCAATGTCACAAAAATGCGCTATATAGCAGTAATACTTTCTGGTATGCTTGCAGGTATCGGTGGAGCAGCTTATTCTCAAGCTATTTCAGCAGAATTCTCTCATACGACAATCAATGGACAAGGGTTCATGGCACTTGCGGCAATGATCTTCGGTAAATGGCATCCACTAGGTGCATTAGGAGCTGCCTTATTCTTTGGATTAGCACAAGCTTTAAGTATTGTAGGGGGACAAATTCCATATATTGAGAAAGTTCCGAGCTACGTATTGTATATCCTTCCATATGCGCTTACGATTTTAGCGGTGGCTGGATTTATTGGAAAAGCTTACGCACCAAAAGCAAGTGGTATTCCTTATATCAAAGGAAAACGTTAATCATATTTGATAATTAGCTAAAAGGGACCGATTCGTTGGTCCCTTTTTATTTGTGCTGATATAATTAGAAGATGTATAGTGAATAGGTATATGTGTAAAACTACGGAAAAAAGGGGGAAGATATATGTTTCAGCAATTCGATTTAGAAGAAGGCGTAAAGCTCTATATACGACCTACTGATCAATTTAAGACGATTAACATTTCTTTTAAGTGGAAGCAATCGCTTCAGGAGGAGAGTGCAGCTATACGAGCAGTGCTAGCCAATGTTTTACAGTACAGCAATGCCAAATATCCTTCCAACGCGGACTTCCGAAAAAAGCTTGATGACCTATATGGGGCGGTACTATATTTTGATACAGCGAAGAAGGGAAGCCACCATATTTTTTCATTGAACGCAGAAACAGTGAATGATGCTTATCTGTCCAATGAAAAAGTGGTCGATGAAGTATTTGATTTACTACATACCGTAATCTTTAACCCTTTACTAGAGGATGGCAAATTTGTCCCTTCCATTGTAAGACGTGAAAAAGAACAGGTTATCGAGAGAATTCAATCGATGTATGATGATAAAACAAGATATGCACAGCAGCGACTATTAGAAAATATTCTTCCCAATCATCCTGCTTCTATCAATGCGAATGGGTCTGTGAAGGCGGTGGAAGCCGTTACGAACGAGCAGCTGGTAGATATGCACCAAAGCTTACTTAACCAGGATGCACTATCCATCTATGTGGTAGGCGATGTGGATGTAGAGGAAATGAAAACGAAAATTAAAGAGCATTTCTCCTTCCCAGGTAGAAAGGTTGATTTAAAACAGGAGACGGAAAGCCCAGAAGGAGCTACACAAAAGGATTTTCTACATGAAAAGCAAGAGATGAAGCAAGGGAAGCTTCATATATCTTACCGTACGCCAGTAACCTTCTATTCAAAAGATTTTCCAATCATGCAGCTGACAAATGGTATTTTAGGTGGCTTTGCCCATTCAAAAATTTTCATGAATGTGCGTGAAAAGGAAAGCATGGCTTATTATGCTTCTAGTAGCTTTTCTTCTCTTTACGGACGAATTTTTGTTATAGCAGGAATTGATGCTTCCCTTCAGGAAAAAGCAGTGAAGCTGATTGACGAGCAGTTAAAGGCGGTTCAGGCAGGAGAAATCTCTGATTTAGAGCTAAATCAAACGAAATCCATGCTGAAAAACCAGCTGAAGGAAGCGTTTGACTCTCCAAGAGCACAAATTGAGATTTATGACCAATACAAGGAAGTTGACGAAGATTTCTCTGTAGAGGGCTGGTCTGAAAAATGGGCGGACGTAACGAAAGAACAAATTCAAGAGATGGCCTCAACAATTGAAAAAGAATTTGTATATCTTCTATCAGGCAAGGAGGGGTCAGACAATGAATAAAACATACTTTGAACAGCTAGAAGAAACCCTATACCATGAGAAGCTTCCAAATGGTCTGAATGTATATATTTTGCCTAAAAAAGGATTCTCTAAAACCTATGTGACCTTCACAACGAATTACGGGTCTATTGACCGGGAATTTATTCCACTAGGGAAAGAAGAGCCAGTGACAGTGCCGGATGGGATTGCCCACTTCTTAGAGCATAAAATGTTTGAAAAGGAAGACGGGGATGTGTTCCAGCAGTTCAGTGAAAAAGGGGCATCTGCGAACGCGTTTACGTCATTTACGAGAACAGCTTACCTATTCTCTTCCACGGATAACATTTTGGATAATACGAAAACCCTTTTAGACTTCGTACAGGAGCCATATTTCACTGAAAAGACGGTGGAAAAGGAAAAGGGAATCATCGGGCAAGAAATCACGATGTATGATGATCAACCAGATTGGCGCTTGTACTTCGGTGCAATTGAAAATATGTACAAAGAGCATCCAGTACGAATCGACATTGCTGGTACGATAGAGTCCATTAGCCACATTACAGCGGAGCATCTGTATGAATGCTATAACACCTTCTATCACCCATCCAATATGGTGCTATTTGTCGTTGGAGCGGTAGATCCGGAACAAATGATGGAGTTTGTGAAAGAAAACCAAGCTGCCAAAGACTTTAAAGAGCCGCAGGAAATTAAACGATTCTACCCTGAGGAGCAAACTGGAGTTGCGGAGAGAGAACGTACCTTAAAGATGGATGTTCAAAAAGCGAAAATGATTTACGGGGTCAAATCAAACAATGTGAATATTTCAGGAGATGAAATGCTGCAATATGAGCTTGCAATGCAGGTGGCAATTGAAATGATCTTCGGTAGAACATCTAGCTTCTATCAAGAGGTGTACGAGGCTGGTTTGATTGATGAGTCGTATAGTGCGGACTTTCAAATGGAGAAGGGCTACGGCTTTACCATGATTGGGTCTGATTCTTCTAACCCAGATGAGCTCGCGAAGAAAATTAAAGAAGCGATTAACAAGCATACAGCGGAATGGCATTTTACAGAAGCAGATTTAAAGCGAATCACTCGCCGTAAAATCGGTCATTTCCTAAGAGCGCTTAATTCCATTGAATATATTGCAAATCAGTTCACTCGTTACTCGTTTAATCAAATGAATTTATTCGACGTAGTGCCTGCCCTTGAAAAGCTGACAATGGAGCAAGTAAAAAATGCCTTTGAACCTTTTAAAGAGGAAGAAACGCATACCATCTTTAAAATAGTTCCGTCGAAATCCGATGACAAATAAATTTGCACTAGTAATGGGCGCATCAGGGGAGATAGGACTTGCTACAAGTACTACACTTGCCGAAGCAGGCTGGTCTCTCTACCTGCATTACTCCAGTAATGAGGAGCGTATTACGGAGCTGGTCTTTACGCTCCAAACCACGTATCCAGATCAAGAATTTATCCCTGTCCAAGCAGATCTGTTAGATGCAGCTTCTGTCGAAAGATTGGCCAGCTCTCTTTTCTCTGTGCGTTCTGTTATATTTGCCCAGGGACAAAGCCTATACAAAAGCTTAGAGGAAACGACGGCAGACGAAATTCGTTCCCTATTCCAAGTCCATGTTGAGCATCCGATGCTGTTAATTGCCAAGCTATCCTCCAAGCTTCGCAAACAAGAGCATAGCTCCATCATCTTTGTAGGCTCTATCTGGGGAGAAACCGGAGCCTCCTATGAGGTTGCCTATTCTGCAGCTAAAGGCGCACAGCATGCTTTTGTAAAGGCATATGCCAAGGAAACGGCATTGGAAAATACAACGGTGAATGTCGTGGCCCCTGGTTTTATTGACACAAAGATGAATGCGCATATAGATGAAGAATCACGTCAGCTATTGTTAGAGGAGATACCGGCTGGAAAGTTTGGTACTCCCCAAGACGTAGCAGATATGATTGCCTTCCTAGTGAGCGAAAAAGCAAGCTATATCACCGGGCAAATAATCCGAGTGAACGGCGGCTGGTATATGTAATAGTGAAGGATTCAACCTGATTATTGGGTTGAATCCTTTTTTAGAGAGGCAAGCTTTTGAAGGGGAAGAGTGGGTTGGATGATAAACGTGAGTAATCTGCTGAGTTATAATTACTATTTGTTAAAGGGAGGGGTTTGATTATTTACCATTATATTCCGTTTTGTAACTAAAACTGCTATTAGCGCAACTAAAATGGTGGGAAGTGCAACTGAACTGACGGAAATAGCAAATAAATCAGGAGAAAGTGCAACTAAATTTTAAGGGACGATATGTTAAAAAGGAATCGACCTCAACTAGGGAGACTTCAGCTTGACAATCGCAAGTAACATGGGGAGCATCGTAAGTAAAGGGTAGCTCATCGCAAGAAAAGTCAGCCGGCGCGCAAGTAAACTATGACGAACCGCAAGTAACACAGCCACAACCACACGTATTACCATTTATCTCCCAATCAACCGAACTTTTTGATTCTTTCCTACTAATTCCATACAACTTCAGAAGCCACCAATCTTTTATTTTTATCTATATTTTTGTCTATCATTAACAAATTAGGGTATAAAAAACTTGAATGCTCAACTGCATGGCCAGTAATACCAGTAATCTGGCGCTGCTGCTTACATGATATCCTGTAGTTATTTGTGCTAGGTGTCGATGCCAACCCGTATTTTGGTAACTAAATCTAAAATTGTCTAAAACGTAGGATAGAAAAACTGAGTAGGGTTGCAGTATAATAGATAATCTCTCTGTCTTTTCTTTTTTCCTTTTATTTGAACAAAAAATCATATATGATAGAACTAATCAGACTAGGTTAACGTCTCTAAGTAGGGAGGAAACATCATGGCTTATGAATGGTTTTTTGAATACGAGATTCAAATAAATCGTCCTGGACTTTTAGGGGACATTTCTTCTCTTCTTGGAATGCTTCGTGTTAATATTGTCACCATTAATGGTGTGGATGAAGGACGAAGGGGTATGCTAATAAAGTCCGAAAAGAAAGAAAGCATCGAGCGCTTTGAACATATCATTTCTACAATGGAAACCATCCACTTAACCAAGTTTAGAGAGCCTAAGCTTCGTGATCGGTTGGCGGTTCGACATGGGCGATACATACAACGAGATGCAGACGACAAAAAAACGTTTCGTTTCGTTCGAGACGAGCTTGGGCTTTTGGTAGACTTCATGGCAGAGATTTTTAAAAAGGACGGGCATAGGTTAATCGGTATTCGAGGGATGCCTAGGGTAGGTAAAACGGAGTCGGTAGTAGCAGCTAGCGTATGCGCCAATAAAAAATGGATTTTCCTATCCTCTACTATGATCAAACAGACCATTAGAAGTCAGCTGGCTGGAGATGAATTTAGTGATCGCAATATCTTCATTCTAGATGGAATTGTAACAAGGAAATCGAATGATGAGAAGCACTTGCAGCTAGTACGTGAAATGATGAGAATGCCTACCATTAAGGTAGTGGAGCATCCCGATATGTTTGTTCAGCACTCTGAGTATTCTATCGATGATTTTGATTATATTATTGAGCTTCGCCATACTCCAGATGAGGAAATCACTTATGAAATGCTTGAGAAAAATCATGGCATGTCTAATAGAGGGATGAATGATTTTGGAGGATTCGGAGGCTTTAATTTTTAACGGGTAGGTGTTTTAATTGACAGAACTTGGCGCTCGCTTGAAGGAAGCGAGATTGGCAAAAGGATATAGTATTGATGACCTTCAAGAAATAACAAAAATCCAAAAAAGATATCTGGCAAGTATCGAAGAAGGTAATTATGCTACTATGCCAGGATCTTTCTATGTTCGTGCATTTATTAAGCAATATGCAGAAGCGGTAGGACTGAATGGCGATGAGCTATTGGAAACTTATCGCTCAGAGGTTCCTTCTCCATCAAACGAAGAGGTGACGAAAAATATTCCTGTCACTCCTTCTAGAAGAACGCTTGGCAGAAGGTCTTCAGGTAGATTTATGGAAATCTTCCCAATGGTAATAGTCGCTTTGTTCATCATCGCTATCATAGTCATTGTTTGGACGCTTAAACAGAGTGCTCCACAAGATGATAGTGATGTGGTAGAGAACGACCCAGCACTTACGTATCAAACAAATAATCCTCCTCCTTCTTCTACACCGGTTGAACAAGAACAACCAGACGAGGAAGAGCCTGTTGAGCAAGAAGAGCCAGTGGAAGAGGAGCCTGTCCAAGAACAGGCGATGACTATGGTGAACACAGAGGGAGTTACAACTACTTATCAAATTACTGGGGCCGATACTTATCAATTGAAGGTAGACGCGAAAGACCGTACATGGTTAACGCTGCGAGACCAAGCTGGTAATTCCTTATACGATGCAGCTGTGGAAGCGGGCTCTTCTTATGAGCTAGACGTAAGCCAATACACAGAGATTACTGTTAGGGTTGGTTATGTGCCAGGTAGCAGCGTATATATTAATGATGAGCTAGTTGAATTTCCAACTGAAAGAACACCACAAAACTTAGTAATACAGTTCAACAAATAGTCATCGATTAGATGGCTATTTTGTTTGAAAATGAAGGGAGCTTT
Organism: Psychrobacillus sp. Z3-81; assembly: GCF_056620325.1. Taxonomy (NCBI): domain Bacteria; kingdom Bacillati; phylum Bacillota; class Bacilli; order Caryophanales; family Bacillaceae; genus Psychrobacillus; species Psychrobacillus sp. Z3-81. The sequence continues at coordinate 194,803 of NZ_JBWQPU010000003.1, forward strand.
ACTGAAATGAATATGAACATTCCAAACCAAATTTCGTTGTTTCGTATATTTTTAATTCCAATCTTTATGATTTTTATGCTGGTGGACTTCAACTGGGGAGATGTTTCCTTCCTAGGCGCTACAATTCCGGTTGGGCACTTAATCGGAGCCATCATTTTCATTATTGCTTCGATTACCGATTTTATCGATGGCTACTACGCAAGAAAGCATAACTTAGTAACAAACATGGGAAAATTTTTAGATCCACTTGCCGATAAGCTACTAGTTTCTGCGGCATTAATTATTTTAGTCCAGTTTGGAATGGCTCCAGCTTGGGTAGTAATACTTATTATCAGCAGAGAGTTTGCTGTAACCGGATTACGCCTTATTTTAGCGGGCGGTGGTGAAGTTGTAGCGGCAAACCAACTAGGGAAAATTAAAATGTGGACCCAAATAATTGCAATCTCTTCTTTATTACTAGGGAATGTATTCTTCGAGATGTTTGGAATTCCATTTGACATGATCATGCTATATGTTTGCCTCTTCTTCACTCTATGGTCTGGTTTTGATTATTTCTATATCAATCGAAGAGTATTACTAGACTCTAAGTAGGAAGGAAGTTTTTAATGAAAGCAGAAATACTGGCAGTTGGCTCGGAACTGTTACTCGGGCAAATCGCAAACACAAATGCGCGCTTCATCTCCTCGCATTTAGCAGAGTTAGGTATCGATGTTTTCTATCACACTGCTGTTGGAGATAATCCTCAGCGTTTATTAGAGGCGATTAAAATCGCAGAGGATCGTGCAGATCTGTTAATTTTTTCAGGTGGTTTAGGTCCCACAAAGGACGATTTAACGAAAGAAACCATTGCAAAGCACTTGAACAGGGAGCTGGTGCTCGACCAAAACGCCATTCGTTATATCGAAGATTTTTTTAAGCGTGCTGGCCGAGAGATGACCGAGAACAACAAGAAACAGGCTCTTGTATTTGAAGGCTCGACAGTACTGGAGAATAAGCATGGGATGGCACCTGGTATGCTAGTTTCTACCGATTCTCATACATACCTCTTGCTTCCTGGACCTCCTAGTGAACTAGAACCAATGTTTCAATTTGAGGCAAAACCATTATTACCAAAGCTTCTAGGTGATGAAGAGACGATTATTTTATCACACGTGATGCGATTCTATGGAATTGGAGAAGCGGAACTTGAAACGAAGGTTCAGGATTTATTGGACAATCAAACGAATCCTACCATTGCTCCACTGGCATCCGACGGTGAGGTGACGCTCCGACTGACAGCGAAAAGCCGCTCGGAGGAGGAAGCATGGAAGCTGATTGAGCAGCTTCAAGGAGAAATCCTCAACAGAGTAGGAAAATATGTATATGGCTACAATAACGAGTCCTTGGCTTCTAAGCTAAGAGATTTGTTAATTGAAAATGAATTAACTATTTCCGCTGCCGAAAGCATGACGGCTGGTCTTTTCCAATCGGAGCTTGCTTCCGTTCCTGGAATGGGAGTAGCCTTAAGCGGTGGGATGATTACTTATACAGAAGAAGTAAAAATAAACCAGCTTGGTGTCAAGGCAGAAACAATTGAACAGTTTAGTGTCGTTTCCAGCGAGGTTGCGGAGGAAATGGCTTCTTGCGTAAAAGAAGTATTTAAGACAGATATCGGTGTCGGGATAACCGGTGCTGCTGGACCAGATGGCCATGGTGACCAGCCGGCAGGAACCGTGTGGATAGGGATAGCGTTCAAAGAAAAGCTACTATCCTATAAGCTTAACCTTTCGGGAATGCGCAATACAAACAGGCTGAGAACAGTAAAATTCACCATACAATACCTCATTAGGCTATTGCGTGAAGAAGGATTATGACAAAAGTTATTTTTTAACGAAAAACGGCTCAGAATTCCATTTTGGGTCGTTTTTTGCACACACAATAGTATTGTCGAGAAAAATAAACGAATAAACGTTCGCTTTTTTCTTGAATATTTCTCAGAAACCGAGTATACTAAAGTTAGTAAAAAAAATGATAGTTTCTAGGAGGAAATACATTTGGCTAATGATCGCAAAGCAGCGTTAGAAATGGCTTTAAAACAAATAGAGAAACAGTTTGGGAAAGGTTCTGTTATGAAGCTTGGAGAAAAAACAGATCGTGAAATCTCCACTTCCTCCAGTGGTTCTCTTGCGTTAGATGCAGCACTAGGTATAGGCGGCTATCCACGTGGTCGTATTATTGAAATATATGGTCCTGAAAGCTCAGGTAAAACAACGGTAGCACTTCATGCAATAGCCGAGATACAAAAAACAGGCGGACAAGCTGCATTTATCGATGCAGAGCATGCGCTTGACCCTGTCTATGCACAAAAATTAGGTGTAAATATTGACGAATTACTTTTATCTCAACCAGATACAGGAGAGCAAGCCCTTGAGATTGCTGAAGCGCTTGTTCGTAGTGGTGCTGTTGAGATTATCGTTATTGACTCAGTAGCAGCGTTAGTACCAAAAGCAGAAATTGAAGGAGAAATGGGAGACTCTCATATCGGGCTTCAAGCACGTTTGATGTCTCAGGCGCTACGTAAGCTTTCAGGTGTCATCCATAAATCTAATACAATTGCTATCTTTATCAACCAAATTCGTGAAAAGGTAGGGGTAATGTTCGGAAACCCTGAGGTTACACCAGGAGGTCGTGCCCTAAAGTTCTATAGCTCTGTTCGACTAGAGGTAAGACGTGCGGAAGCTATTAAGCAAGGTACAGACATTATTGGTAACAAAACAAAGATCAAGATTGTGAAAAACAAGGTTGCTCCGCCATTCAAGACAGCAGAAGTGGATATTATGTACGGAGAAGGTATCTCACAAGAGGGCGAAATCGTCGATATGGCCTCTGATTTTGATATTATCCAAAAAAGCGGTTCTTGGTATGCGTATAATGAAGAGCGTATTGGTCAAGGACGTGAAAACGCGAAGCAGTTCTTAAAAGAAAATCCATCTATTAAGAACGAAATTGCAACTAAAATTCGTGAATCTCTTGGAATGGCAGCTGGTTCCTTTACAATTGCTGCACACGAAGAGGAAGACGAAGAGGAATTTGAGCTACTTCTTGATGATAAATAATAGTTTGCTTCGATTATGAAGTTTAGTAGGATATTGGTACGAAAGGTGAAAGACTAGAACGGAATTCAATTTCCGTTGTATGGTAAAAATCTGTATAAACGGGTTCTTCACCATAAGTTAGGGATGACTTATAAAAGAAAAAGTTGATTGAAGTGTCGGCTGGCGACTCCTAGGGGATAAAGCGCGTGCGGAAAATCCAATTGTTTCGGAAGCATCCGAAACAATTTAGTTGGAGCCGCGCCCCCAGGAAAGCGTCCAGCCAAAACGGAGATCAACCATATCTTATAGGGAAGAACCGAATAACAGGAAGGTCTCTCATATTTTGGGAGACCTTTTTCTTTTCCTAATTTGATAGAATAGCTATAGATACCTTATCTAGCAGGAAATTACGGAGTATAAATCTTTTATTGTCGGAAAGAATATTCTTCTCGATTCCTTGACAGAGTATTTCTACATCTATACAATTAAAATTGTATAATTTCTTTTATTGAATGAATAAAACGCTGTACAAAAATGCATTAGCATTGCATGTATGTACCGACTGAAACTTAAATAGCAATAGGGGGTGTTCGAATGACTGATATTATCATTCCCGCTTTGCTTGGACTTCTTGTCGGTGCCGTTGTTGGTTCTTTTGTTGGTTATTTATATCTGAAAAAAGTGAACGATTCAAAAGTGACTGGTGCAAAACAAACCTCTGCACTTATCTTGGAAGACGCAAAGCGTGAAGCAGAGGCATTGAAAAAAGAAGCACTATTAGAAGCCAAAGATGAAACTCACCAATTACGAATGGAAGCTGAATCTGACATCCGTGAACGCCGTATGGAACTGCAAAAACAGGAAAATCGGTTATTACAAAGAGAAGAGAATCTTGATCGTAAGGATGATGCTCTAAACAAGAGAGAAATAAGCCTTGAGCGTAAAGATGATGCTCTAACGCAAAGACAACAGCATATCGAACAGAAGGAAAGCGAAGTGGACGAATTACTTGGCAAGCAGCAGAGCGAGCTTCAACGTATTTCCACACTTACTCGTGAAGAGGCAAGAAACATCATTCTTCAAGAGGTGGAAAATGAACTTGCAACAGACATTGCTGTGATGACGAAGGAATCCGAAACAAGAGCAAAAGAAGAAGCTGATAAGAAAGCTAGAGAAATTCTGTCACTTGCATTACAACGCTTTGCAGCGGATCATGTGGCAGAGACAACCGTTTCTGTTGTTAACTTACCAAACGATGAGATGAAGGGACGAATTATCGGCCGTGAGGGACGTAATATTCGTACGCTAGAAACATTGACTGGTATTGATTTAATCATTGATGACACACCGGAAGCTGTTATTCTATCAGGATTTGATCCAATCAGGAGAGAAACTGCCCGCCTGGCACTGGAAAAATTAGTACAGGACGGACGTATTCACCCTGCACGTATCGAAGAAATGGTTGAAAAGTCTAGAAGAGAAGTGGATGAGCAAATCCGTGAAATCGGTGAGCAAACGACGTTTGACATCGGTATTCACAATTTACATCCAGACCTCATTAAAATTCTAGGACGTCTACGCTATCGTACAAGCTATGGACAAAACGTATTAAAGCATTCTACCGAGGTAGCATATTTAGCAGGACTGCTAGCTGCTGAGTTAGGAGAGGATGTAACACTTGCAAGACGAGCTGGCTTACTTCATGATATTGGGAAAGCAATAGACCATGAAGTAGAAGGAAGCCACGTGGAAATTGGTGTAGAGCTTGCTACAAAGTATAAAGAACATCCAGTGGTTATTAATAGTATTGCCTCCCACCACGGAGATACAGAGGCTACCTCTGTTATTGCCGTATTAGTTGCAGCAGCTGATGCATTATCAGCAGCAAGACCGGGAGCAAGAAGTGAAACACTGGAGAACTATATTCGTCGTTTGGAAAAGCTAGAGGAAATTTCAGAATCCTATGATGGAGTAGAAAAATCCTTCGCTATTCAAGCTGGTAGAGAGATTCGTATTATGGTACGTCCAGACCAAATTGATGATTTAACAGCCCATCGTTTGGCAAGAGATATCCGTAAGCGTATCGAAGAAGAGCTCGATTATCCAGGTCACATCAAGGTTACAGTAATCAGAGAAACTAGAGCGGTAGAATACGCAAAATAATAAAAAATAATTACTCATTTATACAATCTGTTTTGATTGAATGGCTTCGTAAAAGAAGCCTTTTTTTTGTGAAAGGGCGTTTGAAAACATGAAAATATTATTTATTGGTGACATAGTAGGCTCGATCGGGAGAGATACGCTAGAGAGCTACTTGCCAAGACTGAAAAGAAAGTACCAGCCAGATGTAGTGATTGCAAATGGAGAAAATGCAGCTGCGGGTCGTGGGATTACCAAAAATATCTTCAACTCTCTGCTTCACATGGGAGTGGATGTCGTAACAATGGGAAATCATACATGGGACCAAAAAGAAATCATGGACTTTATTGATGATACGGATTATTTAATCCGACCAGCCAACTTCTCTCCAGAAGCACCCGGAAAAGGAATGACCACTATCACCAAAAATGGTCATACGATTTCTGTCATCAATATGCATGGTAGAACCTTTCTACCTCCCTTTGATGATCCTTTTCAAAAGGCTACAGAGCTTGTAGAGGAAGCGAAGAAGGTGTCTCCTATCATTTTCGTTGATTTTCACGCGGAAGCGACCAGTGAAAAAATTGCCTTTGGCTGGCACTTAGATGGGGAAGTATCGGTCGTTGTAGGGACACATACACATGTGCAGACTGCTGATTCTCGTATCCTTCCAAAGGGAACGGCTTATATCACAGATGTAGGGATGACAGGTCCATATGATGGCGTCCTAGGAATGAAAAAAGAGGATGTCCTCTATCGCTTTCAAACGAATATGCCAACACGCTTTGAGGTTCCGAAGAGTGGGAGAGAGGTCCTTAGCGGCTTCTTCGTAGAGGTGGACAATCAAACAGGCAAGGCTATTCACCAAGAGCGTATTTATATTAATGAAGATTATCCGTTTCAGGGATAGAAAAGTCTAAATAATGGTTCTCCTGCATAAGTTAGGTTATGAACAAATGCAAGTTCATAAATATAGCGATAAAAGGAGAAATGATAGTGGATTCTTTAAAAGTATCTTCTCGTTCAAACCCCAATTCCGTTGCGGGTGCACTAGTAGCAGTAATCAGAGATCAAGGATATGCAGAAATGCAGGCAGTAGGAGCTGGTGCTTTAAATCAGGCGATTAAAGCAATTGCGATTGCAAGAGGCTTTGTCGCACCTAGTGGTACAGACTTAACATGCTCTCCAGCATTCACCGATATTATTATCTCTGGTGAAGATAGAACGGCTTTAAAGCTTTTAGTAGAAAAGAAAACAAAATAAACTAGAAATCTGACCAGGGTTTTATTACTATGAATAAGCTCTTAAGTCGCTACTAACACTAGTAGCGACTTCTTGTTGTGTCGAATTCTGAAGGAATTGTGACGCCAGGTTTCCGTCAAAGGTCTGATTTTCTAGAAATATATAGGGAATACATAGTGAATCCCACCACTTCGTGATAAACTTATGAAGGGAAAAAGCATTTAACCAGAAGGTAAGGAGATGTTTATATGTTGCAACAGCTTTCTTGGAAAGTAGGAGGGCAGCAAGGAGAAGGAATTGAAAGTACAGGGGAAATTTTTTCAATGGCGATGAACCGCCTTGGTTATTACCTTTACGGCTATCGACATTTTTCTTCTCGAATAAAGGGTGGCCACACAAACAATAAAATATGTGTAAGACCGACCCAAGTTCGAATCATTCCAGATAACTTAGATATACTTGTAGCGTTCGATCAGGAAACGATTGACGTAAACTATAAAGAGCTTACAGAAAGCAGTATCATCCTAGCGGATGCGAAATTTAATCCAGTTGCACCAGAGGACTGTGTTGCACCTTTATATGCAATACCGTTTACTGAAATAGCAGCTGAGCTAGGCACATCCCTCATGAAAAACATGGTGGCTATTGGTGCAACAGCTGCTTTAATAAACCTAAACAAAGAGGTATTCCAAGACGTGGTGGATGAAATCTTTGGTAAAAAGGGACAAGAGGTAGTAGAAAAAAATATGCAGGCCATTCTAAAGGGCTTTGAAATTATGGCAACTCAGCTTGGCGGCCGCCAAGGGGAGTGGGAGCTAGCTCCTGCAGACGGCAAGAGACGCTTATTCATGATCGGAAACGACGCGATTGCACTAGGTGCACTTGCTGCGGGTTCACGTTTTATGGCTGCATACCCGATTACACCGGCATCGGAAATCATGGAGTACATGATTAAAAAGCTTCCACTAGTTGGGGGAGCTGTAATCCAGACAGAGGATGAGATTGCAGCAGCAACAATGGCAATCGGCTCTAACTATGGTGGAGTACGTGCATTCACTGCATCTGCAGGTCCAGGGCTTTCATTGATGATGGAAGCAATCGGTCTTTCCGGTATGACGGAGCAGCCGCTTGTCATTATCGATACACAGCGTGGAGGTCCATCCACTGGATTGCCGACAAAGCAAGAGCAATCCGATTTAATGCAGATGATTTACGGTACACATGGGGAAATTCCAAAGGTAGTAATTGCTCCAAGTACTGGAGAGGAAGCTTTCTATGACACAATCCAAGCCTTTAATATCGCGGAGGAGCTTCAGTTGCCGGTAATCATTTTATCTGACCTGCAGCTTTCATTAGGAAAGCAAACAGTGGAGCCTTTTGATTATTCCAAGATAGAAATCCGTCGCGGTCAGCTTGTGATAAATGAAGAGCTTCCGGAAGTAGAGGACAAAGGGTACTTTAAGCGCTACGAGGTAACAGAAAGCGGAGTTTCTCCTCGAGTTCTTCCAGGTATGAAGAATGCCATTCACCATGTAACAGGGGTGGAGCATGACGAAACTGGTAAGCCTTCAGAGGCAGCGACTAATCGTAAAGCACAAATGGACAAGCGTTTCCGTAAATTAAATTACGTGAATTTTGAAGAGCCAGTTTATGTGAACGCACCTCACGAGGAGGCTGACATCCTATTAGTCGGCTTCAACTCCACAAGAGGGGTATTAGAGGAATTACAGCAAATGCTGAACGAGCAGGGAGTAAAAGTGAATCATGCACATGTTCGCCTAATTCACCCATTTCCAGTGGAGGAAATGCAGCCACTAGTTGCCAATGCAAAAAAGGTACTCGTGGTGGAAAATAACGCAACAGGTCAGCTTGCAAACATTTTGAAAATGAACGTAGGAGGACATCAAAAAATCCTAAGCGTTCTAAAATACGATGGTACGCCATTCTTACCAATTCAGCTGGCAAACCAAGTAAAGGAGTTGCTGACAGATGGCAACATTTAAAGATTTTCGAAATAACGTCAAACCTAACTGGTGTCCAGGATGCGGTGACTTCTCCGTACAAGCAGCCATTCAACGTGCAGCTGCCAATGTAGGAATCGAGCCGCATGAGCTTGCAGTGATCTCTGGTATCGGCTGTTCTGGTCGTATTTCTGGATACATCCATTCATATGGCTTCCATGGTATCCATGGACGTGCATTGCCGATCGCACAAGGCTTGAAGATGGCCAATAAAGACCTTCACGTCATCGCTTCTGGTGGAGACGGAGACGGCTTTGCCATCGGGCTTGCACATACAATTCATTCGATCCGTCGAAACATCGACCTAACATATGTCGTGATGGACAACCAAATCTATGGCTTAACGAAAGGGCAAACTTCTCCACGCTCTGCAGAAGGCTTCAAAACGAAGTCGACTCCAGGTGGAGCAATTGAGCCATCCTTAAAGCCGTTAGAGTTGGCACTTACTTCAGGTGCAACCTTCGTAGCGCAAGGCTTCTCCACAGATATCAAGGAGCTTACAGCGATCATCGAAGCAGGCATCAAGCACAAAGGCTTCTCTTTCATCAACGTGTTTAGCCCATGTGTAACGTATAACAAAGTAAATACCTACGACTGGTTCAAAGAGCATTTAACAAAGCTATCCGATATCGAAGGCTACGACAATACGAATCGCGAGGAAGCAATGCGTGTAGTAATGGAGAAGGAAGGCCTAGTAACAGGGATTATCTATCAAGATGAAAACGCTCCTTCTTACCAAGAGCAGGTACCAGGCTATGCACCAACGCCACTTGTAGATCAAGATATTAAAATCTCGGAAGAACAATTTGATATTTTAATGAAAGAATTTATGTAAAATAAAACATGGACTGAAGACAAGCTCTGCATAATGTAGAGATGTCTTCAGTCTTTTTTGTATGGTATCATCGCTTCTTAGTAAGGGCTGTATTTCCAGGGTACTACCAATACGTGCGGTTCCAACTGGTCTACTTGCGAAAGTCAATAGCTGGTATCTGGCGGATCATTTCTTATCCACGTTCTGCAGAAGTTTTATCTACTAAATAAACTACAGTAAAATTACTGATATGGTAATAAATACAATTTTATAGTATAGTAAATGGGTAATATTTTTGAAAGCCCTTTACATAAGTTTTCAAGTATAAACAAATTTTATGGTATAACTTCAAGGAGAAAATATGTCTATATTTATAGGGATTATGTGTCTTTTAGCAGGACTAATAAATGTTAAATTTCCTGCATTTATTTGGTTTCTTTCAACAGGCTGGCAATTTTCTAATGCTGAGACAAGTGACGTCGCCTTAGGGATAAATCGAGTGTTAGGTTACTTTCTACTGATAGTTGGGGCTTGCTATATTCTTAGTTACTTTGTTCCTGCAACGTGAGAATAACATAGAGATTTATAAATGAATGAAAGGGAGGAAGACCGTTTTGACAGAACAGCTAGCAATGTTCCAATGTACTACTGTAACAAAAAGCTTTCATCTTGTTGGCACATCGGTTACCGCTAATTTTGCAGCTGACTTTCCAACTGCCTCAATTACCGTTCAGCAGGCATTCGAGAAGCAGATGAGTAGTATTCCCAATGCAATAAGCACTTCCGTACTATTCAGTCCGTATATGTGCAATGATATCGTTGCTACTTATTTTGCTTGTGTAGAAGTGCATGATTTATCACAGGTGCCAAACGACATGATTGGCTTCACCTTACCTAAGATGACTTATGCGAGCATTCAATGTACGGCTGCAACAATTGGCGAAGCATATGGGAGGCTTTATCAGTGGATAGAAGATCAGAATCTAAAGGTGAATCATTTGCAGGCAACCATGCCGATAGAGATTTTTTATCTACAAGAAAATCCATCTGATGAAACAGTCGAAATTCTCATTCCTATTGAAAATGTCTCCGAATAGGAGGCATTTTTGCTTGCAAAAATGAGTTGCATTTCCAGGCTGTTTCCAATACGTGCGGTCTCCGAAAGGATACTTGCACTTAGAATTCAGTTACTTGCGGTAGTAAAAGGCTTACTAGCGCTCGCCCCAAGGTTACGTGCGGTTCCAGCCAGTTTACTAGCGAAAGTCAAGACTGTGTAACCAGTGGACCATTTTTACTCCAATTAAGGAGTCATTTTTCCTCTCCAACCCATCTTCTTTCCCCGCTTTCTAATGGAAAAAACCTCATTATTTGTGCAAATATTTAAATTTAAGCTGAAAACCTTGTGACAGTCCTATGCAATTCAGTATAATAGGATGGATGTGCGTAGTATCGGTAACATAGAAAGGGGAGTTTTTATGAACGAGGAATCACGTTTACAAAGTACTCAAATCAAATCTCCTGTCAAAAAAGAGGAGAAAGATTATAGCAAATATTTTCAATCTGTCTACACTCCTCCTTCCTTAAAGGATGCAAAAAAGCGAGGGAAAGAGGCAGTTGCTTACCATAAAGATTTTTCCATTTCGGATGAGTTTAAAGGAATGGGGCAAAATCGAAAGTTTTTAATTCGTACGTATGGTTGTCAAATGAATGAGCATGACACGGAAGTCATGGCGGGGATTTTCATGCAGCTAGGCTATGAACCGACGGACAAAGTAGAAGATGCCAACGTAATCCTTTTAAACACCTGTGCAATTCGTGAAAATGCGGAGAACAAAGTGTTTGGAGAGCTTGGTCATTTGAAGCATCTGCGTCGTGAAAATCCAGACCTTCTAATCGGGGTTTGTGGCTGTATGTCACAAGAAGAATCTGTTGTTAATAAAATATTAAAAACCTACAACCAAGTGGATATGATTTTCGGAACTCATAACATCCACCGCCTACCGAACATCCTAAAAGAGGCTTACCTATCGAAGGAAATGGTCGTGGAGGTTTGGTCGAAGGAAGGGGATGTAATTGAAAACCTTCCAAGAGTTCGTAAAGGGGCTATTAAAGCTTGGGTAAACATCATGTATGGCTGTGACAAGTTCTGTACGTATTGTATCGTTCCGTATACACGTGGGAAAGAGCGTAGCCGTCGTCCAGAGGATATCATTCAAGAGGTACGTCAGCTTGCTGCTCAAGGCTATCAGGAAATCACGTTGCTAGGACAAAATGTTAATGCGTATGGAAAAGACTTTGAGGATATCGATTTCCGTTTCGGTGATTTAATGGACGAGCTACGTAAAATCGATGTAGCAAGAATTCGTTTTATGACAAGTCATCCAAGAGACTTTGATGATCATTTAATCGAAGTACTCGCAAAAGGCGGTAACCTGGTAGAGCATATACATTTACCGGTTCAATCAGGATCATCCGATATTCTAAAAATCATGGCTCGTAAATATACAAGGGAGCAGTTCCTGGAGCTAGTACGAAAGATTAAAGCTGCAATTCCAAACGCTTCTCTATCTACAGACATTATTGTAGGCTTCCCGAATGAAACAGATGAGCAGTTTGAGGAAACGTTATCCCTTTACAAGGAAGTAGGCTTTGAAATTGCCTACACGTACATCTACTCACCACGTGAAGGAACGCCTGCTGCAAAAATGAAGGATAATATTCCAATGGAAGTGAAAAAGGAACGCCTGCAGCGCTTAAATGCTTTAGTAAACGAGATGTCTGCGGAAGCAATGAAGAAGCATGAAGGACAAATTGTAGAAGTACTTGTGGAGGGTGAAAGTAAAAATAACCCGAACGTACTAGCGGGATACACTCGTAAGAGTAAGCTCGTGAATTTTGTTGGACCGAAAGATATTATTGGCAAGCTAGTGCAAGTAAAAATTACCGAAGCCAAAACATGGTCACTGACAGGTGAGCTAGTAGAAGCATCTATCGGTCAAGAGGTGGGAATGTAATGACAACCAAATATACAAAAGACGAGATACTAGAAAAAGCAAGAGAGATTGCTTATATGATTGCACACACAGAAGAGGTGGACTTCTTCAAGCGTGCAGAAGCACAAATAAACGAAAACCAATTTGTCCGTGAAAAAATTGCTAGCCTAAAGAGCTTGCAAAAGCAGGCAGTAAACTTCCAGCATCTTGGAAAAGAAAAGGCGTTAAAAATGATTGAAGGAAAAATTGAAGCAATCGAAGAAGAGATTGACGGTCTTCCAGTTGTTCAAGAGTTCAAGCAATCTCAGGGTGATGTAAACAGCCTACTTCAGATGGTGGCAAACTCCATCTCCAATAACGTGACCAATCATATTATTAAAGACACAGGTGGAGATTTACTAAGAGGAGAAACAGGCTCGAAAGTAAGAAATTCAGCTGGAGATAGCTGTTCTTAATGAATTCATACACATTTGACTAGATTTAGTTAAATGTGTATTTTTTTGCGGAAAAATTGCAGAATAAAGGCAATTGGTTGACAAAGAGAGAAAACGTTGTGTTAAAATTGAGAAGATTAGTATTTTACTAATATAAAGGGGAGGAATTTATTTGAAAAAGAGACAATTAAAATGGTTATCCGTTCTAAGTGTATTGGTATTATTTATTCTTACAGCTTGTGGATCGGATGAAAGCGGTTCCGGAGAAAAGACGAAAGAAGATATTAAATTTCTAAGTATTTTAACGGGCGGTACGCAAGGGACTTATTATTCTCTTGGTGGTACATTTGCAGATTTAATTGAGAAAGAAACAGGTATTGACACAACTGCAACCGTTTCACAAGCATCTGCAGCGAATGTAACTGCACTTCAAGAAGGAAAAGACGGGGAAATCGCATTCGTTCAGACGGATATTGCATATTACGCTACTGAGGGGCAGTTAATGTTTGAAGGGAACAAGGTAGACAATATCTCTGCATTAGGTGCACTTTATCCAGAAACAGTTCAACTGGTAACAACTGAAGGTTCAGGAATCGAATCCTTTGAAGATTTAAAGGGTAAAAAGGTATCCGTAGGGGCTCCTGGTTCAGGTACTTATGCGAATGCTGAACAACTATTAGAAATTCATGGAATATCTATTGAAGACGATATTGAAGCACAAAACTTAGACTTTGGTGAATCTACTGATGGTATTCAATCAGGTCAAATTGATGCAGCATTTATTACAGCTGGTACTCCTACAGGAGCAGTTGAGGCATTAAACGCTGTAGCAAATGTTGTAATTGTACCAGTAGAAGATAGTAAAGCGGATGAATTAATTGAAAAATATCCGTACTATGCAAAAGACACGGTACCGGCTGGCACTTACGGCTTAACAGAAGATGTACCAACAGTTTCTGTTCTTGCAATGCTTGCTGTAAGTGACGAACTTCCAGAAGACCTAGTTTATGAAATGACGAAGGCTATTTATGAAAACGCTGGCAGCATTCAGCATGCGAAAGCAAAACTAATTAAAGCAGAAACGGGCTTAGAAGGTATTAGTATCAAGGTGCATCCAGGTGCTCAAAAATACTTCGATGAAGTAAATAAATAATAGATATTTTTCCCGAAATGAAAGGGGCATGATGCGTAAGCTTCAAGTCCCTTTTCTTTTGAATGAAATGGAGGATGGACGATGCGTATCCTCAAAAAAATACTGCTTGTATTGTTAGTATGTCTTTTATTATCACTTCTTTTTGTACCCTATAAAAATTCCTTTGTTTTTACTGAAACTCGAACTGACCATCCTACGGTGCATTATATACCTTTTCAATCAAACGAATTCCAAATTAGATACACACATTCCATACATAAAACTGACGTTTTAGAAACATATCAAGCTAGTGAGGACAATCATATTCAGCTAGTCTCCATGGAGTATGAGGATTTAGCCATTGGTATGCCGGGCTATGCAGAGGAAGGACAGACGTTTGAAATAGAGGATGGAAAATATGTATTAAGACATGACAATTACTTCCTGCCTAGTTTTACAATATTTATTTCAACGATTGATACAGATTTGGTTTTCATTTATGACAAGAAGGAAATAGACTTAAAGAAGCAACTTACCAAGGGTAAATCTTATCAATTTCAAGTGAAGAAAATGTCAGTTTACCAGCAATTGAGAGGAGTTAAGATGGATGACGAATAATTCCAAGTCCCATGAGAAGGAAGAAACGTTTCAACAGTTATCGGAAGAGGAACAGCTTGAGCTTCTTCAAAAATACGATCCCGAATCCAATACTAGAAATGTTCAAGGTATCACAAAAAAGGTTATATTTTTTGCACTCATTGCGTTTTCTGTTTTCCAGCTTTATACAGCTATTGATGGTCAATTTACTGCCTATATTCAACGTTCGATCCATTTAGGCTTTGCATTATCCATCATTTTCTTATTATTTCCTGTTAGTAAGAAGGCTAAAGGGGAGAAAAAGAGAAAAATCCCGTTTTATGATTATATACTTTCTCTACTAGCTATTGGTGTTGGATTATATTGGCCATTAAATATTGATCAGCTAGTTACTCGTCTCGGTGCAGTAACCACACTAGATTTAATAGTAGGTATAATCGCCGTTCTACTTGTACTAGAGGCAGCTAGAAGGGCTGTTGGACTACCAATTACCATTATCGCCATTGCGTTTTTGGCTTATGCATTTTTTGGACAATATTTCCCAGGATTCCTTGCTCATAGAGGGCAGGATTTAGAAAGTCTTATTCAACTAATGTTCTTTACAACGGACGGTATTTTAGGTACACCGATTAGTGTTTCTGCCACTTACATTTTTGCATTCCTACTATTTGGAGCATTCCTTGTAAAAACAGGTGTGGGTCAATATTTTAATGACTTAGCTGTAGCATTGGCTGGGAGATTAACTGGGGGACCAGCGAAAGTTGCAATCTTTTCTAGTGCGCTTCAAGGGACTATCTCAGGTAGCTCCGTAGCGAACGTTGTTACTTCTGGTTCTTATACGATTCCAATGATGAAAAAACTTGGTTATCGAAAGGAATTTGCAGGTGGAGTTGAGGCTGCAGCTTCCACAGGAGGTCAGTTGATGCCACCAATCATGGGGGCAGCTGCATTCTTAATGGTAGAGTTTATTGGAGGTATTTCTTATTGGGAAATTGCCAAGGCTGCTGCCATACCGGCAATCCTTTATTTCTCTGGAATTTGGATCATGACTCACTTTGAAGCAAAGCGCGTTGGCTTGAGTGGTCTCCCACCTGAAGAGATTCCGAACAAAAAAGAAGTATTTAAGAAGATTTACTTATTACTCCCAATCATAGTGATCATCGTGTTGATGTTTACTGGAGTGCCGGCAATACAAGCTGCCTTATGGGGTATCGTTGCTGCTATTGTTGTAAGCGCATTTAACAAGGAAACTCGATTAAGCTTACGAGATATCATTGAAGCGTTAGCAGATGGAGCTAGAACTGCACTAGGAGTAGCAGCGGCTACTGCGGCGGCAGGGATTATTGTAGGGGTGGTAGTAAAAACAGGATTAGGGTTAAGTCTTGCAAATGGATTAATCTCTGCTTCTGGAGGAAGTATCCTACTTACCTTATTCTTTACGATGATTGCTTCCATTGTTCTAGGTATGGGATCGCCAACGACAGCTAACTATGTAATTACT
Source organism: Psychrobacillus sp. Z3-81 (assembly GCF_056620325.1). Classification (NCBI taxonomy): domain Bacteria; kingdom Bacillati; phylum Bacillota; class Bacilli; order Caryophanales; family Bacillaceae; genus Psychrobacillus; species Psychrobacillus sp. Z3-81. The sequence continues at coordinate 210,750 of NZ_JBWQPU010000003.1, forward strand.
TCTACCATTGCTGCACCGGCAATCATTACCTTATTAATGCTAGATATGCCAGCAGGAGCAGAAGTACCTGTAGTTATCGCCTTATCTGCACATTTATTTGTATTCTATTTCGGAATTATTGCGGATATCACACCACCGGTTGCTCTCGCAGCATTTGCTGCTTCTGGTATTTCAGGTGGAGACCCGATAAAAACGGGAGTAAATTCTGCTAAGCTAGCAATTGCAGCTTTCATTATCCCATATATGATTATTTTCTCTCCAGAGCTATTAATGATTGATACCACTATTCCTCAGATACTTTGGGTTGTGTTTACAGCAATTACGGGAATGATAGCAATTGGAGCAGGAGTCATCGGGTATTGGTATCGAAAAGTTGCCTGGTATGAAAGAATTGTGGCCCTAGCTGCTGGTCTATTATTGATTTATCCAGAAGGATATTCAGACATGATTGGCTTAGTTATATTTATCGTGCTAGTAGTAATCCAGATTTTAACGAAGAATAAAGGAAACAAAGCAGCTGCTATTACAGCGTAGCGTTAATCACGAGCCTATTCGTAGGTCTCGTGATTTTTTTACTATTCATACTATTATAAATTGGTATAATAATATAATGAATGTAAAAAAAATACTGTTCATCACAAATAAGGGAGATTTTATTCTTAGATATTGATGAATAGAAAAGTGAGGTTACACCATGTCTATTCAATTTATACAAGCAGAAAAGCAGTTGCATGATGTCCTTTTATTCCCTGCTATCGAATTAAAGGTAGCCCCGGGGAAAGTGGTGACGATTTCCTCTAGCTTGAATATTCGGGAGCAGCTACTTAAGATTTTATTAGGGAAAGGTAAGCTTTCGAAAGGAGAGATTATCATAAGTGAGAGGGCAGGCTTTTTGTTTTTAGAGGAAGGTTATTATGAACGATTATCCGTGAAAGAATCATTAGCCTTTACAAGTTCTATCTATAATTCGTCCGTTCCTGTAGAACATGCAATGCGTTTGCTTCAGATTGATGACTTTCAACGAAAAAAACTGAGAGAATTGAGCTTTTCAGAAAGAAAAAGAGTGCGATTTGCGAATCTCTTTCTTCAGGATGCAGATGTATATATCCTCGAAGAGCCCGATCAAAATTTAGATTTAGAATCCAAACGCTTATTTATTACCTGGATGAATGAACTGAGAAACTTACATAAACCCGTGCTCATCCTGACAAGTGGGATTGAACAGGCTATCTCTTATTCGGATGAAGTATACAGGCTGGACGAAAATGGTTTACATAATGTGCAGTTGGAGGATGCAGAGGAGAAAGAGGCACAGGAAATTCAAATAGAAGAGGAAGCACCAATCGTTCAACCAATTCGGTTTGAAAAAATTCCTACCAAGGTCAATGAAAAAATTGTCCTCTTTGATCCGCCGGAGATTGACTACATAGAAAGTACAGAAGGACAAACCTATTTACATATTCGAGGAGAAAGCTTTCCTTGTACCTTTACGTTAAATGAATTAGAGGAGCGATTAATGGCTTTCGGATTTTTCCGCTGTCATCGATCCTACATTGTAAATCTACAAAAAGTGAGAGAGGTTATCACCTGGACAAGAAATAGCTATAGTTTGGTTTTAGAAGACATCGGAAAATCCTCGATTCCACTTTCAAAGACCAAAATGGCGGAACTAAAGGGAATGTTGGGTCTCAAATAAGCTCCATTCACCCTAAAAATACGCTCATTCACCCTAAAAATAGCTCCTTTCACAGAAAATATAAGGCAGACATGCTCATTTCCTCGTAATCTAAGGATGTACATACGACATCTAAACATGGAGGGAACAAAAATGGAAAACGTGATTGAAGTGAAGGACTTGGCAAAATACTTCTCCAATTATAAGGCAGTGGAGGATGTAAACTTTCAAGTAAAGAAGGGTGAGATTTTTGGATTTTTAGGCCCAAGTGGATCTGGTAAAACAACTACTATTAAAATTTTAACTGGTCAGCTCGATCCAACCGGAGGAGATGCAAAGGTATTTGGAACTCCAGTTGCAGAATTAAAAACACCAAGTGCACGAAAACGTTTCGGTGTTCTGACAGATAACAGCGGCTTATATGGAAGGCTGACAATCTATGAAAACTTAAAGCTTTACTGTGAGCTGTATGATCTTCCACTATCTAGAATAGAAGAGGCGCTTTCTTTTGTGAACTTAACGGAGGAAAAGAAAAAGAAGGTGAGTATGCTCTCCAAAGGGATGACACAAAGGGTGATATTAGCCCGTGCAATCCTACATGAGCCTGAGCTGCTGTTCTTAGATGAACCAACATCGGCACTAGACCCTGTGAACACGCTTCATATATATGAAGGACTTCGTGCCTTAAATAAAAAAGGGACTACCATCTTTTTGACAACGCATGATATGAATGAAGCGGATACGCTTTGTGATCGAGTGGCTTTCCTACATAAAGGGAAGATTCAATTGCTGGATAAGCCGAGCGAGCTAAAGAAAAAGTTTGCAGATAACAGTGTGACGATTGAGTTAGATACAAATGAAACCATCACGCTTTCAAAGAATGACGATGGAGCAGAGGAAGTATACCGTTTAATGAAAGAAAATAGAGTAGTGACGATTCATTCGAACGAGCCAACCTTAGGTGATATTTTTGTAAAAGTGACAGGAGGAGAATTACAATGACATTTTCATGGAAACGATTAAGCGCAATTTTTATGAAGGATTACAAAGACTTTTTTAGAAACATGGCAGTAAGCGTAGTTGTTTTTCTGCCAATCATTATTGCAGCAATCTATGGGCGAATGGGAACGGAGAACCTTCAAATGCATTTCTTATATATTAATATGACCTTCGCTTTTGTTGCTACCTATGTCCAATGCTGTTTAATTGCTGAAGAAAAGGAAAAGAACACATTACGTGGATTGATGCTATCCCCGGCAAGTACGTTTGATATTCTGGGAGGAAAAAGCCTTCTGTCCTTTGTATTAACGATTTTGGTTATTAGTGCTAGTATATTTGTAGCTGAGTATACTCCAAAGAATTTAGTTGCATTTGGAGCTGGAGTTATTGTTTCAACTATTTTTTACATCGCAGTAGGTACCCTTTTAGGGTTGATTGCAAAGTCGGTTATGGAAGCATCCGTGCTTGTTCTACCAGTTGTGGGTATTTTCACAATGGGATCTTTCCTTACGGCCTTTGCCGATAAATATCCTGTACTTCAGCTAGCGGATTATATGCCAAACCTACAGCTGATCTACTTAGCAGAAAGCATAGAAGCGGGAGCTGGCTTCGTAGATATCCTTTCCAACTTAGGAATCATCAGCATTTGGGCAGTACTAGCAATTATTTTAACAACCATTATTTACAAGAAAAGAATGGTAGATTAAGCTATAAATACAAATATTGCTTGGGAAATAAAATCCAGGATCCCCCGTGGATTTTATTTTCGTTGCTTCAGAAAAGGAGTTCCTTTATGAACTGTCCAATTTAAGATCCCCCGATTTTACCAACAGTAATATTATTGGGGGATAATATAAAATGACTTATCCAATTTGATCCCCTATTTAACTATCCAAAGTTAAATAATATTGGGGGATAATAAAATGAATAAACAATTGAACCGTCTATTAATCGGGCAAAGCCTAGCCAATTTAGGAGATGTTCTATATATCGTTGGAGTGATTTCTCTCCTGTATACGATTTCAAATTCTGCCTTTGTGACTACATTGGTACCTGTTGTCATCACGACATCCTTATTTATTTCCAGTCTATTAACACCACTCGTGGTTGCGAAATTTCAAGTGAAGAGGATTCTTGTCGTGTCACAGGCTAGCAAAACGTTGCTTATGTTGCTACTAGGCCTGTTCTGCTACTTCTATTTAGACAGCGAGAACTATGTGGTAGTGTTTGTGATTATTAGTCTTGTCGCCTTCCTAGATGGTTGCGCCAATCCTATCATCCACTCGTATTTGCCACAGCTGGTGGAGGAGACAAAGCTCCTGAAAGCAAATAGTCTGGTGGAGACGCTTAATCAGCTAATCCAAATTGGCTCCTGGTTTTTAGGGGGCATGCTGTTACTAATGATTGGTCCAGCCGGTGTGCTATGGACGGTTAGTGTGCTTTATATTCTCGCATTCGTTCTTTGGCTTAAGCTTCCAAAAGTGGTCAAGACGGAGGAAGAGGAAGAAGGGTTTTGGCAACAGCTGACAGCAGGGTGGAGAGTAGTTCGTGAAACGGTTGTCTTACGAAAGATTGTATGGATGGATTTAATAGAGACAATTGCAAGTGTCGCATGGATTGCCGCCATCCTATATATTTATGTGGAGCAGGCAATCAGTCAAACAGAGCAGTGGTGGGGGTATCTAAACGGTGCTTTCTTTGTTGGCTTTTTACTCGGAAGCATCCTTTGCATGAGGTTTGCCACTTTTGTCGATCGAAACAAATTTTATTTTATGGGGTTAGGTGCGCTTGCAGCAGGAGTGCTAACAATCATATTTGGAATGGTTTACAACCCTTGGACTGCTCTCATTCTGTCATTAGGAATCGGTCTATTTGGACAGCTAAAAAATATTCCTCAGCAGACGATTATCCAACGCGCTGTATCAAAGGATAAATTAGTCACTGTCTATACGAGTTTAGGTGCAGTTACAACGGGAATTTTCGGTATCTCTGCTTTAGGAGTGGGGATGCTAGCTGATTTATTAGGTGTACGTTCTGTATTTATCGTCTCTGGAATCTTGCTATTAATTGTCGGCTTTCTGGTGGCGAGACATAGGAGACTATGGTCTATATAAAAGAGAGGGCGTATTCAGTTGAATACGCTTTTCTTACGAAAACAACATTTCATCCTTTTTACCGAGGTTAAATTCTAGTTATTACACTAAAATAATAAAGAGGCAGATTATATAGAAAGAGGTTATTGAATATGAAGGTTTTAGGAATAAGTGGCAGCTTACGGAAGGATTCATTTAATACAAAGTTGTTGAAGCTAGTTGGAGCAAATTTACCTGAAGGAGTAACATTTGAACTGGCAAATTACAGAGGAGTACCATTATTCAACCAAGAGCTAGAAAAGGACGTACCAGCAAGCGTCTTAGCATTCAAGCGCCAAATTGAGTCGGCAGATGTCATTGTATTTGCAACTCCTAACTATAACGGCTCCATTCCTGGAGTATTAAAAAATGCGATTGATTGGGCTTCAAGACCAGCTTTAGATATGAAAAATTCCTTCAATGGCAAAGTCGGAATGGTCATCGGTGGAACGCCAGGCATGTCTGGAACGCTTACGGCACAGCTCCATCTAAGAGAAATCATGGCCAACTTAGGTGTGTTATTCGTTTCACAGCCAAGAGTGCTCGTAAGTGGCATCAACCAAATGATCGATGAGAATGGTGTACTAGTGTTGGACGAACGAAATGATGAGCTCTTAAAAACGTTGATTGAAAAGACATTAACATTAGTTAAATAAAAATGAAAGCCAGTGAAATTTACGTAGCAGTAAATTTGCTGGCTTTTTTAATGTGATGGCTTGATTTGAATGAGAGTAAATCACCGACGACCGAGAATAAAATCCGGTTGAACGAGAATAAACCAGCTGAGTGAGAATAAAGGTGGTCTATCTGCGAGTAAATCATCTATGAGTGAGAATAAACCCCTGACGAACGAGAGTAACTACCCTACGAATGAGAATAAGGTCAACCTCGAAGGCAAGCGGACATAGGCCATGCCCTTCCCCAATTTGGATGAGAGTAAATCATCCCTGAGTGAGAATAAACCCTAGACGAACGATAATAACCACCCCACGAACGAGAATAAGGCCAACCTCGATGTTAAGCGGACATAGGCCATGCTCTCCCTCCAATTTGAATGAGAGTAAATCATCAGCGACCGAGAATAATCCCCGCTGGACCGAGAGTAAACCGATCGAATGAGAATAAAGGGGGTCTATCCAAGAATAAATCATTAACGAGTAAGAATAAACCCCTGACGAACGAGAGTAACTACCCCGCGAACGAGAATAAGGGCGACCTCGATGGTCAAGCGGACATAGGCCATGCCCTCCCACCATTTTAAATGAGAGTAAATCATCGGCGGACGAGAGTAAGCTCCAAGTAACCGAGAGTAAAGCGTCTGAGTGAGAATAAAGGTGCCCTATCCGAGAGTAAAATCCCCATGTGTGAGAATAAACCCCAGACGAACGAGAGTAACCACCCCACGAATGAGAATAAGGCCAACATCGATCTCAAGCGGACATAGGCCATGCCCTTCCCTAAATAGTTGATTCATGATATCTAAGCTTATTTAAACTTCCTACCACCCAAAGAAGGAAAATTCTGGCTCCAAATAGAATAAACTATTATAAAGGGGGTAATCGAACACATGGCATTTATATTTACTTTTTTTATTATCGCTGTCATAGGCTTTATTTTTTACCGAGTGATAAAAAATGAGGCATTGCCTTCAAATAGATATACACCTGATGATGATATAACATTCGGAAGAGTAATTGATCTAAAACAAGATATTCCTATACACGATACAAAGCATTACGTGGAGTATGAAGAGACACCAAATAACGAAAAGAACTTGTAAAGGGGAGACCTCAAAATGGAGGTTAGAATCGAACAGACAGACGTTAACATACGATTAGTAGGGAGAGGAAAAATGGTAAAAACAAACAGAGCTTTTAAGATGATCCCTCCCCTTTGGAGTAAAGCGATTTAAAGTGGTATAAAGTCAATGGACAATAAGCTTTTTTTTCATACCAGTAGACTTTAGCTGAATAACGATTTCCACCACTGGTACCTTCCTTGACTAGGGGGTGCTTTTTCAATGATGAGGTCGTCATCTTGAATATCATTCCCATACACGAAATGGTAAAGGTTGAGGTGATAATATGAAATATTTGTTCCATAGCATAACACTATTTATTATAGGTTTTTTATCATTTTGTTTAATAGTAATTGGATACCTACTACAAACGATTCTTTTCCCTATACCAGATATGGACCTTTTAAGTAGATCACAGGTATTGCAACTACAAAAAGAATTTGCATTAAACTATCCCTTAGGCACAAGCTTGTTTTATCTTGGGATATGTTTAATGGCTTTAGTTATGATACTTTTGATAGGGAAGTTAATAAATAAAAAATGGGTATCAAAATCATAGGTCAAGGAGTAACTCTAGAAGAATGATAATAAAAAAGGAATCGACTCCGCTAAATGGGAATCGATTCTATATAAGTAAACTCGCCAATGCATGTTGAAAATCTTAGCCTCTCAGTTTTTTTAGGTTTAGCTTTACAAAGGGTTAGTTTTAATTATTCAATTCCTTATATAAAACATATTTTAAAGCAGAAATCTCATCTTCAGACAGCTTACCTTCAATTTCAGATAATACTTCATCCTTACTAATTGAACCGTTCTGAACTTGTTCCTGAATATTAATTAAACGATTAACGCCCACTTTTTTAATTAATACACGAGTCGCTTCCTCCTTAGTTTGGAAGGGAAGAGTATCCGGATTTATAGTTGCTGCATCGCTTACAATTTCTTGAACCTTTGGATCGTTCGCGATATAGGTTTTTACTTCTTCTAGATTTTCCTCATTTAAAGTAGATTCCACTTTTTCAATTATTTTTTCGGAGGCGATATTTGTCCCAAAATGCCACACAGCATAGCCGGCAGCTCCGAGTATAACAAGAACTATAGTGATAATTGTTAAAATTTTTTTCATTCACTCACTCCTGACACATTGAATATAGCATAACTTCTCCAAAACATCCTAGCATATTGTTAGCATAAGTTCGATATAGGTACATCTATATTTCCATTTTACCTGTTTAAAGAAATAGGAGTAAGAAGTATCCATCTATATCATATAAAGATGTGAACGTAACGGAAATAATCAAACGTAAAGATAATCGATATTATCCAATTATGAAGGGTTTTTAACCATACGTATCAATCAAAAGATTAGTAAAAATGACGTATTGATGATAAAATTGCACCATGATTAGAACAATACGTTTAGCTAAATAAAGTGGTTCAACCTCGCCACTTAACAGGTGAGAGGTTAGCATCATAATAGTTAGCAACACAAGGAGGCAATAATATGGCGAAGCTACAAGATAAGGTAGTTATTATTACTGGTGGAGCAGGTGGTATCGGCCTTGGTATGGCTAAAACGATGGCGAAGGAAGGGGCAATACTGGCTATTGTTGATGTCAATGAAGAGGCAGGGAAGGCCAGCGAAAAGATTCTACAAGAAATTTCCCCCAAATCCTCGTTTATAAAAGCAGATTTAATGGATCGTGACAGTCTTCCTTCTATTATCACGAAAGTCATTGAAAAATATGGCAAGCTCGATGTACTTGTAAATAATGCACATGCTTCCAGACAGGTTACACTTGAAGAAACTACTCAGGCTGATTTAGATTTGTCATTTGGCACAGGCTTTTACCCGACCTTTTATTTAATGCAGGCGGCATTGCCATATTTAAAAGAAACAAAAGGAAATATCATCAACTTTGCTTCCGGGGCTGGACTCAATGGACATGAAACGCAGGGAGCTTATGCAGCGGCTAAGGAAGCGATTCGAGGGATTTCTCGTGTTGCAGCTAATGAGTGGGGACGTTTTGGTATTAACGTAAACATTATTTCTCCAATAGCCAATTCAGAAGGTGTGCAGGCATGGGCTAAGGCTCAGCCGGAATACTATGAAGCAGTCCGCAGCAAAATTCCGCTTGGTCGCTTCGGTGATGTAGAAGAGGACATTGGCAGAGTGGCAGTATTTTTAGCAAGTGAAGATTCCAAATACATAACAGGCCAAACCATTATGGTAGATGGCGGATCAATTATGCTTCGATAAGAACAAAAACACCAGAATTTTAACCCATTCTGGTGTTTTTCATTTATTGGCAATTGGAACCGTCTAAAAGGAAGAGTATTTCTCAAAGGGAATGAAAGCTGATGCAACTTCTTCTTCTTCCTTTTATTCGTTCTTACCAGTATCCATATTTTTGCAAAGGGGGAATCGCTATGAGAAGAAAACATATTTCTATACTCATTTCTTTCACGGTGGGAGTTATTTTGTTATTTGGAATCGTTTTATTTTTAGGAGGCAAATATGTGTTAGACAGCGTCTTTGGAGAAATCTGTGGAAATGAAGTGTTGCAAGAGATTCCTTCTGATAATGGAGAAAAAGTTGCTTATATTTTTCAGCGAGATTGTGGGGCAACAACAGGCTACTCCTATCAGCTTTCCATCTTAGACAGAGGGGTAGAATTACCGAATAAAATCGGAAACACATTTCAAACAGACAAAGAATTTACATTGGAATGGATAGGAGAAAAGAAAATTCAGGTTGTTCACAAGGAATTTGCAGATATTTTTAAGAAGGATAAACGCGTAAATGGTGTGCGGATAGAATATGCTGGGGGAAAATAAAAAAAGACCTACGTAGGTCCTTCAGCGAACGGGCTAGCTTATGAAGATTCTTCCATCATTTTCACCAACTCATTCACAATCTCTCTAGAAGCATTTCTTGCTTGCCCTTGAAAGCTTATTTTATCTTCATAGATTCGAATGGCTTCAGTTGGATAATATCCTTTTAAGGCGATGCTAACTCCCAGTAAGGCTTCATCCGTAATAGGATATTCTAATTCTGCTGGTCCATTAAGTTGTTCGAGAGAAAGAAGGATCTTTTGAATATCCTCTTGATTAGTAATTTTAATGGGTATTGAATGATTAACTCCTTGTACTTCTAAATAATCAACTTCAGACAGGTGTAACAATTCCTCACGAACGACCATTTCCTCATTATCTACGGCTAGATTGAAAAGTAACAGGATACTTAGAATACCTAATAGAAGTATTTGTATTTTCTTACCCAACCCTCACACCTCCCTTTTATTTCCTATTTTACTTTAAAATAAAAAGAGCAGCAATATCGCTGCTCTGGAAGTGCTTATCCCAAAAACTCAACCAATCACTTTATCCCGCATTAAGGGACAGTAAGACTCCCACTTCAAGATGTCAAAAGATATGAGACAGTTACGTGGGAGCCCAACTGTCCCTAAAAGCCCGATTGGTTCAACTAATGATTGGTGGGGAAAGAAACACCCCACCAATCAAAGTTTCACTTTATCTTCTTTTCTTTTTCCCTAAATCCTTGGAGGCAGTCGTACTTTTATCGACGATCTTTTCGAACTCCACCAATACATGAATAGTATTTTCTTGAGGATTTTCTATGCTTACTACTTTTCCTTTGCGTCCTTTGATTCGTAAATCCTGCTCTACTGCTGGGATAGCATTCAATGCCTGTGTTAATACTATTGTGTTTTTTTCATAAAAATGAACTACATACATATCTATTCCTCCTTTTTTGAAATCCATTTATTATATGAAACTCTCGCAAATTTAGAATAGAAACCATAGATTAGGTTCAAATAACTAAATTTTCTGTATTTTATTAGTTGTTTAGGTTCAAGTCTTCTCACTTGTTCCCTTTCCATTCACCTATTTTTTATTCGCATAAAGGAAAAACTGACTAAATGATGAATATATTTCCTTGTAATCAAAATTGGATGAGGGGGAAGTATATGAAGCAAAAATGGGCAAGCTGGATAGTAGCGGTGGCAATGCTGCTTAGTTTGACGGGATTTAGTCATTCGGCAAAAGCAGAGATAGCCAGCAATGTAAGCTTGGACGATTCGATTAAAAGGATTGTGGAACAAAAGCTCGCTGGTGGAGATGTGAGTATTTCCATTCGAGATCGAGAAACTGGAGAATTACTCTATGATTATAACGGTGAGATGCCTATCAAGCCCGCTTCCAATATGAAGTTGCTTACGACTGCAGCGGCATTAGAGATTCTAGGCGAGGACTACCGGTTCACGACAAGTCTTTATACCTCTGGGAAATTAAAGAATGGAGTTTTAAAGGGAGATGTCTATTTAAAGGGTGAAGGTGACCCGACTTTGTCTGTAGAGGACCTGCAGCAATTCGCACAGGAGCTAAAAGCAAAGGGAATCACCAAAATTGATGGTCGTATAGTGGGAGATGACAAGTGGTTTGACAATGATCTGCTTACTCCTGGTATTTGGGAAGGGGACGAGTCTTATTATTACGCGGCTCCAATCTCGGCGCTGACAACTTCTCCTAATAGTGACTATGATTCTGGGACAATTATCGTAGATGTAGCGGGCTCAGCTATTGGACAAGCTCCAACATTCCAAGCTACTCCTCATTTAGGTGATTTGGAAATCATCAACCAAGCAGTGACCGTAGAGGCTGGCAAAAGCAATACGGTGACGATTGAACGTTCTTATCGTACAAATCAAATCATTATTAGCGGAAATCTACCGTTTGATAAAACGAAAAGAGAATGGGTGACAGTGCAGCATCCGACTACCCATACATTAACGATGTTCGAAGCAATCCTAGCAGAGGTAGGAATTGAATATACAAAAGGAAAACTATTTAGAGCTGCAACTCCAAAAAGCGCTGATTTAGTTGCAATGAAGAAATCTATGCCACTTGATCAACTGGTGATTCCTTATATGAAGCTTAGTAATAATGGAATTGCAGATATTTTAATCAAAACGATGGGCAAGGTGGAAAATCACCATGGCAGCACGAAAGCAGGATTGAAGGTTGTAAATAAATTCGGAAAGTCGATTGGTCTTCAAATGAATGACTGGTCCTTTGAAGATGGCTCCGGCATATCTCATGCGAATAATGTATCGAGCATGGTAGTCAGTGACCTATTGTTTAAGGTGCAAAGTGAAGACTGGTTCTCTACATTCTTTATGAGCATGCCAGTTGCGGGTCATCCAGATAGAATGGTTGGTGGGACAATCCGTAATCGATTAAAGGACCCACTGACAGTTGGAAAGGTTTTTGCAAAAACTGGTTCCTTAACAGGCGTTAATGCATTAAGCGGATATCTAGAAGGAAGCAGCGGCCAGCAATATATATTCAGCGTACTGGTGCAAAATAAATCAGGCGCAGCTACAGCGATTGATGAAATCGTACTAACAATGGCAAGAGAATTATAAAAAGGGGGAAGCGCGTATATAACGATTCGTTATATGCGCTTTCTTCTTATTTACATAATTGCGAATGATGGGGGAATAATAGAAGGTATCTTGAAAATGGAGGTTACAAAAATGCCAAATAAAGAACCGAAAAACGACCCAAATACATTCACTGCGTACGGAGATCCAGTAAAAGATACCAATCCTCCGATTAGCGATAAGCACAAAAAGGCTAACTCGCCAATTGCGAAAAAAACACAGAATACAAGTGGCGGAAAGATAACTTAAATCAAAAGAGAAGGGCTTATGATTCTAAGATCATAAGCCCTTTTTATTTTGAGAGTGGGGTTCTCTAAATTGTTAATAAGTGAATATTTTGGGTTTAAAGTCTCACTAACAATTAATACATAAGCTTTAATTATTCTGAAATTTTATAATCCTTCCGAATTATTTTTATCCAAATAATAATTCAAAGCTTTACACTTCCTTGGAATAAATGGAATATTATAGATAAAATTGAAGTGCTAGAGGAGGAGTAAAGATGTCTAGTAGTAGGGAATTATTGTATAATGAAGTGATAAGTCAATCTTTTGTTGTGAATAGCAGACGGGGTACTTACCTATGAAAATAGTAGATGTCGATTTACTCCAGGATGGCCTGAAGCGCAAGGTAGCTACTATTGAACGTCTAAAAATCGAGATAGAGAATATTGAGAGGACAGTGAAAGGTTTAGTCGAGATGGCTGATTCGTTCAAGGGGGAGGGAGCCGATGCAATCCGAGCCTTTTACGCAGATTGTCACCTACCATTTCTCCATTTCTTTCAAGTATTCTCAGACAACTACCTTCAGAGGCTTTCGCAGATCGAGTCTGCCTTACTCTCAATGGAGCCATCCCCAGCTGGATACATAAGTCAAGAATTTCTTGAAGGGGAACTGGAGCAGGGGTTAACTTTCATCGGAAATCTAACAGAAGCGCTCACGAATGAGGCAAACAGTATTATGGATACGGTTAGTGATATCATAGCCTTGCCCCATCTCGACGACAGTGGAGTTCAGATAGGGGTTCTGAATGCCAAAAAGAGACGGGATGACACCGTCCGATTATTGAATGAGTTTGATTTCTCTCAGACAGCATTATTGGATTCTATCGAACAAGATATCCAAACGATGAGCAATTGGCTTACGGATTTGGAGTCAATGTTTACAGCAGGGCTAAAAGATATCGCTTTCCAGCCGAGTCAGTGGAATGCCATTACGTTTGGAAGTGCAATCAGAACAGAGCTATTCCCTAAGGTATACTTGGATCCTAATAGCCTATGGGTACAAGAAAGAGAAAAAATGATTGGTACGTTGATTAACGCCAAAACTTTTCAAGCGTTAGAATCGAAAAGAATGAACACAATCGAAGAAAATGTGGGAGAGAATATCAAGTATCACCAATATGCCAATGGTCTCCTCATAAAAGAATACTCAGAAAACGGGACAGTATACTACGAGATTGTTTCTAAAGTGGAATATAAGGAAGAGGTAGTCCCAGCCGAAAAACCAAAAGGAAACAAACTGGTGGATGGTCTACAGTTAGGATTAGATTTAGTAGGACTAGTACCCGTGATCGGTGAAATAGCAGATGTCTTAAATGGAGTTATCTATACAGCTAGAGGAGACAAGGTGAACGCATCGCTCTCCTTTGCCGCTATGATTCCAATAGCTGGTTGGGGAAGCACTGGCGCCAAATTTGCAAATAAAGGTACTCAGTTATACCAATCCAGAAATGTATTAAGTAATGAAAAAGTGACATCTATCGTGACACCGACGTACCAAGAAGTCGTCAATGGGCCGCTAAGCAGGACCCAGGTCAACATGAATATGTTTAAAACAGACATTAATTATATGACACCGAAGTCTGTAACTTTCAACAATCCACTGACTGTTGGGAGTAAGGGCGCGGGTAATTCTGGTAAGGTTGTTGATGATGTTGTTAAAGATGGAAGTTACTTTTTAGATGAATTTAAATTAAAACCTAATGTAAAATATGAAACAAATGGATATCTATATAAAACAGATCAGCTAGGACGAATTGAGAGAGCTAGTGGAGAATTAACTTTAGAAATGGGAGAACGTAATACTAAGCATCAGTTAGCAGCTGGTGGGGTAAACCGAGTTAAAGCACCTAGTACTAAAGGAGATCACGGTGGACATATAATTGGTACGCAATTTAACGGCTCTTCGCTTATTGATAATATTGTTGCAATGAATGGTAATGTTAATGTAAGTGCTTATAAAAAATTGGAATCTGCTTGGGCAAAAGCTTTAAGAGAAAAGCGGGAAGTTATAGTTGATATTAGACCTGTATATGAAGGTAATTCTATTAGGCCTGTTAGTTTCAACATAAAATATAGTATTGATGGAGAAAAATTTAAAGCTAATTTGAAAAATGTATATGGAGGAAAGTGAATGAATACAGAGAATCTGGAAAGAATTTATCAAAAAATTGCTGTGCAGTTAAACTGTGTTATTCCTGAACCATGGGAGAAAGTAATAGTATATTCTGAAGTAGATGAATATAGTGATTCGACGGTATTTTTCTACTATCCAAAAAATAAGCAGGAACCGGTATACAGCTTAGATATTGAAGATATAGAGGGGATTGACGAAGACGAGACTGAACGTCAACTAAATCTTCTTGAACGTATCTTTAGAGAGTTATGGGAAGAATTTATAAGAAATAAGCAGGAACCTTGGACTAATTTAACATTTGAATTATATTCAACTGGTAAGTTTGATATTGAATTTGATTATACATTATTAGAGGAAGAAAATAATTATAATCATTATGAGAGATTAATTATATGGAAGTATAAAAAATTAGGAATTTCTCCTGATGAAAAGAGAGAAAGTGATGTGAAACTAATAAGAGAGTATATAAATATGCAAAAATAATCTTATTTATTAGAATTATAGATGATATAAAGTGTAATGTTGGTTGCCAAACATAGATTACTATGTGTAGTGATGACATTTTACTGAGCGATGAATATAAAACTTATAATGTAAAGTAAATACGAAATTTACGAAGAACCAGTATTAGTTGTCATTGCATAAAAAGATGTCATACTGTTACTAAAAAACTTACAAATGTAATGTTACTTAAAAATATATGAATTTAAAGCACTTGATTGTCAGTGGCAACGAGTGCTTTTTAACTCTACTATGCCCAAAAGGTAGTAGGAAGAGAAGATCGTAAACCTGATGATGACGGTGGGCATTTAATTGCAAGTATTTTCAAAGGGTCAGGAGATCTTGATAACCTTGTTCCAATGAATGGAAATTTAAATAAAGGTGAGTGGAAAAAACTTGAAAATACATGGGCGGAAGCACTTAAGCAAGGTGATGAGGTTATGGTAAAAATAAGACCGAACTATAAGGGTGATTCGCAACGTCCAGAAAGCTTTGATATTAGATATAAAATTGGTGATGACAAATGGCGAACCAAGAGTTTTGATAATGTTCGAGGAGGTAAGTTGGATGATTGAAGAAGAATTAGATAGGCTATACAACGAAATAGTAGAAACCGTAATAGATACAATTCCAGAGGAATGGATTAAAGTATATCTTTATGGTGAGGTTGGAGAGGGTTCTCAAACTTCTTATTTCTATTACTTTCCTAAGGGAAGTGAACACCCTGTTTATAGTGAGGAAATTATTGAACTTTTTACTGTAAGTGAAGAAGAATATTTTCAAAAATGGCATTTACTATTGAATTGCATTAAGGAACTAAGAAGAGTATTTATTGATAACAATCAAGAGCCATGGACAAATTTTACTATGTTTTTTGATAAAACAGGAAAATTTAAAATCGACTTTGATTATGATGATCTTACTAATGCAAATTCGCATGAAAGGGAGACAATATGGAATTATATACACCTTGGTATTATCCCAAGAAGTAACTCAGGAAAAAAATATTTAGAAAAGTATCTTGAGACTTTGGAAAAAGAGAAGAAATAGGTAAAGCAAATCCATCTGTTTGCGAGTGGTCTCATGAAGAATCAGGTGAATTTGAACCTATAACATTTAAAGTGGCAGATAACTTTGATGAATTTTTAAAGGTACTTGAATAGGAATAGCATAGCAGAATGATATAGCGCTTGATTGCATTTAAAGCATCAAGTGTTTTTTTATATAATTAGTTAAGGACAATAAATAATTTTGCTGGATGCCGGGATTTCAGAACTTATTGTAAACGGTATGACAAATAAAGCATTTAATCATAAGAAAAAGACTCTCAAATAAGGAATGATAAGATGGAAAATGAATTAAATCAATTAATTATAAAGCTAGAAGAATCAATTATGAATGAAGATTTTATTGAGGTTACTTACGATATTGTTGAAGAAATAGAGAACAGGGAAGATGCTTTTGAGGCTATTCAACCTATTCTGAAGTTGATGGAAAAATATCCAAATGTAAATTTTGGTAGACCAGGACCTTTTGTACATTTTGTTGAAAAGTTTTATAAAAATGGATATGAAGAAAAGCTTGTTGAATCACTTGAAAGACAACCTACACAGCATACTGTTTGGATGTTAAATAGGGTTATCAATGGTTCTCAGGGGGATAGAAAAAATTTTTTTATAAGCGTCCTGGATAGTATTATTAAGTTTCCTAATCTTGATGATGAAATTGTATCGCTAGCTAGTCACTTTAAGTCTTTACATGATTAAATATTTTTAAATAAGTAAAGGATGATAACTTTGTCAGTAAGAGAAGCAATGCAGAGGTACTTTCAAATGAGAAAAGATATAGCTAATGAAGGTTTAGTTTTTTTATTTAAAACACCAATTAGTAGTGAGGAGAACCTAATAATTTATGATGGTGAAGTTGATGAAGAAGAATATATCTCATGGAAACCTGTAGAAAAGAATGTTTCACAGGACTTTACAAGTTTAGAAGATGAATTTGATATAAAATTGCATAAATCAATTGTTGAATATTTTAATTCATATTGGTTTGCAGATTTAGATGGATTTTATCAGGAACACTATATTGCATTAGAGCCTGTGCTACCGAATAGCGAGATAAGTTCATTCCGAGAGTCGCTAAAAGGATATAAAGAAAATCATGGGGATAGTTTAAAGAAGATACCTATTGGGACGGAAGGGAATGGTTTGTTAGTGGTTATTGAGAACAATAGTGGAATAATACAATTAGAAGATTTCGAAAGAGGAACATTTGAGAATATTGCTGAGAATATCCAAGAATTAATAGGGAATTTGAGACTGAAAAGATAGAATTTTATTTAGTGAAGAATCTTTCAACAAGGTTAAGTAAACACAATTATATATAAGAAACTAACATTTAAAGAACTAGTTGAACAGTAAATAAAATATGTAACAATAAACAATCTGATGGAGAGTTAAGTGAATATATAGAAATCTTATAAGGAAATGTTCATCGCCCTGCCCTGCTCACAGCGACTTAATATTTTCAAATTATAAGGGTTTAGCACCAAAGGAAGTTATGGAGATTACAAAAACATATAAAGAATAAAACTAACTTTATTTAGAATACTCTTTGTAGATCCTTGAAGGGCTATTTACTTCAAGGTCTCTTTTTTCTCTCATATTAACCAATGCCGAAAAACCAAAAGGAAACAAACTGGTGGATGGTCTACAGTTAGGATTAGATTTAGTAGGACTAGTGCCCGGGATTGGTGAAATAGCAGATGGTTTAAATGGAGCTATCTATATGGCTAGAGGAGACAAGGTGAACGCATCGCTCTGCTTTGCCGCTATGATTCCAATAGCTGGTTGGGGAAGCACTGGCGCCAAATTTGCAAATAAAGGTACTCAGTTATACCAATCCAGAAATGTATTAAGTAATGAAAAAGTGACATCTATCGTGACACCGACGTACCAAGAAGTCGTCAATGGGCCGCTAAGCAGGACCCAGGTCAACATGAATATGTTTAAAACAGACATTAATTATATGACACCGAAGTCTGTAACTTTCAACAGTCCACTTACTGTTGGGAGTAAGGGTGCGGATTTTGAAGAAGTAACCAAGGCTGATTTTACGGGAAAACTTAGAGGTGAAAATATTACTCTAGAAGGAATAAAAACAAAAGAAATAGAATATGTAAAACGAGATAGAGTAGAGTTAGAACGCTATAGAAAAGAATTTGACAATTCAATAAGAAAACAATTTTTGGTAGATTTATCTAAAAATAATGATATTATAAACAACTCGGCATTCTCTGATATTGATATAATCAAATTACAAAAGGGTAGAGTTCCTGATGGTTGGCAAGTTCATCATAAAGTACCAATAGATGATAGCGGAACAAATAGTTTTGATAATCTAATATTAATTAAAAACGAACCTTACCATAAAGTTATAACGAATTATCAAAATAGCTTTGCAAAGCAACTAACTCCAGGAGAAAAACAACTAGTTGAATGGCCAATTCCTCAAGGGAAATTGTATCCAGAAAAACGATAAGGGGATTATAATATGTGGAATATCAAATTAGATGAATTAATAGTGGAGAAAAATTTATACGGTGAGCAAGTAAATACGGGTGCAAGCGAAGAAGAATTAGCTATATTTGAGAAAAATGTAAAGAAAGAGTTACATAAAGAGCTGCCAAGTGAATATATTAATTTCTTGAAGATAATAAATGGGTTAGAGTTCAATGGGTTTATTGTGTATGGAATAGATGAAGTATTATTAGTAAGAAAACCGAACCAACCCATTAATGGATTAATTTCTTTTAATCAGATATGGTATGAAAATGAATATCAGAAAAAATATTTGTTCTTAGGAGAAAGTAATATTAGTTGGTATGTATACGATACAACTAAAGCGCAATATATTGAATTAGATAATCCCTCAGGGCGAGAAATGGTTGAATTCAAAGAATTTGACGAAATGCTTGAAAAAATATTGTCGGATTCATTGTTATAGATGTAATTAATGATATAACCAACATATAACTTAAAGATAAATACTTAGATATTGAATTAAATAAGTGACAAGTAAAAGATTTGATTCAAAAAAAATAGTAGAGATAACCTTGAGTGGTAGTTTATCATTCAAGGTTTATTTTTGAGATAAATTTTAAAAACCATATCACGATTTAAGTACAATAATATGCTTTATGATGGGCTAGATATATTAGTTGAAGTAGAAAGATAAAGAGGAAGTTCCTAGCCAATATATTAAGGTTTCGCCTAAGGAGTGAGAAGTTTGAAACTATACTTTCAAAACGAGTTTTTAGGAGATATACGTAATATTAATGTTGATGGTATGTGGATTAATGCTGAGATTAATCCTTCAAAAAATATAGACAAATTCAACGATTTTTTTGCAGCGATTGTTGATGAGGAAAATGATTTTGAAGAAACTAATTATAACGAAGAATGGTTAGATGATAGCAATTGGTATATTATTGATGATGAAAATAGAAGAAAGGGTATATACATACCTGCAGTTTATACAGATAGGGAAATTAACTGGAGGTGGAGATGATTTATAGATAGCATTGATTATATTTATAGATTATAAAAAACCTTGAGTGGCAATACGCCTTTCAAGGTTTCTTTTTTGGTGGGCTACCTAGTGCCGAGTGAACTACTAATTATTTACAGAATAGAGATAGTGCTTTTAAGCTCTATATGAAACGATGAACACTTGGCTAACGGATTTGGGGTCAATGTTTACAGCAGAGCTAAAGGACATCGCTTTCCAGCCGAGTCAGTGGAATGCCATTACGTTTGGAAGTGCAATCAGAACAGAGCTTTTCCCTAAGGTATATTTAGATCCTAATAGCCTATGGGTAGAAGAAAGAGAGAAATTGATTGGCACGATGATTAACGCCAAAACTTTTCAAGCGTTAGAATCGAAAAGAATGAATACAATCGAAGAAAATGTGGGAGAGGATATCAAGTACCACCAATATGCCAATGGTCTCCTCATAAAAGAATACGCCGAAAACGGGACAGTATACTACGAGATTGTTTCTAAAGTGGAATATAAGGAAGAGGTAGTCCCAGCCGAAAAACCAAAGGGAAACAAACTGGTGGATGGTCTACAGTTAGGATTAGATTTAGTAGGACTGGTGCCCGGGATTGGTGAAATAGCAGATGGTTTAAATGGAGTTATTTATACTGCTAGAGGGGATAAGTTGAACGCATCGCTCTCCTTTGCGGCTATGATTCCAATTGCTGGTTGGGGAAGCACTGGCGCCAAATTTGCAAATAAAGGTACTCAGTTATACCAATCCAGAAATGTATTAAGTAATGAAAAAGTGACATCTATCGTGACACCGACGTACCAAGAAGTGGTCAATGTCCCACTAGGCAGGACCCAGGCCAACATGAATATGTTCAAAACAGACATCAATAATATGACACCGAAGTCTGTAACTTTCAACAATCCACTTACTGTTGGGAGTAAGGGTACGGTTAATACTGTAAGTGATTATATTGATGATGTAATTGTGAACGGTAAAGTAGATGCCGACAAGATGAATAAGCTTAAAAACGCTATTCAGAATAATACTTTTAATGTAGATGAGCTGTCTGAGATTAGAAAAAAGATGTCTGAATTAGGCATTACTAAAGAATATGATGAAGTATTAATTAAAATGGATTTTGGTAAGTATCTCAGAGGACTAATAGGTGACCCACCTACTGCTATGATAAATCCTCATGCACATCATATTCTTTTTAAAAAAGGCCTTGGCCAGAAACAACAAGAAATAGTTCGAGAAGGTCAGGAAATATTAAGAAGGTATGGGATAGATCCGATAATTGGCGAAGAAAACCTTGTCTGGGCACCAAATGGCGTAGTAGGACAACATAGTCTTGATGCTTTAGAGGAAGTAGTGAATCGGTTAAGGACTATTGAAGAAATGGGGGGTGACTTTGATGATATGGTTGAAGCGCTTGATGATTTAGGAGACATAGCTAGTACAAGGTAGTAGGAAATTAGGAGGTAAAATTATGGATGAAAAAAGTCTAAATAAAACTATAAGAAATGCTATTAAGGTTGGTGATATTAATGAAGTAAAACGTATAATAGAAGATAATCCAGAATCTTTACATTCAATGACACCATTTGGTACGTGGTTACATGTTGCAGCAAAGAAAGGACATTTTGGAATAGTACAATATCTAATCCATAAAGGAATTGATGTAAATACAAAAGGTGATATATTTGATGCTTCTCCTTTAAGAGTAGCTGCTGGAGCTGGCCATTTGGAGATAGTAAAGTATTTAATAGAGAATGGTGCAGATTTAGATGTGAGCTTAGCAAAAAGAAATCCGTTATTTGGAGCGATTTATGGGGGGCATAAAGAAGTAGTTGAGTTTCTAGTTGAAAAAGGAATAGATATTTCAATTAGATATACTGGAGAGAATATCAAGAATATGGATGCATATGAATATGCTAGACAATTTGGACAAACAGAAATTGCTGAATATTTAAAATGGAAGATGGATGAAAAAGAATAAAGTAGTGTTATAGCTGCGGAGACTGTAAATTTTGAAATTAATATGCTCACCAGTTTAGAGATGAGATTAACAATTGATAAAGCACTTGATTGCCTTCAAGCGCACTGACCTAAAAAAGTGAGACAAAAAAAACACCTTTTATTGAAAAAACGGGTATAAGATACCAACAAATCAATGTAGAGGTGTTTTTTCTATTGGAACGAGAGTCGGTTACCCTGCAGAAGTATAAATGAAAGCCATAGAAACCAGCCGAAAAACCAAAAGGAAATAAACTGTTGAATGGTCTACAGTTAGGATTAGATTTAGTAGGACTAGTACCCGGGATCGGTGAAATAGCAGATGGCTTAAATGGAGTTATCTATACGGCTAGAGGAGATAAGGTGAATGCAGCGTTCTCCTTCTCAGCTATGATCCCACTTGCTGGTTGGGGTAGCACTGGAGCAAAATTTGCGAATAAAGGACGTCATTTTTTTCAGCCCAAAAATGTCCTAAATGATGAGGTGGTAGAATCTGTATCTACTTCCGTTTACCGGGATATGGTCAATAGTCCACTGATTGGATCACAGTCACGGTTAAAACTGTTTACTAGCTTACAGAATGGGACACCGAATGCCAATAATAGTCCATTCATGTTCAACATGCCAACAGTGAAAACGGATATCCCAGCAACATCTAAAAGCGCTAGTGGCGGTGTTAATCCAGAGATTCAGAACCAAAACGTTGCCAATAAGAACCCCGAGTTGGACGGCAATGGAGATCACATAAACCTAAGCAACACTACAATTCCAAACAAACCTACTAAAACAGTCACTACACCAACGTCAAAAGCAAACAACCCAGCACCAGTTAGTAGCGGGAAAGCCAATGTGAAATCAGAGACACCAAATTCGAATATACAGGCTAAGCCAAAAGTTGTTGGAGGGAATGCAGATTATACAGCTCCTCCTAAAAAGACGAATACAATTAATACGCCATCAACAAAGGTGGATACTACACCAACAAATAAGAATATTGATAGTAATGTGAATACAGATGTAAAGAGTGTGGATGTTGAGACAAAGGGTACGGGTAAAGGTAGTAGGCTTATTCCTGGTACTCCTGGTAAAGTAACAGGTGGAAGTTCTTCAAAACTTGGTAAGAATATGTTCGAAGAAATGGGACTACGTCGATCAACCAAACGTTCTCCTTATCAAGCACAACATATTATTCCTGCTGAATTCAACGAGCATCCAGTTATTGAAAAAATAGGAATGGACATGGATCATGCTTCCAATGGGTTTTTCCTTCGTGTTCCTGATGAGTACGTAAGCTCAACTTCGCGTCATCAAGGTTATCACTCTGTTTATAGTGATTTTGTTGAACGGAAATTAGATGAAATAGATATAAATCAAGATATTAGTATTATTGAAAAACAAGTGTTTGAGTTACAACAAAAGCTAAGGAAGCTTCAAGAAGAAGGATTGCCACTCTATATGACGAATGATTATCTACAGAAAGAATTGAAAATATTAAAACAAAAAGGCTTAGATGATTATTTGCTTGACAGAGCCAACAATAAGGATAGAATTAGACCTGTTTGGGACAGAGGTGGAGGAGCAACAATAGACTTATGGGAAAGGTGGTTTAATAAATTATGAAGTATGGAATTCATACTAAATTAGTTGAAGAAGTTATTCAATTTGCAAATTCTATGCAAGATATTCAAAAGACAGTGGTCCCTGAAGATGTTGCTATTATTAATGATTTTATTGAGGCAAAAAAATATGCTTTTTATGAGATTTTTGGTGAGGATGAATACACATGGTCAGATATTAGGCAAATTGAAATGGGGAAAGTTAAGGGAAAATTGTATAAACTAGACCCTAGTCAAAAACCTAATGGTTTAGAGGAAGTGACAGAAGAAATTGCTAATGGACTTAGAAACCAACTTCCGGACTCGTATAGTGATTTTTTTGAGAATGTTGTGGTAGATTTAAGAAATTGCGCGATAAATCGCGCGATAAATGGTAAAAGTGAAAATTTTTACGAACAAATTTTCAATATTTACAAAGCTGGTGGTCTTCCTTGTGGCTGGAAAGGCGATTATCCAGACAACGGAAAAATAATTTCTTATTTTGTATAAATTTGTTATCTAATGTAGCTTTGTAAAAAATACAGATATTTATATAAACTTAAAGCACTTGTTTCCTACGAGTGAACTGAACCCAAAATAGTGGACACTTTATAAAAGTCACTATCTGGGTTTTTCTGAGGAGGTATAGGAATAGAATTTAAGGTTGGATCAATAATTTATCCCTTGCCGGACGATACTTTGCTTTCTGAAAAGGAAGCTAAGTGGAGAATAAACTTACCAGAAGCGTATAAAGAATTTATAAAAAAATATAATGGCGGTACTCCTATAAAGGATAGTTTTAAATGTAATAACCATCATTATGCGATTGATAGGTTTTTATGTATTTTAAAAGTAACCGGGGAAAGAGAAGACGAGTATTACGATATAGGGGTAGTTAGAACACAACTAGACGAAAGAATTGTTTTTGATGAAAATTTAGTAGGTACTGAATTGTTACCAATTGCTGTTTTATTTGCAGGTGACTTTGTTTGCTTAGACTATCGTAACAATGTAGAAGAGCCTATTGTATGCGTTTGGAAGCATGAAGAGTCTTCAGATTTAAATCCTATAACATATAAAGTAAGTAACAGCTTTAAAGAATTTTTAGATATATTAACAGAATAGATACTGTTGGTAGTGAATTAACCTTACTGTTGAATAAATAGTTAAAACCTTGAATGGCAATATGCTTTCAAGGTTTTTTTATGCATAAGCAAACTTAGGAGATTAAGGTAGATTACCCGATGACGATGATTATTAAAGAGGTGCACAATTTAATGAGTTATAGATGGGGTGTAGTTTGGAATAATATGGATATGTGTGTAAAATGACGTAAAAGAGTTGTCTCCAAAGAAAGTCTCGGTTAATATTAAACGAATTTATTGTAATGGAATCATATTGTTACCTTGTTAAATTGATCGAAAAATTGATAGATGAATTTAAATAAAAAGGAGTGATTTCGGTTGGATAAATTATCTTTTTTAAAATAATACAGAAAAAGTATTGAGATTGTGTCTATCAGTGACATACTCAATAATGAAAAGAGAAATATTCCTGAAAAATGGATAGAGATATTTAAAGAAACAGATAAAACTAGAAAGAAAGATAAATTAATAGCTTTATGGAATAGTGTCTGTGAAAAAGAATTGAGTAATACTATCTCATACTTGAAAGAGAATTTAATAGAATTTGAATTAATTTTAGATAATGGAGAATATGCAGTACTTTACAGCGTAAAGAGTGAAAAGGACGAAATTCTTTATTATGAAGGTGGTATACCGACAAATTCTATTTATACTTCAGAAATGCAACGAGATTGGTCAAATGTTCCAGAATCTATTAAGGAATTCTATGAAAAGTTACACAATGGTTTTTATTATCTGCCAAGTAGAGCTATGGGACTTGTACCAGTAGAACGCATTACTCATTTTGAGGATCATGAATGGGGAATACTTGAAGAATTAGATGGACCACTAGGAGTTAATATGGCTACAACATATGGTTTTTTTGAAAATGGCATGGGAGGATATGTTGCTATAGATTTAAACAACTGTATAGGTGATATAGCGACATTGTGGTTTACCAATGATAACCCTGAATATAATGTGGATTTCTGGGATATTGTAGATGAATGGATTGTAATAGGGCTTCAAGATAATTAAAAAATATATGTAAATTTATATTGGCTGCACCACAATATCAAATTGGATTCCAATATGTAGGGGGGAGCAAATCAATGATGGGTAATGAACAGAACAAAATTAATAGAAATTTAGAGAAACAGCAAGATAAAGTGATTAATTTAATAGATAAAGTTCTAGAGGACTTATCTGGAGAAATTGAGGCTAGAAAAAAAGGGCTGATTGGTAGTAATGAAATTCCCTCTGCATCGCAACTAGAGTCTATATCTAATGAATTAATTAAAATGAAGAGAATATTATCTCCAGTAACTTATTACTCGACTTATGGGAGACAAATAGTAGACACATGGGATATACATTCTAACCTTGGTGATAAGTTACTAGCTGTAGAGCAAGAGTATAAAAAATTGAAGTAATTGAAAACCTTGATAAGCTTCTATACCTTTCAAGGTTTTTTTAGAATTTTTATCAGTTATAAATTAGAGGGTTAAAATGGATTCTATCGAACAAGATTGGCTTACGGATTTGTAGGGAATGTTTAATGGATTAGAGGTGAAATTTAGATGGCGGTAGGATTATTAGTAGATTGTTTTTTCTATGAATTAGGTCATGGCGATTTTGTACATTCATTCTTTTCAACAATAACATACCATTTAGAAAAAGATGGATGGGGGACAAAATACCCGTTCTTGATGAATGAGTTATATAATGACAAACTAAATTGGGAAGATGTTTCTGTTGTTAAGGCTGAGTTAATCGAAATTGAACAGGAATTATCAAAACACTCTCCAGAACATGTTATATGGGATATTGATGACTTATCACAAAGACCTCCGTGGGGGGATAAAATAAGTTCAAAAGTAACTAATTTAACGAATTTTTTTGCAAAATATGATGGAAAAACATTTTTTGAAGTGATACGTACAGCGATGGATATAGCAGAAGAAGATAAATGTGATTTGAAAATTCATAAACTATAATCTATTAAAAACATGGGACACTTTCCTATGGTTTTTACGATACGGAGTGCCGAGTACATTGCGAAATACGGACTTGCTCCTATTCTTGATGATTCAGGTAGTGTTGCAACATTACATCTTTCACAACAAAAATAGATGGAGAATATCAAATTTCTTGGACCCAGGGACCCTATAATGAGCCAGTTTTTTATCCTATTTCTAAGCAAAACATGGACAAAGCGTTTAAATCAGATCAAGACGCTCATGAAGTAATGATTTACGTAGAAACAGGACAATGGCCTATAGGAATTGAAAGGAGGAAAAGCAAGTGACAAGAGATGAGATTGCAAATTTATTAGATGGTATATTAGATAAAGAATTAGGAAATTTAGATACTCCATCGGTAAGTGAGTGGGAAAATATCGAAAATAAGTTTGGATGTCATTTTCCATCAGAATTTAAGTTCTTTATAGAATTAATGTCTGAATATTCATTTCCAGGAGATCTCTTAAATGTTTCCAATGGTAAAACAAATGGAAATGATACTATTGAATTTACCTATGACTATGAAATGAAACAGGGCGGATGGAAGGAAGAATTAATCCCATTTTATAGTATAGGTAATGGGGACTACTTTTGCCTTCTTTCTAATGAGTGTCCAAACACAGGAGTCTACTATTATTCACATGAAGAAAATAATATAGATAAAGAAGCTAATAACTTTGAAGAATGGTTAAAACAGTTGCAGACTTTTTTGGGTTAATTAAGAAACCTTGATTGGCTTCATGCCTTTCAAGGTTTTTTTAATGGGCTATTTGATTCAAAAACGCATGAAATTTGGTTTAATCAAGGAAACCAGTATAGTCAGGGAGCTAGGAAGAATAGTGAAAGTATTTTTACATTCATTTGATTTCTTGGAAACATAATGTTTATATTTAAAGATGAGTAACTTAACTCCTTAGAAAAGCAACCACGATCAAAATTGCTCAAAATAATATAGTTATTTAGATAGGAGATAGCTGGTATGGAACAAAAAATACTAGGGTTGCTCAACACAATATATCCAATAGATATTATGAAAGTTGAAATAGTAACAAATGAAATGTTTCGCTGTACGGCAAAACAAGGAGTTTATTTTGCAAGAATTACAAACTATAAAAGTTATGAAGAACAATTAGAAGAGGTTACATATACAAATTACCTACATAAAGAAGGTTTAGGTGTCTCACCTGCAATTGTTTCAAAGAATGGTAAAGAAGTAGAAACGATTAGCTTAAATAACAAGGAAGTATTAACGGTACTTTATGAGTCTGCAAAGGGAGAACACTTATCCCGAAATAAATGGAATGCAACTGTGTTAAAAGAGTTAGGGAAGCAAATAGGGAAATTACATCGACTCTCTAGAAGATTTGAAGAGATACATCAGGTAAGATATATCAATGATTGGTATCAAAATGAGGAATATGCTTTCTTAAAATATATTCCTGAGGAAGAGACTATAGTCAGAGAAGTTGCACAAGAAATTTTAACAAAGATTCATAACATCCCAAAAGATGATGCGAACTATGGATTGTTACACGGTGACTTATGGTTAGAGAATGTAGTGGTAGATCATGATTTGAAACTGTCTATGGTTGATTTTCAAGATTGTGAGAAGCATTTTTATATATTTGACTTAGCTGTTCCGATATATAGTGCAATAGAGTATTCATTCGTAGGTGGCGGGAACATCGTGGATTATGGTAGAGATATCACAAAAGCAATCATAGAAGGATACCAAGAGGAAAACGATCTCCCGATGGAAATGCTAGAAAGACTCCCTTTATTTATAAAACTAAAAGAAGTGTTTGAGTACAGTTTAATGCATATGTATTGGAATAAAGAGAAGTTAACGGAAGAACAAATAAGAATCATGAACCATTTTAGAATGAGAATTGAAAGAAACCATTCTCTTCTAGACACAAACATTTTCTTATTAAACTAACTTTATCCCGCAGTCTGTGGTGTTGCGCAATAAAACTTATGTTTCGTGAACCCCCATCTAAATATGAAAGGGGAGAATGTTGAGTGAAATACGCTTGTCCTTGCTGTGGCTATAAAACATTGGATGAAGAGCCTCCAGGAACATACGAAATATGTAGTATCTGTTTTTGGGAAGACGATGGAGTTCAATATGATGATCCAGATTATGAGGGTGGCGCAAACATCCCATCTTTAAGGCAAGCGCAGAAAAACTATATGTTAATGGGAGCTTGCGAGAAAAGATGTGTTGAGTTTGTAAGAGAACCTAATGAGTATGATGTGAAGGACCTCAATTGGAAACCATTTTAGGGAGGTTGTGAAGATGAAACTGAAAAATGATGATGACCCGGACAGGCACTGGAATTCGCTCGTCAGTCTTAAATCAGATTCAAATCCTTTACAGTAAAGGAGTGAATAAATTGTCAATAAAGTTTAGCCTTTATGATAATGAGCTTGTAGTAGAAAATAATAAAATAGTTTTTGACCACCATATACGTTATGTAAAAGAAGTAAATGCCATTTTAATCGTATTACTTGAGATACCTAACAATATTGACTATGTAAATAATGTATTTGGTGTTAATAGATATGGAGAAATAAAGTGGCGTATTCAGAGTGTTGAGGATATTTTTCCTTTAAAGAACCAGTTCCCATTTGAAAATCTAATGGTGAGTGGTACGGAAATTTTTGTGTCTGACTTTTATGGTAGAAGGTTCTCAGTGAATCCTTCTAATGGGGATATTTTATCTCATGATATGAAAAGATGATCTTCATCTTGGGAAAGGGTAGACGCAGAGAATCCTTCACTTAAAAACGAAAAAGACCCATTTCCGTCACCCCTAATACATCCGTGAAGAATGGAAAAGCATTTAATGAGTATGCACTGGTACATGGAGAAGAGCTAGGTGAGCTTACCGAAAGGCAGGCTCACTTTATTATAGACAATTACTAGAATGCTCCTTAAAAAACTCAATTGTTTTCGCCCAAGAATCAATGCTTGCTCTAGCAGTATCTCTTTTATTTCCGCCAGTAAACTTATTGGTGGCTAGGTTTATATAAGGTACGCCAGCTTCATGACCTGCTCCTGGATAAACTAGATGCTCATATGGAAATGAAAAGTGTGCATCTTTTAAGCGTTTTAGCCCCGGCTCATTGGTTGCAACTGAATCGTAAATGGCATCTGCGTCACCAGAAATCATGAGAATGGGGCCATTTATTTTCTCGAGTGGGATTGTGGCGCCATCAGTAATCGCTTGATCAGCGAGTAAAAATTCATACCATTTCTTCAATGGGTTTTCTCCTAGTTTTCTTAATCGTAAGCATTCCATCGCGACCTCCGGAGAGTTCGTGGGGCGAGCATAGGGCACCGCCTTCCCTTCATATGTCCAAGATGGTGGCAAGTGATTATCGGTAGACCAGGGAACGATACCACTCATGGAAACAGAAGAACCATGTAAGGAAACGACGGCTGTAATCTCAGGAAAGCGACTGGCTGCTAATAAAGCAAGCTCTCCGCCCTTCGAGGTGCCGTGAACCCCCAGCCATCCTTCCTTTACCAACTCGCAATTCTTCATCCAAGTGATTGCAGCTTGTATATACTCTAGAGGTATTTCAACTAAATGCTTGGGTAGGTACTCAACACCCCAATAACCAAGTGCCAGCACATGAAACCCATGCGAAGCGAGTAAGACGGCAGGATATTCGTAAATACCTCCCTCAGAACCACCGAAGACAATGATTCCAGGTCTTGGCTTTTTATCTTGGTGTGTAAAAAAGGTACCTACTAATCCCTGTTCTCTAACATTCTGTCGCATAATATCAGGAGCCTTCCATAGACGAGTGATTTCCTTTTTATCAACAACGTGACCATTAGAGAGCTCCAGAGATAAAAGCATGTGTTGAGGAGCAAGTTTAGAGTAACTTTCGTTTAGAAACGGCTCTGTCTTCTTAAGCTCTTGGGTATAAAATAATCCCATCCCGTCGATATAGGAATACGTGCCGCCGATTGGTGCAGCAGTTTCCAAATCTATTACTCCCTCATCATTTACTTCAAAAATTGCATACGATTCGAAATGAAATAGCTGACTCTGAGTAGCAGCTTGCCTTTGCAAGCGGATGGTTGCTTGTTCTCCCGGTGATAAATGAATAGCTTTTATCGAGATCGGTTTATCTATCATGCTTATTGGCTGGCTAATCAATAGCTGTGGCTTTGTTACGTTCTCTCCCAAAATTATTTCCCCCTTTCGTTTAACTTTCCACTAAACAAGGGTTTTTTCCTTCTATTTATTCATTCTCCTGATAAAAATAAAACATATCCTGGAGAGATAGCTTCTCAAATACACCAACAAAATAGCCCACTGGATTTTTTACGTTCTTGTCTTTCATTGCCTGCAAGGAAATAATCAAGGCACGGTAGCCAATTCTCTCATAATCGCTTTGAAACTGAGGGAATTTGGAGATACCCTTGTAGGTGATGCTCCTATAAGCGCCATATAACTTCCTGACTAATGCTCGATTATTCCCGAGCTTAGCGAAGATTGCTGCTTTAAAATGGTCATAAAAGGTTTGGGCAGGGGGATACGTAGTATTTAATAATTCATTAGAAAAGATTAAAGGAAGTAAGGATTCTTTTTCGTCAATTGGTTTCTCAACCTTAGGCACTACTAAGGTTATATTCTCTGAGCGACCTGTCATTTCCCCCTTGTCATCAGCGGGCAAGATACGTAAAATGTTCGCTCCATGTCCTTTCGTCACTCTACGAATAGTAGCTATCTTTTGGATAATAAAAAGACTCTCCAGCTTCCGCAATGCTCTCCTTACTGTAGACTCGGATTTTTCAACGAGTCGACAAATAGTCTCCACCTTTAAATGTGCAGCCCCAGGGTATTTACAGCAATAGTTTGCGAGCAGCGATAAGATAGTCCGGTCCGTATCATGAAGCTTGTCTCCATGTTGAATCAAATGCTTGTTAATATGAATATCCATTTCCTCAACCGTAGCAAAAGTTTGATAAGAAGTAAGATAAAGAGTCATCTAATGTCCCCCTGAAATTTTGTTTCCTTCATCAATTAAATAGAAAGAAAACAGGGGAATGGATACAAAGAAAGTTGATATTTTGGCTATTTCCTCAAATTAGTACAATTGTATTAGTGAGGAAGGTTATGGCGTTTCATAAGAAGGGGAGGAAAGTTAGTGAAAAGTGTAGGTATTCTTCTTATAGCATAATCATTATTATCTTTAGCAATGACTTCGGTCATTTCAGATTTAATTCCTGCATTGTATAGTGCGGGTGGATTTAATCTTTCATACCAAATATCAATCTTTGTTTATATTGTCATAGGTTTGGCATTTTTATTGGGGTTATATTCTATGTTTAATAAAAGAACAAAATAGAGTGGCATTCATCAGTCAAGACGGAAGAATCGTTCTAGTGTTGGATAACTTTGAAGAATGGCTAACGATCTTCTGGGAAGCAAATAAGGATGAGGATTATATAGGAATGCCGGTTTTCCATTATTTTTATCCGACATTTGATGAAAGAGTGAAAATCCTAGATGCATAATTCACTATTGCAGCCTAATAGGAGAAACGAACGCGCTCTCTCTTATTAGGCTCTTTGATTGTCTCCTGTTTGTCTGTAAAGATAATGGATTATCAGCTTTCCTTCTTATTCATTTTTAAGGATCTTTGAATGATGTTTCCTTTTATTTTTGCTAATGTATTTGACTTCTTGATAATGACTTCGGAAAGTTCTCTAGGAGCTGTTGTTAATAATTCATACCCATCCTTTGTTATAAGAATCGTATCAGAATGTCTATATCCTCCGACTCCTTCTATATAAATACCTGGCTCAACTGTTACGATCATATTTTCTTGCAAGATTTCCTTACTACCTTGAGCTAGGAAAGGTGCCTCATGGTTACCTAAGCCTACACCGTGGCCCGTACGGTGTAACAAATTTTCCTTCATGCCATTTTGAACAAGATATTCCCTCGCCTCTGCATCCACGTCGGCAGCTCTTACCCCAGCTTTTAATATTGTTAATGCCTTTTGACGAGCTTGCATCATGTGGTGGAATAATTCCTTTTCTTCTTTAGTTGGGGTATCTAAGAAAAACGTTCGCTCACATTCAGAGGCATAGCCGTTTATCCTAAAATAAGCCATCGCTACATTCGGTCCCTCACCCAAACGGTCGTTCAAGCTAGGGATACTATGTGGCATAGAACTAATCGGTGCTGGCCAGACAGCAGTTAGGAGCGATGTAGTGATTGGGTCGAATTGTTTGGTGCGAATGAGCTCTGTTTGTACGCTTCTTGACAAAGCGAAGGGTTCTACAACGGTAGCACCTTTGTATGCAGATTTAAAAATCAAATCCATCGCCTTATCAGATATCTTAGAGCTTGTTCTGATCATTTCTATTTCATAGGAGCTTTTTATTTTCCTTTGTGTTTCGACTAGTCCGCTTGGAACTAGCTCTTTTGCTTTTATATTTAAGAATACATTGGTTTTCAAATTATCTTCTAACCCGACTCTGTTATATCTTTTTAAATATTCCTCTAAGACTTCATACCAGTTTTCTCCCTCTGGAGAAGGGTAGTCCCAATAAGTAATAACTCTACAGTCTAAGATTCCTTTATATACATGAGATTCTTCTAGTTTAGGAACAACTAAGACAGGTTGTTGATTGTGGGAAATTATAAGGAAAAAAGGACGTTCTTCTGGTTTATAGGTAATGTTTGTGAAGTACCAAATGTCATCTTCGGCGGTAATAATATAAGAATCCATGGATTCTGCTTTCATTGCTTGTTGAAGGCGCTCTATTCTATTCATTAATTCATCCTTTAACATACTTATCTCCACCTTTTTGTCCTTCTATTTTTAATTCCACTTGTTCATATAGCTGCTTATCTTACCCTCCTATATTTTTTTATTGTTTGTTTCAACGATTAAAGGAAAAAATTTGATTAGTGTTTGTATTAACTATTTTATTCTGTTAGTCTTCAACACCAAAAATTGGTGGATGACATATAAGAAAATGTTGATTGAAGTGTCGGCTGGCGACTCCTTGGGGAGATAGCGAATTTATTTGCGACGAAAATGTAACGACAGGAGCACCGTGCGGAAAATCCAATTGTTTCGGAAGCATCCGAAACAAGATGGAAAACTAAGAACGGCACATCGTATGCCAACGTTTTCCTGACCAACATCCTGTTGCCCCGTAGCCGCGCCCCCAGGAAAGCGTCCAGCCAGAACGGAAATCAACCTGAACTCTTTATACCCATTTTACCATTATATGTAATTCTGTTAAGGGGATATAAAAAATAAATTAATGTATATCCATTTATAAATTTGAACGATTTTTAACAAAACTATATATTTAAAAATTATTTCACAAATAATAAATTGTGCCTGTATTAGAGATATTTTATAATGTTGATGAATTACAGAGGGACAAGATTTACTCTGACCTGCAAGCTAGTCGTAAATAAATCATTGGGACTGAAGTCTGATATATTTTCAAAGAAATTTCAGAATTTCTCTACATTTTGAAGTCGAAGAGTGAGGCGGAATAAATCCTTAAAGTACTGAAATTTGTGAGAAAAAGGATATGATCTGTAGGAAGATATTAGATGAAAGAACAACGCACCCTGACGATAAAGGTTTTAAGGTAATAATATTTATGTATAACTATGTAAAAAGATTTGTATATTTTTTTGAGTATACTTGTGAAATTTTGCACAAAGTTGGCTGGATAGATACCTGTGAAATGAACGTTTTGTCCGAGTTCGCTTTATTCATACGACTAGATTGGTTTATTTAATAACTTTGGTCTTGGTAACTCATTATCCTCTGTTGATTTTGATGATGTAGTAAGGAGGACTTTAAATGAAAAAGTCAATTTTACTTAGTGGGGTCCCCCCTTAATTTATACAACAGTATAAGCATTGAATCGAAACCACTTAGAAGGAGGAGCGTCGATGAGGCAGAGCCAACAGAAGGTAGGCTTAAACTACAATCAAAGACATCACCTCGTCAAGATGATGTCGATTGTCACGCTTATCTGTTTATTAGTACAAACGATTTTAAGTCCCATTAGTCAGTATGTTTATGCAGAAGGGAATGGACTTGGAATTAATCTAAGTACCACTTCTGTTAATGAAACAGAGGGTTTGGTTGCAACATTGATTGATTTGGGCGAGGATTCAAACGGTCCTTTGAGTTTTACAGTACCTGACGGATTGACGATTTCAGGTGTTGTAGCAGGACAAGAAAACATGGAAGAGATTAGCAGTGGCAATCAAACATTGCAATTTAATTGGACAGAGAATAGCAACAAAGTAGTGCAGGTTCAATTACAAGCTCAAAAAGCAGGGGATTATACTGCGACATTTTCTTCGTCAGATTCTACTGTTTCAGCAAGTGTGACTGTAGTTGCAACCGAAACAGATGAAGTGGAATCAACTCAACCCGAAACAGAGAAGATAGCTACAGAAGAGCAAAGCATTGAGGATGAAGATGATGAGGCAGACACGACAGTAACTCAAGATAAAGAGGAATCAGAAACGGTAGCTAAAGAAGATGCTGAAACACCATCCTCCTATGCTGATAACCTTGATTCAAGAGACCAACATGATCATGATTATTCTGCAGGTTGGCCATTTGATCACATCGATATTGAAGCTGTAGGGTCATTCCAATATAAAGTGGATAATGAAATAAAAACAGTTTCTATTAATCTAGATAGCCTTAGTGATTTAGGGACGTTAGCAATCTATGAGGGCACTAGCGAAGATATTGTTAATGGAACTGCAAAAAAAATTACGGTAGAGCCTGAAAAACAGCCAAGTACTACGCCTGGATATGATTATGAATGGCGCTATAAAGGTGTTTTTGATAAAAGTAAAACTTATACCGTGGTTTATGATTTTTCCGTAGATGTGAACGGAGAAACACACTATTTCCACTTTGAGCAAGAATACACTTATGATGGGTCAACCAATATTTGCCCTGGTGGTTTTGGCATGAAAGGTCTTGATATTGCCATTAATGCCTCTGATTTAGAGAATATCGTAACAAAAGGAAGTTTGACTTTAACTAAAGAAGCAGTTGATACAGAAGGTAATAAGTTAGAGGGGAACTTTACATTTGATATTACAAGTGAAGCTAATAACTACAGCCGAACTATTGAGGCTCAAGCAAAAAACGGTAAGTTCAGTACGGTAATCAATGGGTTAAAGGCCGGAGATTATACTATTACAGAACGCAACCCTAACGGTGCTATGAGTGGATACAAATTAAATGATGTTAATGTAAAAGTGGGCGGTACAGAAAGTGATCTTGCGGAAGCAAATGGTCATTATTCAACCAGTGCAACCATTGCGCAAGGTGGGCAACAATCTGTGACATTCACAAATGTTTATGAACAGATTAATCCAAGCGTGAGTGTGGAAAAGAACATCGTCAACAAGGACGCGGTAGATGGAGAGTATGTATTTGCTCCTGGTAAGACAGTGGAATATGAGATTAAAGTGAAGAACGATGGAAATGTCGATCTTACGAATGTAACGCTATCGGATGAATTGCTACGAGATAATGTACTTTCAACCAAACAACTAACAGTGAATGGATATGAAGGGGCATTCTCATTAGCAGTCGGCGAAGAAAAAACATTCACAGCTACTTTAGTCGTTCCGGAAAAAGAAGTCGGCGGCACTGTATATAAAAATACAGCGACAGTACAGGTCGACAACCTAGAAATTTCAGATGATGCAGAATTTATTGTTGAGTCACAGCCGGCAATGGAAGTTGTTAAAAAGGTTGATCAAAACAAAGTGATGCCTGGTGACAAAGTTACTTATACCATTACAGTGACAAACACAGGTAATACAGTATTGAAAAATGTTACATTAACTGATGTAATGCAACAAAACAACGTAGTAATGGATAAACAGCTTGTGCTTAAGGACGGAGAGAATGAATACGACGGAGATTCTTTCAGTCTCGACCTTGAAGAAAGCAAAACATTCACAGCGGAATTTGAAGTTCCTGAGAAAACAAAAGTAGATACTGTTTTCTACAATGTTGCTACTGCGACTTCTGGTAATTTAACCGCTTCTGATGATGAAACGGTCCTAGTAGATGAGGATCCAGGTTTAGCTGTAGATAAATCGGTAAATAAAAACGAAGCAAAACCAGGTGAGACGGTAACGTATACGTACAAGGTTACCAATACAGGCAACAGCGACTTGAGAGTGAAACTTTCTGATGTATTGAGTAAAGATGGCATAAAGCTGCCGGATAATGAGCAGCTAGTGCTAAAAACTGCTAGTGGTACTGTCTATAATGGAGAAGTATTTACACTGGCGTATGACAAAGAAGTTGAATTCACAGCAGTATTTACTATTCCTGAGAAAACGAAAGTGAATACTTTATTCTACAATGAAGTGACTGTTGAATCGGAAACTTTAAAGGTTACGGATGATGAAACCGTAAAAGTAACGGAGGATCCTAGCCTGACTGTTGATAAAACAGTAGATAATAAGGTAGCAAAACCAGGAGATACCGTAACGTACACTTATACAGTAAAAAACACTGGTAACAGTGATCTAAAAGTGACATTGGCTGACGTATTCAGTAAAAACGGTGAAGAATTGGAAAAGCAGCTTGTTATCTATGATGAACAAGGGAAAGTCTACAATGGAGAAGTATTTGATTTAGCTTATCAAGGTGTTGCTAACTTTACAGCGAAGTACACAATTCCAGATAAAACAAAAGAAGGCACAACCTTTAATAACGTCGTAACCGTTAAATCTGGAGAGCTTGAGGCAACAGATAATGAAACAGTAACGGTTGATAAAGATCCAGCATTATCAGTCGATAAGTCAGTTGATGAAAACGTCGTAAAACCTGGAGATATAGTAACCTATACATATGAAGTCAAGAATCTAGGTAATAGTGATTTAGAAGTGACATTAGCTGATGTGTTCAGTGAAAACGGTACAATGATGGACAAACAGCTAGAACTAAAAGATGAGGATGGCAACCTCTACAAGGGCGAATCCTTCACATTGCCGTACGAAGGAACCAAAACATTCACTGCGGAATTCCAAATCCCTGAGAACACGAAAGTGGATACGATTTTCCACAATAAAGTGACGGTAACATCTGGGGATATTGTAAAAACGGATGAAGAAAATGTAACTGTGGCGAATGACCCTAGCCTTTCCGTGAAAAAATCCGTGGATAAAAACGAGGCATTACCAGGAGAAACGGTAACGTACACATATACAGTGAAAAACACTGGGAACAGTGATTTAGAAGTGACTTTAAGTGATGTATTCAGTGAAAATGGACAAGTGATGAATAAACAACTTGTACTCAAAGATGAAGCTGGCAATGTCTACAAGGGCGAATCCTTCACATTAGCGTACGAAGCGGAAAAAACATTCACTGCGACATTCCAAATTCCAGAGAACACGAAAGTGGATACCATCTTCCACAATGAAGTGACCGTAACATCTGGGGATTTAACTGAAACAGATACAGAAGATGTGACAGTACTGAACGACCCTGGTTTATCCGTGAAAAAGTCCGTGGATAAAAACGAGGCATTACCAGGAGAAACTGTAACGTACACATATACAGTGAAAAACACTGGGAACAGTGATTTAGAAGTGACTTTAGCTGACGTAATCAGTGAAAACGGTACAGTGATGGACAAACAGCTAGAACTAAAAGATGAGGATGGCAACCTCTACAAGGGCGAATCCTTCACATTACCGTACGAAGCTGAAAAAACTTTCACTGCGACATTCCAAATCCCAGAGAATACAAAAGTGGATACAATCTTCCACAATGAAGTGACCGTAACCTCTGGCGATATTGTAAAAACAGATGAAGAAGATGTAACTGTGGCGAATGATCCTGGTTTATCCGTGAAGAAATCCGTGGATAAAAACGAAGCCTTACCAGGAGAAACCGTAACGTACACTTACACTGTAACGAACACAGGTAACAGTGATTTAGAAGTCACATTAGCTGACGTAATCAGTGAAAACGGACAAGTAATGGACAAACAGCTCGAACTAAAAGATGAGGAAGGCAACGTCTACAATGGAGAATCCTTCACATTGGCGTACGAAGCGGAAAAAACATTCACGGCGACATTCCAAATCCCGGAAAACACAAAAGTGGATACCATCTTCCACAATGAAGTGACGGTAACATCTGGGGATTTAACCGAAACAGATGAGGAAGATGTGACAGTTCTGAACGACCCTGGTTTATCCGTGAAAAAATCCGTGGATAAAAATGAAGTATTACCAGGCGAAACGGTAACGTACACATACACGGTGAAAAACACTGGGAACAGCGATTTAGAAGTCACATTAGCTGATGTAATCAGTGAAAATGACAAAGTAATGGACAAACAGCTTGAGCTAAAAGATGAGGAAGGCAACGTCTACAACGGCGAATCCTTCACATTAGCGTACGAAGCGGAAAAAACATTCACGGCGACATTCCAAATCCCGGAAAACACAAAAGTGGATACGATTTTCCACAATGAAGTGACGGTAACGTCCGGAGATTTAACTGAAAAAGACTCTGAAGATGTGACAGTACTGAACGATCCTGGTTTATCCGTGAATAAATCAGTAGATAAAAACGAGGCATTACCAGGAGAAACAGTAACATACACATACACAGTGAAAAACACTGGGAACAGTGATTTAGAAGTAACATTAGCTGACGTAATCAGTGAAAATGATCAAGTGATGGATAAACAGCTAGTACTGAAAGACGAGGATGGCAACATCTACAACGGTGAATCCTTCACATTAGCGTACGAAGGTGAAAAAATCTTCACTGCGACATTCCAAATCCCAGAGAATACAAAAGTGGATACGATTTTCCACAATGAAGTGACGGTAACCTCTGGAGATATTGTAAAAACAGATGAAGAAGATGTAACTGTGGCGAATGATCCTGGCCTAACTGTGAAAAAATCAGTGGATAAAAACGAGGCATTACCAGGAGAAACAGTAACATACACATACACAGTGAAAAACACTGGGAACAGCGATTTAGAAGTCACATTAGCTGATGTAATCAGTGAAAATGACAAAGTAATGGACAAACAGCTTGAGCTAAAAGATGAGGATGGCAACATCTATAAAGGCGAAGCTTTCACATTAGCGTACGAAGGTGAAAAAATCTTCACTGCGACATTCCAAATTCCAGAGAATACAAAAGTGGATACGATCTTCCACAATGAAGTGACGGTAACATCTGGGGATTTAATCGAAAAAGATACAGAAGATGTGACAGTACTGAATGACCCTGGTTTATCCGTGAAAAAATCGGTGGATAAAAATGAAGCATTACCAGGCGAAACGGTAACGTACACTTACACAGTGAAAAACACTGGTAACAGTGATTTAGAAGTAACATTAGCTGACGTAATCAGTGAAAATGATCAAGTGATGGATAAACAGCTAGTACTGAAAGATGAGGATGGCAACATCTACAACGGCGGATCCTTCACATTGGCGTACAAAGCTGAAAAAGTATTCACTGCGACATTCCAAATCCCGGAGAACACGAAAGTGGATACGATCTTCCACAATGAAGTGACGGTAACATCTGGGGATTTAATCGAAAAAGATACAGAAGATGTGACAGTACTGAATGACCCTGGTTTATCCGTGAAAAAATCGGTGGATAAAAATGAAGCATTACCAGGCGAAACGGTAACGTACACTTACACAGTGAAAAACACTGGGAACAGCGATTTAGAAGTCACATTAGCTGATGTGATCAGTGAAAATGATCAAGTGATGGACAAACAGCTAGTGCTAAAAGACGAGGATGGCAACATCTATAATGGAGAAGCCTTCACATTGGCGTACGAAGCTGAAAAAATCTTCACTGCAACATTCCAAATTCCAGAGAACACAAAAGTGGATACGATCTTCCACAATGAAGTAACGGTAACATCTGGGGATTTAATCGAAAAAGATACAGAAGATGTGACGGTACTCAACGATCCTGGTTTATCCGTGAAGAAATCCGTGGATAAAAACGTAGCAAAACCAGGAGAGACAGTAACATACACTTATACTGTATCAAACACAGGTAACAGTGATCTAAAAGTGACACTGGCTGATGTATTCAGTAAGAACGGTACAGAATTAGAAAAACAGCTTGATATCTATGATGAACAAGGGAAAGCCTATACAGGAGAAGCATTTGATTTAGCTTATCAAGATGTTGTAACCTTTACAGCCAAGTATACAATTCCAGATCATACGAAAGAAGGCACAGCCTTTACGAACGTCGTAACAGTGAAATCTGGGGAGCTTGAGGCTACTGATAATGAAACAGTTACGGTTGATAAAGATCCAGCGTTATCGGTTGATAAGTCAGTAGACAACAATATCGTAAAATCTGGAGAAATAGTAACCTATACGTACAAAGTCAAGAACCTAGGAAATAGTGACCTAGAAGTGACATTGGCGGACGTGTTCAGTAAAGACGGTAAAGAATTGGAAGAGCAGCTTTTATTAAAAGACGAGGATGGCAACATCTACACAGGTGAATCCTTCACATTGCCATACGATGGCGAAAAAATATTCACTGCTCAATACCAAATCCCAGAGAAAACAAAAGTGGATACCGTATTCCATAACGAAGTGACGGTAACATCTGGGGATATTGTAAAAACGGATGAAGAGGATGTAACTGTAGCGAATGACCCTGGTCTATCCGTGAAAAAATCGGTGGATAAAAACGAAGCATTACCAGGAGAGACAGTAACGTACACATACACAGTGAAAAACACTGGTAATAGTGATTTAGAAGTTACATTATCCGATGTATTTAGTGAAAATGAACAAGTGATGGACAAACAGCTAGTGCTGAAAGACGAGGATGGCAACATCTACAATGGAGAAGCCTTCACATTAGCGTACGAAGGAACAAAAATATTCACTGCGGAATTCCAAATCCCAGAGAAAACGAAAGTGGATACAATCTTCCATAATGCAGTAACAGTAACATCCGATGAATTAACGGAAACAGATACAGAAGATGTGACTGTTGCTAATGACCCTGGTTTATCCGTGAAAAAATCCGTGGATAAAAACGAAGCAAAACCAGGAGAAACTGTAACGTACACTTACACTGTAACAAATACAGGTAACAGTGACCTAGAAGTCGCATTATCCGACGTATTCAGTGAAAATGGTACGGTGATGGATAAGCAGCTAGTAGTGAATTATGAAGATGGCCGCCCATACAACGGGGAAGAATTCACTTTAGCTTACGAAGAAACAAAAGTATTTACTGCAGCATTCACGATTCCAGAAGATGCTATAGC
Organism: Psychrobacillus sp. Z3-81; assembly: GCF_056620325.1. NCBI lineage: Bacteria > Bacillati > Bacillota > Bacilli > Caryophanales > Bacillaceae > Psychrobacillus > Psychrobacillus sp. Z3-81. The sequence goes on from NZ_JBWQPU010000003.1 coordinate 252,410, forward strand.
TAACACCGTTTATCACAATGTTGTAACTGTAACATCTGGTGATTTAGACATTTCTGATGAGGTAGATGTTACTGTCGATGAAGTACCAAGTCTTACTGTAGAAAAAACAGCAGATAAAACGCAATATCTGCCAGGTGAAACGGTAACTTATACAATCAATGTGACAAACGATGGAAACGTTGATTTGGAAGGTATCACGCTAGACGACGTCTTTAGTAAAAATGACGTTGTAGCAGAGCAACAATTAACGCTGGAAGGCTATGAGGGTGCATTTAATTTGGAAATCGGTGAAACAATGAGCTTTATTTCCAAATTTGTCATCCCTGAAGATGATCTTGCAGATACAACCTATAAAAATGTCGTAACTGCAACAACAGGTGACAATTCAGACATTTCTAGTGAAGACGAAGTAGAGATTGTTATCGATCCAACCTATGCATTCACCATTGAAAAAACAGTAGATAAAGACGAAGCAACAGTTGGGGAAACAGTAACATATACAATCGATGTAACGAATACAGGCAATAAAGCCTTAACGAACGTTCAAGTGAAGGACGATATGATTGGCCTTGACACTGTTATCGACCAATTAGCTGTTAATGAGTCTAAAACATTCACTAGTGAGTATGAAATTACAGCTGATGACATTGGTGAACTAGAGAATATCGCAACAGCTACTGTAGAAGTAGATGGCGAAACAATCACCCATGATGCTTCTGCAATCGTGAAAGTATCTGCAAAAATCGAAGCAGCAGGGAATGAAAATCCAACACCAATTGACAAGGTTGTAAACCCACAAACTGGTGATAATACAATCAGTACTCTATTAATCCTACTTGTTTTCGTACTAGCTGGAATCGGCTTATACGTATATATAAGAAGACATAGAGGATTATCGAGTTAAGTAAATAGCTTAAGAGATTAAGAGACAGGGAGCTTCTAAAATTATTTAGAGGCTCTCTGTTTTTGTTTGTGAGAGTTTTAATCGTCTTTTGGTTTTTTGGTAATACTGTAAAAATAGTATCTTGTGAAAAAGGAGATAGTGGATAGATGGAAACAAGTAAAAAAGTGCACGTTAGAATGTCAGTTTTTGGGTGCGGTTTCAACACTCGTAGTCTCCATATAATGAAATCAACTGATTTTTAACAGTGATAGAAGCCTTGAAATATAAATACTATTGGATAAAATTAAATGCCACTGCAGGAAATATTCCAAAAAGAGAAAGCTTTAATTTCCACTCAAATTCTATCTAAAGAGTTCGAAAAAGCATAAATGCTTTAGTGTAGGTTTATATAGTGAGTCTATAGTTTTACGAACTATAAAAATCATTCAATATAGGGAAATTAAAATTGTTTGTAAAAGTGTAGTTTAACGAACAACCTAGAATAAGGGTTATCCTTTATTAAAGGTTTAGGTGATTATTGTGAGTACATTAGTCGTGACATTTACTTATTTATGCAATAAAAAAAGGCCCTCCTAAGGTACTCCTAGAAAGGGTTTTAAGTTTATATAGAAACTCCATTTAACAGTAATTTCTTTTGTGCACTATTTAAAATTGAATTATTAATTATTGCTGGGTATTTTCTTAGGGTATCATTTGCAGTAATTCTAATTACATCTTTTCTATCAATTTGAACATAGTTAGCAGAAAAGTAATCAATTTTTCCTTTTTCACATTTAAATTCTAAAAAACGATCCGAATTATTGCCTGAATTCAAAATATTGTCAACTAAAATCTTATTTCCTAAACATTTAAAATCTTCTTCTGTATTCTTTAATATATCAATCGGACTTGATGCTTCTAAAGTAGTTAGAAGTGCAAAATAGCGGAAATCGTCATTTAAAATATTTATCACGACATTTCCCATAAACTAACCTCCTAAAAAGTTAAATAAAAACGATTTATCAATTCTAAATTATTCTTAATTAAATCACGGGCTTCTTGCATTGTTTTGAGGGTTCTAGTAGTACCATCAATATTCCAATGATTTAGTGTGTGTCTGTGGTTGTAATAAAAGTTATATAATTCATTAACATAATTGAGTTCCTCGGGTGTAAAATTAGGCTGATGAATAGGTTGAATGTAATATATATTATTAGCATCTTTATCAAAACAATTAATACTATTCTTAGCATCTTTATAAGGAATAATACCTTTTATATTTATAAGGATTTCTTTAAGGTAAAATTCAAGTACTCTAAGACCTGGTGTAGCTAGGTCGGTATAGTCCGGTCGCTGACCTTTTAACATTGTATTATATGCAGCTTGCTTTAATACATTTAACAATTTAGGATTACCTGTTTTTGTTGAAGAGAAATTAGGCACTAAAGAATCAAAAGTTAACTCTAACTCATCTTTAGGGATACTAACATCGTGATAATCATTTAAAATTTCTACTACTTCATTTTCATTGGGTATTAATTGAATTACTAATACCATTAAGGCTTCTAATAATTTTGATTGTTTTCCTTGTATAGTAGTAGTGCCATTATTAAAAATGGTAATAGTCACCTGTTCTTTATTTAATTTCAGGTTAACAACTTTCCTGTTTTTAAATGAAGTATTTATTAAGGGCTTTATATCTTGGTTCTCTTGTTGAAGTAAGTCAATAATAATATTAAAATCGTCCATGTCTATTCCAGAGAGAGAGATAGAACCGTTAGAGTTTCCTTTGATACCTTTATTTAGCAAAGATTTGCGAGCTAAGGCATCAGCTCTTTCATTATATTCAATACCTGAGTGAGCTTTTACTTTGCGAAATTCAAGTTGTACACTGTGTTCTATACCCTTTATAAAACTAACATAATCTTTTGAGATCTTTTTATTAGCTTTCCATTCTCCTTGAGCCCACTTTTCTATTCCTTCATAATCGTAAAAAATTACTACCTTTTTATAACTATTAACTATAGCATAATTTATTGCGCTCTGTACACCTGCAATTTCTCCAGCGACGTTTCTTGAATCTGTATAGTCTTTATTATCTTCATTTCCTAGTAGTTCTTCTTCATTTCCCTTACTGTCTATTAGTATAACACCATATCCATATTTCTGTGATGTACTATCAAAGCTACCGTCAACGAAAGCGACAATAGTATCATCTGATAGTTGTTTTAAATAACTCTCAATTTCATTCGTACTGTTATTTTTAGTAGTAGGAGTAGAGGCATCTATAAATTGAATGTAAAGTTCAGCTTCTTCCTGAGTTGAAAAACTTTTAAATTCCGCACCTTTATAACCACTTGTTTGTTTTTGACACTCTCCCCAAGTCAGATATATGCCAGGAACCTTACCTTGACGAACAGCATAGAATTTTTTAACCATTTTCCCTAACCCCTTAGATGTAATTTTTTATGTTATAAGGATTAATATACCAAACATTGAACTATAGTTAAATCAATTTTTAACTGTATAGGATTATATGATATTAATCAGCGAGTAAAGGGATATATACAAATATAGTGCCAAGACCCACTATAGGCCATTTCTGCTTATTAAAATAACCTGAAAACTATGTAATACGTAAATATTGTTTGTCGCAAAAATTTCGCAAAAAAATATGATATTAAACAGAAAAGGGTATAAAACAACCTAACTAGAAATAAGAAAAACCTTAATATATAAGGACTTAAAGTATATAACTGTACGTTAAAACCACCACTCCATCAAATCTGAGGAGTGGTGGTTTAATAGCTAATTAAAAAAGGTTCTTAATGAAACAGGTGAACAAGCATTATTACTTTCTAAATTAGTTAATTTGTCCCCCGAAACGCTAATTTATTGATAAGGCATTTAGTTTGGCATTCAACGAATTCAAAAAATTTTTAAAACTCTTATAAATGTATGTATTATAAGGTTTCTAATAGATAGCAGTTCGACTCCCGGCGTCACCATATTGTTAAATGTACTAAATTTCACGGATTGCTGTTACGTAAAACATAAATTTTCCAAATGGAAAGCTTATACTTTATTTTATTACGGAAAACTTATGGCTGATCTTTAAAAAAAGCTTTTATTATCATTAATTTATTGGTAAGCACGTTATTCAACAAAAAGGCACAATTCTTGAAAAGGTGTGTGCCTTTTTCAGGTGCACCCGGCATGCGCATGAACTATAGGGTGCTAGTCCCGATACTCGATGACAAAAGTAGGGTTAGTCAAGAGCAAGGGTGCACATGGCAATGTGAAATCAAAGCACAATTCGAGGAACACAAAACTCATAGAGGGCTAGGTATGACTGAGGGAGTTTGCTAAACAAACCAAAGCTCTACCTGTCGAAGGTCATATCAAGTAAATGAGACAGTTTTTCCAAAATATCGCTGTATGCTTTATAAGATGCAATGCTATAATTTAGAAGGTTAATCATTGTTAAAAAGGAGTCTATTATGTGGTTTTTATTTGCATTATTAACAGCTCTAGCATGGGGCTGTGCGGATCTTTTTTATAAAAAAGGGTCAAATCCAGAAGATAAGTATAGCCATTTCAAAATCGTCATTATGGTCGGGATTGTCATGGGTGTACACGGATTATTTTATATGCTTTGGAACGATTTAACGTTTGAGTTTTTTGAGCTTGTAAAATATTTACCTGTATCGTTTTTCTATATTTTATCGATGACGATTGGCTATATCGGTCTACGTTACATCGCCCTTTCTATTTCTTCACCAATTCAAAATTCTTCAGGTGTTATTACGAGTCTCTTATTATTTTTCTTTTTCTCGCATACGTTTAGTGCGTTAGAGTTAATTGGGATTGCATGTATTACGATTGGTGTCGTATTCCTGGGTGTTCTTGAACGTCGCTATGAGTTAAATGAAATTCGGCATACATTAACCGCTGATGATAAAAAGTATCAAATTGGCTTTATTGCGATTTTATTTCCGATTTTATATGCGATTTTAGATGGTGTCGGTACGTTTTTAGATGGTATTTACTTAGATGAGCTGAAGCTAATTAGTGAAGATAACGCCTTACTTGCCTATGAATTTACATTTGCGATTTGTGCGTTCCTTATTTTCTTATACTTACATTTCTTGAAAGGTGTTACTGTAAATCCATTTAAGGAAGGTACTCGTATTTCAGCCGCTATTTTTGAAACGATCGGTCAATTTTTCTATGTATTTGCAATGGCAGGTAACGCGATTATTTCAGCACCGATGATAGCGTCATATAGTATTTTCTCGATTTTACTATCGCGTATTTTCTTAAAAGAAAAGCTAACAAAAGGTCAATATTCGGTCGTGGCGTTAGTCATTTTAGGGATTATTATTCTTGGTGTATCTGAGGAATTATAATCCAAGATCTACTCCCATGATCCCCATATAAACAAAGCCTCGATTCCTTTGTGAATCGAGGCTTTTTTATATAGCAGCTAAATAATTTGTTGTCTCGAAATCCGACATACCATTCCAATTAATTTAACAAAATCGTACGATTTCTACTAATTTATTATTTGTTAAAAATTATTCACAAATAATAAATTGTGCCTATCTTAGAGATATTTTATAATGATGATTACTACAGAGGTACAGGATTTACTCTGACCTGCAAGCTAACGGGTTATATCCCCGTAAATAAATCATTTGAGCTTAGATCTAATATTCTTGCCGAAGAAAAATGAACATTACTCTATAATTTGAGCCTAACAGTGGGGTCGAATAGAGCCTCGAGATGCTGAAATTTTGAGAAAAGAGTGCAAATAGGAAGATGTTAGATGAGAGAGACAAAACAAGGCTCTTAGAAAGCTAAAAGTTTTTGTAGTAATAATATTTTTGCGAAAATATGTGAAACGATTAGTATATTTTTTGAGTTTACTTGTGAAATGTTGCACAAAGTTACCTAGATAGATTACTAGAAAAATTTTCGTTTTGTCCGTATTCACTTTATTCATTTGTACAAACTGATTTATTTGATTGTTATGGCATCTTGGTTTTCACTTCAAGGAATAAATCAAGGGTGGGTTATCCTCTGTTGATAGTGATGGAGTAGTAAGGAGGACTTCAGATGAAAAAGTTTTTAGAAGGATTGTCGGTTTTGTTGGTTGTCTGTTTGATTCTGACGATGATGCCAACGGTGGATTTTGCAGATGAAGAAGCCGTGAACAGTGTCACAGCAAAACTGGAAGAGATTGATACACTGCAGGAAATGCAGAACAAGAGAGCGAGCTTCAAGGCATCCGGTACATATTCTGATAAAACCGCAGCGAATCATGAGCAGAAGAGAGCAGAATATGAGCAATATCTTGCAGATATGCGAGCTGCTCGCAAAGAAGCTGCCGAGGCATATGCAGCACTGACGGACAAGGAGAAAGCATCCATTGATCCTGAGCTTGTGAAAAAGCTAGATGACAACCTAAACACAGTTTTTACGCAAGTTTCTGATACTGTAAATACCGGTGTACAAGACTATCAGTATCAGGCTGTATATCCGAAATATGCATATGAGCTTAGTAACCATATGCTCAGCACAAATGGGGGCAAGGACACTGAGATTCCTCAAACACTGGTGCTAGTGGATACCGCTAAATATGCAGGAGAATGGACTCCGAATGGACAGTATTCTTTTGGCAAAAGCAACTATGAAGTTGTCTATTGCAGTGACGCTATGGTCGGTTTAGAAAATGGTACCTTTTATCAGCGTGTGAATTTGGAGGACAGCACCTACTACGGGGCAGAGGCTGCTGAACATATTCGTGCGATTGTTTCCAATTCCTATCCTTATCTTTCTCTGGATCAGATGAAGGCAAATCTGGCAGCGGCAAACTTTGAAGGTGCCGATCAGCTTACTCGTAGCGATATTATCGCTGGAGTACAGATGGCAATCTGGAATTATTCAAATGGAACAGAAATAGGGGAAAACGTCTACCAATATAGCAGGACGTTCGATTTGAATGCCAATACACAGTGGGGAAGCGGAATGCACGATTATACGAACGAGCTGTGGGATTGGTGGAGTGTTGGGAAACGTCATTTAACTGTTAATAAAGAAGCTGGTGAAAGAGTCAATAGATTGGCAAACTACCTAGCAGGGCTTAAAGGAGAAAAGGCTAACCAAAATCAGATCGTCATTAACCATGTGAAGATTGAAGGGGCTGAGCCTGTTCAAGCTAAGCAGGACGCTTACAATGTAGCGCTTAAAGTACAGCTAAACAATGGTGGTACTAGCGAAGAGGATAACATTGTCATTACCGCAACAACAGCCTCTGAGTCAATCACGAAAGAAGTGAAGCTGGGTACTTCCGAGTACGATATGGTGATTGAGGCAAAAGCAGGAGAGACCATCAGTGTAGTAGTGGAAGGAAAACAGTTACTGCCTAAGGGTGCATACCTTTACGAGCCACAGCCAGCTGACAAGGATGGAGACGGTGTTGCAACTGGACGTGAGGTTTCTCAGGTGCTAGTTGGTGTTGCGGAAGGCTTGACTTCTATCCGAGCAACCGACTCTGTAACGCTAGATATTCCAGTGAGCAATCCTGTTACGGCAGACCTGAAGCTTCAAAAGACGAACGAGAAGGATGAAGCACTGACGGGTGTTGCTTTCGATCTTTATTTCCTCGGAAAAGAAGGTACCTACAACATGGGAACCTATCCAGTAGATAAAAATGGAATGGTAGTTGTGAAAGATCTTCTTCCAGGTAAATACGAGCTGGTAGAGAGTGTCGTGAAGGAAGGATATGTGGATCCTGAAAAAGCCATTGCGTTCAGTATTGATGAAAAGGGCGTATTGACGTTAGCTGATTCTGCGGATGCAAAACTTGTAGATGGTGTTGTGGTCGTGAAGAATTATCCAACTAACTATAAACCGGTGGGATCGTTGAGCATCAAGAAAGTAGATTCAGTAAGTAAGGAGAGCTTGAAAGGTGCTACGTTCACATTAAAGGGCAAGGACTTCGAAAAGACACTTACAACAGGTGAAGATGGTACTCTTGTATTCCCGGAATTAGCATTTGGAGAGTATACGTTGACAGAAACAGAAGCCCCAGCAGGATATATGAAAGACGCAACCGAATGGCCGATTAAAATTGGCGATGGAGAAGGCGAGAAACATGAGTGGGTACAAGAAGTGGAAAATACACCTGTAGGTTCTCTTGAGATTACCAAAACAGATATGGACACGAATGAAGCGCTGGGAGGAGCAGAGTTTCAGCTTACCAATCAAGAAGGAAAAGTCGTTGATACATTAACGACTGATGAAAATGGGATGGTATCATTTGCGAACCTTCCATATGGTGAATATCTAGTGGAAGAAACAAAAGCGCCAGCAGGATATATTTTAAATAAAGAAAGTAAAGTCATTAACATTGAAGAGCCTGGTCAAAAAGAAGAGCTCACGTATGAAAATATGCGTGAAAATGTAAGCCTCGCTATAGAAAAAACAGCAGATAAAACAGAAGCGGAAGTTGGCGAAACAGTAACCTACACAATCGTTGTAACGAATACAGGAAATAAAGCTTTAACAAACGTGCTTGTGAAGGACGAGTTGCTTGGTCTTGATACTGTCATCGACCAATTAGCTACTAATGAGTCTAAAACATTCACGCAAGAGTATGTCGTTACTGCTGAGAACGTAGGCGAACTAGAGAATATCGCTACAGCTTCTATTGAAATAGATGGAAATCAAGTTATCCAAGAGTCTTCCGTAGTTGTGAAAGTATCTGAAGATGAGGGAGTAGTAGGTGGGGTTTCCACAACAATAGATAAAATTATCGACTGGGGTAAAAACCCTCAAACTGGAGACGCTACCACTAACACCTTAGTCATCCTATTTGTTTTTGCTGTAGCTGGAATCGGCTTATACGTATATAAAAGAAAACAAAGAGGCTAAGGATGGCGGAAGGTTTAAATAGTTTCAAAAATTAAGATACAGGGAGCCTCTAAATGATGGTAGAGGCTCTCTGTTTTCATTGCAAAAAGAAGAGGTGGGGATAGATGAAAAAGTTCTTTTCTGGACTCATATTTATGAGTCTCTTGATTGTTTTTATTGGATCAGGAGTTATGTTGGTTCAAAATGTTGAGGATGAGGTTCAATATCATGAGATGGAAGAGCATATCGAAGAAGAAAAACAACTAATAGTAGAGGAAGAATATGAATTTGAAGAACTGGAAGAACAGGAAGAAATTGATGACGATATAATCGGTTGGATTACAATCGCAGATACAGCTATCGATTATCCGATTGTTCAAGCGGGTGACAATAGCTACTACTTATCGCATACCTGTTCAGGTGAAGAGTCTATTTATGGAAGCATTTTTATGGACTACCACAATGCCGCGGACTTTTCCGATAAACATACGATTCTATATGGGCACAATATGAAAAATGGATCCATGTTTCATGATTTAAATGACTACAGCGACCATGATTTTTTTGACGAGCATATTTATATTGACGTGTATAGTCAGGATGTTTACCGTAAATGGATGATTTTCTCTACTTATAATACAGAACCAAATTTCAATTACTTGGAGACGAAATTTGATTCAACGGAAGAATACTCAAATTTCTTGGACGAGATATTAGCCCATTCGCAGCTTAGTAATGAAAAAGTACAAGTAACCCCAGAGGATAAAATCCTGACCCTCTCCACATGCAGTAGAGAGCTAGAGAATGGAAGAAGAGTAGTCCATGCCAAATTGGTAGAAGAGGTAAGGGGCGTTGAAAAGACAGAATAGGTAGAAGGACGATTTATATAAACCTTCCTATAAATAGTGAAATTACTGACAAGGCTAAATCACTGGTTGTGGTTTAGTCTTTATTATGCAGATTAGAACTTTAGATGGAAAGGCTCCATGTGGTTTTGCTCTCGTCATAACAACAGTATTGGTAACGAAAAAGACTCTAGTTGAGTGGTTGCATAGTGTTACTTTGGATGACTGGATTCGTTTTTCAACTGTAATCCTATCCATAGCAAACCATAAAACAACCAAGTTAGGATCAAGAATCGAATCTATTCTTTTCATAATAGGTTCGATTCTTGTTCAAATTTATTTATCTAATATTTAAGTCTAGTAGGGAACAATAAATGGTTCGGAGTAGCGTCGGCGACTCCGGCAGGGGTAGGGAGACAGGTGAGACATAGCAACGGTACGCGACAGCGTTCGGCTATGGCTTACCCGCTCCCCCTGCGGAAAGCGTCCGTCGCAGCAGAGAACCACAGGTTCAAAGTTAGGAAAGCACTTATGACCTTCTTATCACTAGGAGGAATCGTAAGTGCTTTCACTTGTTTTATTCAGTATTTTGTAGTGGGCAAGATGTTGTATATAACATCCTTTTATTTTTTGTAATCGCTTTCAAATTGTTTTATAACAAATCTGTTTGACTCATTCTTTTTATAGTACAGTTTATTTTACTTATATGGTACAGATTTTATTTTTTCAGAAAAAACTTTGACTTATATTCATTTCTAAATAGAATATAATATCAGAAAAATGGCAGAAAATCACTGCTGCCAGTAGTTAAAAACCCTTTAAAACAAGATATAGTGGAAGTAATTGGACTCGAGTCCACAAATTGTTCAATATTTTTTTGATGATAGGGCTTTCATCTTTTTTCGGTTGGTTATATAATCTGTTACATAAGAAATTTACTTTCTGTTATACAAACAACTAGAGAGGCGGATAAAAACATGGAACAATGGAAAGGCTTTCAATTAGGAAATTGGAACAAAGAAATTAATGTTCGTGACTTCATTGTAAACAACATTACTGTATATGATAAAGACGATTCATTCCTAGCTGGACCAACAGAAGCTACTACAAAACTATGGGCACAAGTTATGGACCTAAACAAAAAAGAACGTGAGGCTGGTGGCGTTTTAGATCTAGATTCTAAAGTCGTTTCTACAATCACTTCTCACGGTCCTGGATACCTTAACAAAGAATTAGAAACAGTTGTAGGTTTCCAAACTGACGCTCCATTCAAACGTTCTTTACAACCATTTGGTGGAATTCGTATGGCTGAACAAGCTGCGAAATCTTATGGTTTCCATGTAGATGAAGAAGTAAAAGAAATCTTTACAAAATACCGTAAAACACACAACCAAGGTGTATTCGATGCTTACACAGATGAAATGATGTTAGCTCGTAAAGCTGGTATCATCACTGGTCTTCCAGATGCTTATGGCCGTGGTCGTATCATCGGTGACTACCGTCGTGTAGCTCTATACGGTGTAGACTTCTTAATTAACGAAAAGAAAAAAGACATGAAAAACATGGGCAAAGTTATGTCCGAAGACACAATCCGTCTTCGCGAAGAGCTTTCCGAGCAAATTCGTTCTTTAGGCGAATTAAAAGAAATGGCTGCTGCACACGGATTTGATATCTCTGCTCCAGCATCTAACGCTCGCGAAGCATTCCAATGGTTATACTTCGGATACCTTGCAGCGATTAAAGAGCAAAACGGAGCTGCAATGAGCTTAGGTCGTACATCTACTTTCTTAGATATCTACATCGAAAGAGATTTACAAAACGGTACATTAACAGAAGTGGAAGCACAAGAATTAGTTGACCACTTCGTTATGAAATTACGTCTTGTAAAATTCGCTCGTACACCTGATTACAACGAGTTATTCAGTGGTGACCCAACTTGGGTAACAGAATCAATCGGTGGTATCTCATTAGATGGAACACCTTTAGTAACGAAAAACTCATTCCGTTTCTTACACACATTATCAAACCTTGGACCAGCTCCAGAGCCAAACTTAACAGTTCTTTGGTCTACTAAGCTTCCAGAAGGCTTCAAAAAATTCTGTGCGAAAATGTCTATCCAAACAAGTGCGATTCAGTACGAAAACGATGACATCATGCGCTTAGAATACGGCGATGACTATGCAATTGCTTGCTGTGTATCTGCAATGCGTGTAGGTAAACAAATGCAATTCTTCGGAGCTCGTGCAAACTTAGCAAAAACATTACTATATGCAATCAACGGCGGTGTGGATGAAAAACTTAAAGTTCAAGTTGCTCCACGTTTCGCACCAATTACTTCTGATATCTTAGATTTCGATGAAGTAATGGCTCGTTTTGATACAATGATGGATTGGCTAGCTGAATTATATATCAACACATTAAATGTAATTCACTACATGCACGACAAATACGCATATGAAAGAATCGAAATGGCACTTCACGATACAAAGATCCTTCGTACAATGGCAACTGGTATCGCTGGACTAAGTGTTGTAGCTGACTCTTTAAGTGCTATTAAATATGGTCAAGTAAAAGTAATCCGTGACGAAAACGGTATTGCGGTTGATTTCGAAACAACTGGCGAATATCCTAAATACGGTAACAACGATGATCGCGTAGACCAAATGGCAGTAGACTTAGTAGAAACATTCATGACTAAGCTACGCAAACACGCTACTTACCGTAATTCTTTAACAACAATGTCTATTTTAACAATCACTTCTAACGTAGTGTATGGTAAGAAAACAGGTAACACACCTGATGGACGTCGTGCTGGTGAGCCATTCGCTCCTGGTGCAAACCCAATGCACGGAAGAGATACAAAAGGTGCATTAGCTTCATTAGCATCTGTTTCTAAGCTTCCATATGCACACGCTTTAGATGGTATCTCTAACACATTCTCTATGGTACCAAAAGCATTAGGTAAGGACGATGAAAGTCAAATTGCTAACTTAGCTGCAATTCTTGATGGATATGCATCTAAAGAAGGTCACCACTTAAATATCAACGTATTTAACCGTGATACTTTATTAGACGCTATGGAGCATCCAGAAGAATACCCACAATTAACAATTCGTGTATCTGGTTACGCAGTTAACTTCATTAAATTAACTCGTGAACAACAAATCGATGTAATTAACCGTACTTTCCACGGAAGTATGTAATACAGAAAGCAGTAGTGCCCTGTTTAAATCCTTCTAGACGAAAATCCACCTCCTAAAGCTTAGGAGGTGGGTGAGTCTACTAGGCGCTGTAGCTAGACAAAGACCAAATTCGGATGACACGCTGATAACAGTTGTTATTCTTTTTGGTCTTTTGTTTTACTAGGAACTATTTAGCTTCTTTGTGTATCTAGAACATAGGAGGAGAATTTTATGATACAAGGGAATATTCATTCCATCGAGACATGTGGTACAGTTGATGGTCCAGGAATCAGATATATTGTATTCACGCAAGGCTGCTTGCTTCGCTGTCAATATTGCCATAATGCCGATACTTGGGAAATCGGCACTGGTAAAACAATGACGGTGGATGAAATCATTCAAGATCTAGAAAGCTATCGTCCATTTATGGAGTCTTCAGGCGGTGGTATTACAATAAGTGGTGGAGAGCCTTTATTACAAATGCCTTTTATAACAGAGCTATTCAAGGCGTGTAAGGCGAAGGGGATTCACACAACGATTGATTCCTCCGGCGGGAATTTCTCTGAGCGTCCTGAATATCTAAGTCAATTAGATGAATTGCTTCAGTATACAGACCTTATTTTAGTTGATTTAAAGCATATTGATCGAGAGAAGCATAAGCGATTAACAGGTAAATACAATGACCATATTCTGAAATTCGCACAATATTTATCCGATAAAAACATTCCAGTTTGGATTCGCCACGTACTTGTACCAGGCGTAACAGATTTTGATGAATATCTAGATCGATTAGGTGAATTCATTGGTACCTTGAAGAACGTAGAGAAAGTGGAAGTGTTACCTTACCACAAGCTTGGGGAATATAAATGGGAAGCACTCAACTTGAAATACCCTCTAGAAGGTACAGAGCCACCAACAGAAGATCGCGTAAAAAATGCATACGAAAGACTAACTCGTCATTTGAAATAACCTGTTGGTTTAAGCTAATAAGAAGGACTCCGCTTTTGTGCAGAGTCCTTTTTTCATTGGTGGTATTTACGTGTTATTCGGAATATAGTTCCAAATAAAATCAATACAATTAGTACAATAGAAATGATGAATAATGGATGAGTTAAAATGTTCAATAGATGAAAAGGTGCTTTATGAACATAGACACACTTTATCCAATAATCGTCTTCTTTAACTGCAATTGCAGAAGAAGTTGATATGCCTTTTATCTCATAATATTTTGTTCCTATTGGATAAATGTTGGAGGCGTTACCGTGATAATCACCACTATTCCCATCAGGCTGTGTCTTTACTTCTCCTAGAACTTTACCGATTTTATCATTTTCGATAACGTCCTCTTGTTTCACTTCATAAACCTTTCCTTCCCAAACAACAAAATCGATCGCCCATGTCAATGCCTGAACCGAGAAAGAAGACATAATTACAAGTAATAGAGATAGAAAAGCAATTTTTTTAATATTACTCATCTCCTAACGTATTGTTAAATTAAATAGACGAAATTCCCCCTCTTTTCGTTACAAACGAATAAAAACATTAATTCCTTAAAACGTATTACTCTGCCAGCACATTTCATAAAACCATCACAACTTTCTGCCTAAACGTGCTTGTTTCATTGATTCCATTTCCCTAACATGAAAAGTAAGGTTAAGGGGGAAGGTCAGATGATGAGCGAGGCGTTGGAGTATCTTCAACTATTTTATAGAGAAACGGGCAAGTCGGAAGAAGAGCTTACTGAACGGATCACCCAAGTGAAAAAGGAAATAGAAGAAAAGGAAACTTACAATCAAACCGAGGAAGAGCTGGCGTATGGTGCGAAGGTTGCTTGGCGTAATAGCAACAAGTGCATTGGTCGTTTATTTTGGCGAAGCCTGCATGTGATAGATAAACGGGAACTAGTGGATGAAGATAGCATCTTTCAAGCATTGCTAGAGCATATTCAATTCGCTACAAATAAAGGGCGCATCAGACCAACCATCACCATTTTTTCTCCCGACCGGGTGAGAATTTGGAACCACCAGCTGATTCGCTATGCAGGATATGAAACGCCCGATGGGATAGTTGGAGACTCGGATTCTCTTGCATTTACAAAAGCTTGTGAACAGCTTGGATGGAAGGGGAGGGGCGGGCGCTTTGATGTCCTACCTTTAGTCATTCAAGTAGATGGAAAGAATCCTAGGTTTTACGATATACCGGAGGAGTATATTTTAGAGGTTCCGCTTAGACACCCGGAATATGACTGGTTCGAGGAACTAGAGTTAAAATGGTATGCGGTTCCGATGATTTCTAGCATGAAGCTGGAGATTGGCGGGATTTCTTATCCAGCTGCTCCTTTTAACGGCTGGTACATGGGAACGGAGATAGGTGCGAGAAACCTAGCGGATGATAATCGCTACAATATGCTGCCGGTGATTGCGGAGCGGATGGGATTACATACGAAATCGAATGCCTCCTTGTGGAAGGACCGAGCATTGGTGGAGCTTAACGCTGCAGTCCTTTATTCCTTTAAGGAAGACGGCGTGAGCATTGTCGACCATCACACTGCTGCTCAGCAATTCAAGAAATTCGAGGAGCTTGAGCAGGGGGCAGGCAGAGAAGTGACTGGCAACTGGTCTTGGCTCATTCCACCAATGTCTCCCGCAACCACTCATATTTTTCATAAGCCCTATGATAATAAAAAAGTTACACCAAATTATGTTTATCAAAAGCAGCCATATAAATAGGTGGAAGCGGATTTAATTCTGTAACAAAGTTTCCATAATCATTATTACTTACGCACTGAACGAAACGCTCAGTGCGTTTTTTTATTTATTAAATTCTATGCACCAGGCAAGAGCGTATGCAATACTGGAGGCGATTATGGTTGCGGCAAATAAATATAAAGGGAAAGCGGGATGTTCATATATGAGCCCAGTGGAAAAAACCATCATTGTCATTGCCAATATGGCAGAAAATGTGAAAGTCACATGAGAAGCTCTTGCTGCCTTATTAGTGATAACCAACTCCCGTTCATCAGCTTCCTGGAATTCTTCAAACTTTAATAGGAAGTTAGCCCGTTTTCTTGGCTTTAATTTAACAGAGATTACCATATAAATGATTATTAACATAAAGCTGACTACAAATGGCCATATGCTAAATTTCACTTCATCTAACACTATTTCTCCGCTTGCCAAGCCTCGATCAAATTCATCCATCAACCAGATATTCTCATACGCAAACCCCAATGTATATGCCATTAAGCCAACAATAATAATCTTGCTAAAAGTTTCGAAAATAACAATTCTGACTTTCCATCCTCCTTGAAAAAGATTTGTTCGATGGGTTCCTGAAACACTTCCGCAATATTCATCGCAAGTAATAACGAAGGCACATAGGTTCCTTTCTCCAACGCTATAATGGTCTGACGTGTTACACCTACTCTTTCAGATAAATCCTTTTGCGTAAGGTTAGATCTTGCTCGCAGTTCCTTCAACCGATTTTTTATTTCCATTTCTATCCTCCCCATCATATACCTTAAATGTAAAGAACTTCTTACAAAAAGTAAAGTATTTCTTACATTATACGCATAGGAAAATAAAAAAGTTTAGTTAGATCAGGTTGGGGATAAAGGTGGAAGAGGATTTTGGTACACTTCATGAAAAGCCGCTGGAGCAGTAAACATAAGGTTTCACAAAAAAATTACCGTCTCAGATTCAAGGCTGGACGGCTCATTCTATAAGTGCTGGTTCCTTGTATTTTTCTTTTTAATAAGGAAAAACCCACCTATGAAAGGGCAGAGAACCATAAAAAGCAGCAGTTGATCTAGACGAGTAACTTCGTCGATTTGATTATTGACCATCGAAACAACTCGGAAAATAAGCAGGATAGCATAAATGCTCAATGTATATAGTATATATTTTCGTGTAAATAGTAGTAGAAGAAAGAGTACCATACTCGTGACGATCGCCAGGATGCTCAAATCCTTCAGCTCTTCCAAGCTATAGCTTACAGGGATGTCTGCGGTCATCAATGTCTTCTTTATAAAAATCATGATCAATAAATTCAGCAATACGACCAAGCAGGTAGTGGATGAAATCATTTCTTTTAGCTTCATATTAATCTCCCGTCATATTGGGTGTATATTAATACATAGACATCAGCATCCAAGTAATAGTAGTGACAATAAAAATCCCTGAAAAGGTTAGCCAAAAAGCATTTTTCGTTATTTTTTCTTCTCCTTGATGCAATCTTTTCAACATCCCAATAAGGTTTAAACAGAAAACCATAGCAAAGATTGGGTTTAACAAAAATACTAAAAACACTTTTCCATCATCTCCCCATTTCTCCTATTACACATTCGCTTGAACGCTCGTTGTTTTATTATCTATACCTGGGAATTTCCTTTTTATTAGTTCATCTATTAACCAAAAACAGAAAGCGGTTATTGGGGAAGCTACCATAGAAAGATTTAATGTAAACAGGCCTATTGGAAAATCAATATTCGATAGAAGAAGGAGTCCGAAAATGATTCCGAAGATTAAGTGTATAATTAGGGCGATTACTGTACGGCTCTTAGCGGAAAGTCTTCTAGTGACATAATCCGATAGAATGGATACTGGTGCCCCGAATATAAGAACAAGTGGAAAAAGCCATAAACAGTTTTTTATAACGAGAAACGGGAAGTCGCTAGCTTTTCCGCCTTCATATACGAGGTTCAAAAGCAATATTCCCAAAGTAGTGGATACAAACGTACATAGGGAGGCTGCTATCAGTTTCCTTTTAATCACATTTTCACTTCTTTCGGTTTGGTTCCTTATAAACTGTTTTTCTCCTAATGTTTCATCCCATATTCATTTCCGCACTAATCATCCAAGTGATTGACGTAATGATATATACACCCGAAATGGTCAACCATAGGAAATTTTTATCAATGGCTTTTTCGCCCTGATTCGCTTTCTTGATGATTTCGACGAGATTAAAACAAAATACAATAGCTAAGATAGGATTTAATGAAGCTCATTTGAATGATTGAAAATAAAATATCTCCCATTTTAAACCTCCTTTAATCAATATTACCATTCAAGCGTATTTGTTAAAAGAAAAATCAGACTATTATAATAAAAAAACAAGCAGCCATGGAAACTGTGACTGGCTGCTTATCATGTAAATGGTTCATCGTGAAATTTCTTCGAGTGTATAAGGGGAAGCCTCTAGGATTTCTTTTAATCTAAAAAAGGCATCCCATAAGTAGAAACTTATGGAACACCTCCCAGCATTTATCTTCTTCATTTATCAATGAAATATGTCCTCGTAGGTATAGTATTCAACTTCTACTTGGAACTGGTTTGCCACTTTTTTTACACTGATATAAAGTCCCAAGACGCCATCTTTCTTTCGATCACTTTTTGGGAAGTCAATATAGGCGTATCCTTCACCGATTCCTTCAATTTGAAAGATATTAGCCTTAGCATCTTTTTTTACTTTGATGATCTTTTCGTCTTCCTTTCGGAGAACGAACTCACTAAAGTCGCCTTGCTCCTTCGTTAAGTCCACGGTCACCTTTGGTATAACTAAGATGGAAGCGGTTCGATAATAAAAATTATTTGGCTGAGCGCTACTTGATAGTGCGTAATTTACTTTTTTCCCGTTTTCATATTCAACTACCGCTAAATTTTCTGTTGGTTCGCTCAGTGATATACAAATCAGTGTTAAGTCCGCTAGATTACTATTCTCTGGACAAATCTTGAATGGAACATTTTCTTTTATTATTTTTCCGTCAGTCGACATCAGTGAGATTGCTTTCACCTTATCTTTAGCAGCTCTCAACCGAACATCTGTCGTCAAAACATCCTTTGTTTCTTCCATATCAGCGACTAACTTACCGTTTTGATTACTTACATGCACATAGAATTTTTTCGATTCAGACCCATTTTGTGTTTCATTTGCCCCAGAAATGACAAGCTTTTGAGTGCCGGTTTTTAAAGGGATAATTTGAAGTGCATCCGAGAAGGTTCTTGTTGGGATCACTTTTATAATAGAAGGTTCTACTTGCTCTGACGGGACATATTTATCCGCTTGGTAGTCATTGTAGCCCCTAAACTCAGACCAACCAAAATCCTTCCCTTTGAGCGTAATCTTATTAGCAGCTGTTTTTTCTGTGTTTGTAATGAGAACAGCGGCCTGTGCTCTAGTAATCGGTTGGTTGGGACTAAATGTAGTAGGGGAGGTGCCTGACGTAATACTTAGCTCATGTAACGTCATAATTGCATTTTGGTGACTCATCGCTTTATCAATGTCAGTAAATGGTGAAGATTGATAGTGATATTGATAGGAATGGAATCCAAATGTCTTTATTAGAATAGAAGCCATTTGTCCACGTGTGATGGGATCGTTTGGTCCAAAACGGCCATTCTCATATCCTTTGAAAATTCCTCTATCAACTGTTGCGGCAATTGCTCCATAGCTCCAAAGATTTTCATTTACATCTTGAAAGCCAGGGTTTTTCACATTCTTTGTTGGTAAATCTAATAGCTTGGCAATAATAGAAGCTGCCTGGCCACGAGTAATAGAGGCACCTGGATTGAAAGTGCCGTCGGGATAGCCCCCGATAATATTACGTTCAGCTAAATCATAAACAGCCTTGGCATAAGGTTTATGGGCAGGTACATCGGAAAATTCACGTTTCGTATTCTCTGCATCTGCAAAAACTTGAGTAGAAAGCATGGTAATACAAAGACTAAAAGCTACTAGATAGGAAAGTATTTTTTTAGTAACCAATGATATTCCTCCTTTTCAGTCTTGTAGTAACAATTTTCCGAAATTTTTTAAAGGATTGATAGGATGATAATAAGAGGCTAAGCTCTCCCTGACTAGTTTTATCCCTATTCTCGTGTGCTGAAATTCTATTACTTATAATAAGAGAGATAGGACTGTACTTTTTCTATCAACTGTCTTTTATTTCGAGAAAAAACTGCTCCACAGAAATTTTTAGTTCAGGCTCTGTCTCATAATAATGGTCACCAAGAGTGTTTAAGCTAAAATAAAATGTTCTCTCGCTATTTTCATAGAAATTGATTGAATAAAGGTATCCTTCTCGTTTCTCTTGATTTTCATCTGGAGTGAATACGATATCCTTAATCTCACTGATGAAATGGCTAATTTCTTCTTTCTCCTTGGTGTAAACTAATTCTCCGGTACTTCCATCTACTATTTCTATTTTCGTCACTTGATCTAGCCTTCCTTCATATTCCTTTTCTATGGTTGTAGGCTCAAGCCCACATCCTGAAAGAAATGTACAGCATAACAAAGGAATAAGCATTCGCTTCACAGTAATCCCTCCATATGAGATTAGACGGCCTTTGAAACTGAGCGTTACAGTTTTTAGTTATCTTCATTCATTTCTCTTAAGTACTCTGCGATATCCTCAGGCAGCTCCTCCGTATGGAGAATGTATAGCTGGTTTGTACCTGGAGAGGTCTCCAATAATATGGACCCATTTTTACCGTATTCTAAAATAGTAAACTGTCTGATTTTGGAGGGACTGACCCTATCCACCATGATATTTTCATATTGTTCTCTTGTAAAACGGCTTTCTTCTTTATCGAGAGCAAGTTTCTTCACATCCTCATATTCATCGGAGCGAATGATATGGTAGTATAAATCCAATGAATTTTTTGGCTTAATTAAAATAGGGTAAAGCAACACACAGATAGTCACTAGAAACAATGTAATAATAATCATGAATTGGTATTTTCCTAATTGGATGGTGAACAACCCCTCTCTTTATTTCTATAATAAACCAATTTTTAGCAAAAAAGGTATTTGGAGTGTAAAAAATATACCGCCAAGTATTTTGGCGGTTTAAATTCTTTCCTAATCTATTCCTCTGATACAAAGCAATCCTTACCCGCATGCAGACCAGCAAGCAATAGTAAGATGGACGTCAAGATGAACAGCAGAATCGGACCATTCCAGCTGTCGGTAACATCATGTATATAGCCAAAAAACACTGGACCAATTGCAGCTAGCAGGTAGCCTAGCGATTGAGCAATTCCTGATAGTTCCGCTGCCTCCATGGGCGTTCGGGACCTTAGAGAGAAGAACATCATAACAAGTCCGAATGATGCGCCACCTGCTAGACCTAATATAATCATCCACAACAAGGTTTGGGACACATCCCCAAATAATAAGCCGGTAAAACCAATAACATTGAGGATGGAAAATAACCAGACTAGTGATCGTTGATTCTTCATTCGTCCTGCTAAAATCGGTATTAAAAAGGTCATAGGAAGCTGAGCAAATTGCATGATGGATAGCATCCAGCCGGAAAGATCAGCATCCATTCCTTTTGTTTGTAAAATTTCAGGTATCCATGCCGCCATCGTGTAAAAAATCAAAGACTGGAGCCCCATAGCTAGCGTAATGGTCCAAGTTAGTGGTGATGTTAAAATGGAGCGATGACCTGTCTCGCCTGCTGGAGAGGATTCAAGTGATTCTTTTTTCTTTCCGCCAAGCTGCGGAATCCATATAATACATGCGAGCACTGCTAGAATCGCCCAGCATCCAAGTGCTCCCTGCCAGCCAAAATTTGTACCTGAGGCAATGGGATAGCTAATCCCTGCTCCAAGTCCGGCAGATAAATTCATGGACACTGTAAAAATTCCAGTCAGTAATCCAATATGCAAAGGAAACTTTCGCTTGATCAAGCTTGGAAGCAGAACGTTCCCAAAAGAGATTGCTACTCCGATAAGAACTGTCCCGAATAATAAAAGAAAGGTAATTCCTGATGAGCGGGTGACAATTCCAACTGCAAGCAGGATGGTGGAGAGAAACAATGTCCATTCAATTCCAAACTTTTTTGCCACCTTAGGAGCAAAGGGAGAAACGACAGCAAATGCTAAAAGTGGAATAGTCGTAATAAAGCCAGCCAACACATTGGAAATAGATAACGCATCTTTTATGATAGAAATAATTGGGCCTACTGAAGTTAGCGGGGCCCTTAGCGTAGAGGATAGGAAGATTACTCCGAGTATTAATAGGAGCATTGTTTTTTTGTCCATTACTTTTGATGTCATATTCAGTTCACCTCTATACATCTCGATAAGTCACACTCTACACCCTCCAATTTAAAACTTCAACTAACTCATAAAATGATGAAATATACATAAAAACACATAGTAAATTATGGTAAAATAGCAGGAAGGGGGTTAGAGGATGACAAAAGAAAAAATCCTTTCATTACAAGGTCTTTCCAAGAAGTTTGGCAGTAAGCAGGTATTAAACGGTATCGATTTAGATGTATATAGTGGCCAAATCATCGGCTACATCGGGCCAAACGGAGCGGGTAAGTCAACTACAGTAAAGTTAATGCTTGGATTAATTGAAGGTTATAAAGGCAAGATCGAGATATTTGGAAAGGATATTGCGGATGGAGATATTTCCTACAAAAAGAGAATTGGCTACGTTCCCGAAATAGCGGATATGTATGAAAATCTAACTGCCAGTGAATACCTTACGTTTGTTGGAGAGCTATATGGGCTTACATCTGAGGAGGCGGAACAGAAGGCCTCAGCACTAATGAAAGAGTTTCAGCTGGCAGAAGTCTTCCATCAGCGTCTTGCCTCTTATTCCAAGGGAATGAAACAAAAAGTGATGATTATCTCCAGTCTGCTCCATGACCCTGACCTGTTATTTTTGGATGAGCCGCTTAGCGGATTAGACGCTAATAGTGTGATGGTCATCAAAGAAATCCTTGCAAAGCTTGCAAGCAGCGGGAAAACCATCTTTTATTCCTCGCACATCATGGATGTGGTGGAGAAAATCAGTAACCGGATTGTCTTGCTAGTGGATGGGAAGGTGGTCGCGGACGGAACCTTTGAGGAACTTCAAAACCAAGATATGGAGCGTTCCCTTGAGGAAATCTTTAACCAGCTGACCGGGTTTCATGAGCAAGAGGAGATTGCCAATCGATTTGTTGGGATTGTAAGTGGAGGTAAAGAAAATGGATGATTTTCGCCTCCTACAATTTTTAGATAAGTTCCAAGCCTTCTTTCGCAAGATGGATATCGACTACGGTGCAATGCGAGCAATACTCCAGTTGAAGCTTACGATGGATGGTCGTCGTATGCCTGCCATCATTGAAGGAACGAAGCAGAAGAAAGAAGGCAATAAGTTTTACAAGTCTCTCTGGATTTACGGCTTGTACGGGCTGCTCATGCAGACACCGTTTCTATTCTTTGGAGATAATTATATGTTTGGCATGGGCATCATGTTTAGTGTGCTGCTTTTTTTCTTAATGAGCTCCATGGTATCCGATTTTTCCTCTGTTTTATTAGATGTACGAGATAAAAACAATCTATTGGCCCGACCGATCAATAAAAGAACGTTGAATACTGCGAAAGTGATACATGTTGGCTACTACATATCGCTTCTTACTTTATCTTTTGTCGCAGTGCCTCTAGTCGTCAGTATCTTTGTACAAGGAATCCTTTTTACACTTATTTTCTTACTATCAGTAATACTTGTTGCATTGCTATCTTTGACGCTAACGGCACTTGCTTATTATGTAATTTTACGATTCTTTAGCGGAGAAAAGCTGAAGGATATGATTTCTTATGTACAGATTGCACTAGCTATCTTTATCATGGTTGGCTATCAATTTTTCGGGCGGGTATTTGAAATCAGCAACCTGGATCTGACTTATACCTTCCAGTGGTGGCATGTCATTCTTCCTCCGCTCTGGTTCAGTGCCCCATTTGAACTTTTCTTGAATCAACAAACTGACTCACCAATTATACTTCTCTCTATTCTAGCGATCACCATACCGGCTGTAGCCATCATCGTTTATGTACGCAGTATGCCTGGCTTCGAACGGGGCTTGATTAAGCTACAAACAGATTCTGCTAAAAGGAAAAAAGAGAAAGCGATATTCACAAATTTATGGGCAAAGCTAATTTGTACTTCTCCAGAGGAACGCACGATTTTCCGCTTTTCTTCTAAGATGATTACAAAAGAACGAGAGATGAAAATAAAGCTCTATCCATTGCTGGCCTTTTCTTTTCTTATTCCAATTATTTTCTTCTTTAATAACTACCGAGTGTCTTCATTAGAGGAAATTAAACAGGGGAGTGGCTTTTTAAACATTTATTTCTCCTTGCTAATGATTCCGACCATTGTTCATATGCTGCAGTATTCTCCTGCGTATAAGGCAATCTGGGTCATGCGGGTTGCTCCTATTGCGAACAAGAGCATCTTTTATTCAGCGACCTTAAAGGCAGTGCTCGTTAAATATTTCTTGCCGATTTATCTACTTCTATGTATTTTTCATTCTTGGTTATACGGATGGGGGATTCTACTCGACTTGGCAATTGTCCTGCTAGCAGCCATTTGTACGACCGTTTTAACATATAAAATATTAAACGGAGAAATATATCCTTTTTCAGAGTCAGCTGAGACAATAGAAAATACCAGTACGATTAAAACCTTTACTACTATGGCGGCCATTGGTGTGTTCGCTGTTGTGCATTTTATGATTGGTAAGTTGCCGTACGGTAAACTAGCTCTCGTGTTTCTTCTACTATTGGGGATTCCGATCATGTGGAAGCTAGTGTTCCCAAGTGCCAAGAAAGGGGCTGTGACGAATGGATAAAGAAAGCATCCTTCGACTAATCGAACAAGATGACTGGATGATGGGCATTATCCAGACAGCAGCAAGCCTTGGCCTGCCAGATTGGTGGGTCTGCGCTGGCTTCGTCCGCTCTAAGATATGGGACGCTCTGCACAATAAAACAGAAAGAACCCCCCTAGCCGATATCGATGTCATCTATTTTGATCCATCCTGCCTAGACGAGCAGGTGGAAAAGCAATATGAGGAGCAGCTTAGAAAAATACATCCTGGCGAGCCGTGGTCTGTGAAAAATCAAGCGAGAATGCATACAATCAACCATCTTCCGCCGTTCACTTCTGCTGTCGAAGGTATTGCAAGCTTTCCAGAAACCGCAACAGCGGTGGGAATAAAAATAGAACAAGGAGCACTCATCCTAACTGCTCCACACGGCATACAGGATTTAGTCAGCCTAACCATCTGTCCCTCACCCGGCTACGAAAGCGGCCCACTCCACAACATCTACCAAACGAGAGTGACAAAGAAAAATTGGCAAAAGGCATGGCCAGCGCTTCAGTTTAAATAGAGAGTAAAGAGCTTGGAGAACCAAGCTCTTTTTTATTTTGGGGGGGATTGCGCAATATCTAATTACCAATAAACCCCTTTTGTCGACTAAATAACCAATAAACGCAAGTAAACTGGCTCCAATCGCAAGTAAAGGCTACGATATCGCAAGTAACCAATCGGTAACCGCAAGTAACACCCTGGTAACCGCAAGTAATGAGGGATATGTCGTACGTATTGCCAGTTTGTTGCCAATCTGGAGCTTTCTGAATCGAATGGTACAACAAATAATTTCCAGTAAATTTCCGATAAGTGACTAAATCGCCAACGAAAGCGACTAAAACTTATGTGAACGCGACTAAATCCTCCGCGAAAGCGACTAAATTGAAGTTGAAAGCGACTAAATTGATAATGAGGGCGACTAACGAGAAATTCACCCTTGCCAATGGCTGTGCGAGCACAAGAATTATGGGGCTCACCTCATTAATTATCATACATCTTCCAATTATCTGTTTTTCGAATGAATTGCCACGGTTTTTTCGGTAATTTCCGTTTGGCAATCAACCGACCCACCCCCAACCACGGTACCTGCCGAATCTATCAAGCATCCACTAACTCTAACAACCCGACACATCCCAACCCCCCACACCATTTCCACAAACATCCACCAAGATAAGCACCCATTGGGCACATGTTGCATATGATGTTATGACTTGAAGACAAGGAGGAAAAAAATGAAATACTTACGCCATATTGTAACGAAGGCTGTTGTTGCCAAAGGTAAAAAGAGAACGGAATCAAGTGAAACACTTCGTCCACCGAATGCACCATCTAGCATATTAGGGTGTTGGGTAATTAATCATTCGCACCAGTCCAAGAAACACGGGAATTATGTAGAGGTAACTGGTAAGTACGATGTAAACGTATGGTATGCACATCATGATCATTCGAAAACTTCTGTTTACACTGAAACGATTAATTATAAAGATCGTGTTAAACTGCACTATCGTGACAAAGATACAACAGGTGAAGAGGTGCATGTGCGTGTTCTTCAGCAGCCAAATTGCACAGAGGCGATTATTGCAAACAATGGCTCTTGCTTCCAGGTAACAGTGGAGAGGGAATTGCTGGCAGAGGTAGTGGGGGAAACGACGATTGTGATTCAAGTGCATGACCAAGATTTCGAAGAGGAATGGGCATTTAATGAGGAAAGCTCCAGCTCTTCCAGTTCTTCTAGCTCTTCTAGCTCTTCTAGCAGTGCAGAGCATGATGAGTCATCTTCGCTTTAAAAAGCCGGGTTCGCTCGGCTCTTTTTTTGTGCATTTTTGTTATAATAAAGAGAAGTACAAAGAAAGAAGGAACAATATGTCTACGATTACGCCAATGATGAAACAATACTTAACGATTAAAGAAGATTACATAGATGCTTTTTTGTTTTTTCGATTAGGAGATTTTTATGAGCTTTTCCATGACGATGCAATCAAAGCGGCATCTATTCTAGAAATCACCCTGACAAGCAGGAAGGATGGCATCCCAATGTGTGGGGTTCCGCACCATTCCGCGCAGAGTTATATTGAGACGCTGATTAGCAAGGGGCATAAGGTTGCGATTTGTGAGCAGGTGGAGGATCCGCGTACTGCGAAGGGTGTTGTGAAGCGAGAGGTTGTCCGCTTAATTACCCCTGGGACGATGATGGACGGGAAGGCAATGCAGCATAAGACGAATTATTTCATTGCCTCCGCTGATATTGTGTCCCCACACGAGATTTCCTTCTCCTATTTGGATATTTCTACTGGTCATGGCTTCACCTCGCTGATCAAGGGGGATGAGAAGGAGGTCGTGCAGCAGCTGCTTGCGATTGAGGCGAAGGAATTGATTGTGAGTGAGCAGATGTATGTCTTAATTAGTGAGCTTTCTGCCATCCACGATTTTACGCTTTCCATTGAAAAAGAAGAGCTGACCGATGAGGAGGTCGCTCCGTATGCGCCTAACCATCCTGCTGCTACGCTTGGAACGGTAAAAAGACTGCTAAAGTATATTGAGAAAACGCAAAAGCGTTCGCTACTCCATATTCAGCCGTTTACCTACCAAGAAAGAGAAGCATATCTAGAGCTGGATTATCATTCAAAACGAAATCTTGAATTGATTTCCTCTATTCGCAGTGGTGATCAAAAAGGAACCCTCCTTTGGCTGTTGGATGAGACTGTTACTGCGATGGGAGGTCGAAAGCTGAAGCAATGGATTCATCAGCCGCTTGCAAACAGAAGGGCAATCGAGCATAGGCTGGACGTTGTGACTGCTTTCCTTGATGACTTTATGCTTCGAGAGGAAGTGAAGGAGCTGTTCAAGGAGGTTTATGACCTAGAGCGTCTAGTGGGTCGTATTGGCTTCGGCAGCGCGGGTGGTAGAGATCTTGCCCAGCTTAGACAGTCACTTTCGAAAATCCCTTCTATTAAGCAGCTGTTAGTAGAATCCGGCAGCAGCACCTTGCAAGCATTAGGGGAGCAGCTAGAGGACTGCCACCACATTTGGCAAAAGCTCGAGGATGCAATCAGTGAGCAGCCGCCGATTTCCGTGAAGGACGGTGGGGTAATAAAAGAAGGGTACCATGAACGTTTAGACCAGTTACGCGACGCATCTGTGAACGGCAAACGATGGATAGCGGAGCTGGAGCAAAAAGAAAGAGAGCTGACTGGTGCTAAAAACCTGAAAATAGGGTATAACCGAGTATTTGGATATTATATTGAGTTATCCAAAACCAATATCCATTTTGCAGATGAATCCAGATATATTCGAAAGCAAACGCTTGCGAATGCGGAGCGCTATATTACGGATGAATTAAAAGAAAAGGAATCACTGATCCTTTCCGCAGAGGATGAGAGCTTAGAGCTGGAATATCAATTGTTTACACAGCTGCGCGAGGAAATAAAACAACATATCCCGCTTGTACAAAAGCTGGCAAAACAAATTAGTGAGCTGGATGTATACATTGCCTTCGCGCATGTGGCAGACCGTTACCGACTAGTGAAGCCGGAATTCCATGATTCACAGGCGATGATTATCAAAGAGGGGCGTCACCCAGTCGTTGAAAAGATGCTGAACAATCAGCTTTATGTACCGAATGATTGTGTGCTTACCGAAAATGAAAACATGCTGCTAATCACTGGTCCGAATATGTCCGGGAAAAGTACGTTTATGCGTCAAGTGGCAATCACGGTCATTATGGCGCAGATTGGCTGCTATGTGCCTGCCCAAAGTGCAACGCTTCCTATTGTAGATAAGATTTTTACACGTATAGGGGCAGCGGATGACCTTGCCGGTGGACAAAGTACCTTTATGATTGAGATGATGGAATCTCAGAATGCCATCGCAAATGCGACAAGCAAAAGCCTTCTTTTATTTGATGAAATCGGAAGAGGGACTTCCACTTATGATGGGATGAGTCTTGCGCAGGCGATGATGGAGTATATCCACCATCATATAGGGGCAAATACGTTGTTCTCTACTCATTACCACGAGCTGACAGAGCTTGAAAATACACTGTCTAAGCTAAAAAATGTGCATGTTTCTGCTACAGAGAAGGACGGTAAGGTGGTCTTCCTACATAAATTGAAGGACGGACCGGCAGATAAGAGCTATGGTATCCATGTGGCAGAGCTTGCTCAGCTTCCGAAGGAGATCATTGTCCGTGCACGTGATATCCTTGCTACTTTTGAAGCGAAGGATAAGAAGGAGCAGGAGCCTGTCGAGGCATTGCAGCTGTCTTTCTTTGAAGAGACGCCAGTGAAGGAAGCACCTGCTCCTACACCTGCACCAGTTCAACAGGTTGCAAACGAAAAAGCAGAAACCATCATGAAAAAAATTAAGAAGATAAATATATCTGGTACGACACCACTAGAAGCACTTCAGCTTCTTTATGAATTACAGAATGAACTAGATGATTGAGCGGGAGGTGAACTAATTGGGAAAGATTGTTGTAATGGAGGAGCTTCTGTCCAATAAAATCGCAGCTGGTGAGGTAGTAGAGCGGCCTGCATCGGTTGTCAAAGAGCTTGTAGAAAACTCTATTGACGCAGAAAGCACCTCGATTGAAATCACGCTGGAGGAGGCTGGACTTGCGAAAATCCAGGTAACGGATAACGGGAACGGCATGGACGAGGAGGATGCCCTTCGCTCGTTCTCAAGACATGCTACCTCTAAAATAATGACAGAGCATGATCTGTTCCGAATCCGCTCCTTAGGGTTCCGCGGGGAGGCGCTTGCCAGTATTGCCTCCGTATCCAAGATCGAGCTATGGACCTCTGACGGGGAAAATGTTGGGACGCAGGTGGAACTAGAGGGTGGAAGAGTGATCTCCTCTGGTCCTGCTGCTATTAGAAGAGGGACCGACATCGTGGTCAAACAGTTATTCTACAATACCCCGGCTCGTCTAAAATATTTAAAAACGATTCAAACGGAGCTTGGCCACACCATCGATTTGATCAACCGTCTGGCAATCAGCTTTCCACATATCGCGTTCAAGCTGATCCACAACGGGCAAACGATTATTCAAACGAGTGGCAGAGGGGACCTTAAACAAGTACTTACCTCTGTGTATGGCATGGCGAATGCACGGAAGATGGTCTACTATGAAGGCGAATCCCCTGATTTCCGCATTTCGGGATACGCTACCTTACCAGAAATTACGAGAGCCTCGAAAAACTATATGACCGTCCTAGTGAATGGTCGCTGGGTAAAGCATTATGGGGTGAATAATGCGATAGTCGAGGCTTATCATACACTTCTTCCGATTGGAAGGTATCCAATTGTGGTATTAAATATTGAGGCAGATCCCATGCTTACCGATGTAAACGTCCATCCGGCGAAGCATCAGATCCGTTTAAGTAAGGAAAAGGAATTAATGGAGCTGGTCAAGCGGACGATTCGTTCTGTCATGCACCAAGTCCAGCAGCCGCCGAAAGTTACAGAAAAACCGGCTGTGAAAAAGCAGCCTAGCTATCAATTTAATTTCTTCAAGGAAACCTTTGAACCGGTAGCTCCTCCTCGACAGGAGGAGGAGAAGGCACCGGAGATGAGCACAACATCTACAAAAGACACGATTGTTTTTGAAGAGCGGGAGCCACTTCGGGAGGAGCCGGCCCAAACATCCGGTGCGGAGCTTGTGAATGAAACCTATTCAGAGCCCGTTCAGTCAGAGCAGGATAACGAAACGTACCTAGAAGACGTCCAAGTACCGGTCGAGCAGCGACCACCATTTCCAGACCTGCATGTAGTAGGTCAAATCCATGGAACGTATATTGTGGCGCAAAGTGATGATGGCTTTTATTTGATTGACCAGCATGCTGCCCAAGAACGTATCAAGTATGAGTATTATAAGGAAAAGGTCGGAGAGGTGGATGCCGCGGAGAGGCAGGCGCTTTTATTGCCACTAACCTTCCATTATTCCTTGGATGAGGCTTATCGAATAAAGGAATCCATTGAGGAGCTTCACCAAGTCGGAATATTTTTAGAGGATTTCGGAACGTCGAGCTTTGTCGTGAGGGAGCACCCGACCTGGTTCCCGAAGGGGCATGAAACCAAAATCATTGAGTCTCTTATCGAGCAGGTGCTCACAAATAGAAAGACCGATATTAAAAAGCTTCGTGAAGAGGCAGCAATCATGATGAGCTGTAAGCTATCGATTAAGGCGAACCACTATTTAACCATGAGAGATATGGAGCAGCTCTTAGAAAGCTTGAAAAATGCCAAGCATCCGCTGACCTGTCCGCATGGTAGGCCGGTAATCGTTCATTTTTCTACTTATGAGATTGAAAAGATGTTTAAACGAGTAATGTAGGAGGGGTTTGATGGGAAACTATATTTTAGCTATTGATCAGGGGACTACAAGTTCAAGAGCGATTATCTTTGATAAGCAGGGCAATATCGTCCATTCGGCACAGCAGGAGTTTAAGCAACTCTTTCCGAAGTCTGGCTGGGTGGAGCATGATGCGCAGGAAATTTGGGGATCTGTGCTTTCTGTTATCGCCACAGTGTTGACGCAAAGTGGGAACCAGCCGGAAGATATACATGCTATCGGGATTACGAACCAACGAGAAACGACGGTGGTTTGGAATAAAAATACGGGGAAGCCTGTTTATCATGCGATTGTTTGGCAATCTAGACAGACACAACCGATTATTGAAGAGTTAAAGAAGCAGGAGCTGGAGGATTTATTCCAACAAAAAACTGGTCTGAAGCTCGATCCGTACTTTTCTGCAACCAAGATCAAGTGGATCCTGGACAACGTAGAGGGAGTGAGGGAACAGGCTGAAGCTGGAGACTTACTTTTCGGTACGATCGATACGTGGCTTATTTGGAAGCTATCCAACGGAAAAGCGCATGTGACGGATTATTCTAATGCTTCTCGAACGATGCTCTATAACATTTATGAGCAAAAATGGGATGAGGAAATTTGTCAGCTTTTAGATATTCCGATGTCTATGCTTCCCGAGGTTCGTTCGTCCTCTGAGGTATATACCAAAACAGATCCTAGTGTCTTTTTTGGGAAAGAGGTGGACATTGCTGGAGCGATTGGCGACCAACAGGCGGCACTTTTCGGACAATGCTGCTTTGATAAGGGAATGGCGAAAAATACGTACGGTACAGGCTGCTTCATGCTATTAAATACAGGGGAAGAAGCGATTCCAAGTGAATCTGGTCTTCTTACGACGATTGCTTGGGGGATAGACGGGAAGGTCACTTACGCACTGGAAGGTAGTGTGTTTGTGGCAGGCTCCGCGATACAGTGGCTACGTGACGGCCTGCGAATGCTCAAAAAAAGCTCGGATTCAGAAGAATATGCCAAACGAGTGGACTCCACGGATAATGTTTATTTCGTCCCGGCTTTTGTCGGCCTAGGAACTCCTTACTGGGATTCTGATGCAAGAGGCTCTATCTTTGGGCTTACGAGAGGAACGACCAAGGAGCATTTCATTCGGGCAACCTTGGAATCCCTTGCCTACCAGACGAAGGATGTGCTGGATACAATGGAAAAGGATTCTGGGGTGAAGGTAGAGGCACTTCGAGTAGACGGTGGAGCTGTCGGCAACGAATTTCTTATGCAGTTCCAAAGCGATATGCTAAAACTTCCGGTAGAGCTAGCAAAGCTAAACGAGACAACTGCACTTGGAGCAGCTTATTTAGCTGGGATTGCAACTGGCTTCTGGAAGGACATCGATGAGCTTTGTGCGATGCGAGAAAGTCAGAAGATCTATGAGCCAGATATGAATGAAGAGACAAGAAAAAGGTTATATAGAGGATGGGAAAAAGCTGTAGAGGCAACAAGGATGTTTAAATTAACAGAAGAAGAGGTGTAGATTAGTGAGATCTTCTATGGAACGAGAACAAATACTAAATACCTTAGATTATTATGAATTTGATGTCCTGATCATTGGTGGCGGAATCACGGGAGCAGGTATCGCTTTAGATGCCGTAACAAGAGGGATGTCTGTTGCACTTGTGGAAATGCAGGATTTTGCAGCAGGTACTTCTAGTAGGTCCACCAAGCTGGTCCATGGAGGATTACGTTATTTGAAGCAGCTGGAAGTGAAAATGGTAGCAGAGGTAGGGAAGGAAAGAGAAATCGTTTATGATAACGCAGTACACGTTTCTAAGCCTACGGGCATGCTGCTTCCTTTCCATAAGGGAGGAACCTTTGGACCGTTCACGACAGCTGCAGGTCTCAAGCTATATGATTTTCTCGCTGGTGTGAAAAGGGAAGAAAGAAGACTAATGCTTACTCCAGAGGAAACAGTAGAGAGAGAGCCTTTAGTCAAACAGGATAAGCTCCTCGGCGGAGGGTTATATGTTGAATATGTAACGGATGATGCAAGATTGACCATCGAGGTAGTGAAAAAGGCAATGGAACGAGGGGCAGTTTGTCTTAATTATGCGAAGGCAAAATCCTTCCTATACAATGACAAGAACCAAGTAGTTGGTGCTGAAATCTTAGATGTCGTTAGCAATAGACGTATTCATGTCCATGCTAAAAAGGTTGTCAATGCAACTGGTCCATGGGTGGATACTGTTCGTGCCTTGGATAGAATCGAGAATAAGAAAAAGCTTCGACTGACAAAGGGCGTTCATATTGTCGTTGATCAATCTATTTTTCCGTTACAGCAGGCAGTATATTTCGATACACCAGATAAACGAATGGTCTTTGCGATACCACGAGAAGGAAAAGCATATGTTGGTACGACAGATACCTTCTTTGAAGGGAAAATCCATAATCCAGTCGCGACTAAAAAAGATGTCGAGTACTTATTAGATGCGATCCATTATATGTTCCCTGAGGTCCGAGTGGGAATGAAGGATGTAGAATCAACGTGGGCTGGTGTTAGACCGCTCATTTATGAAGAAGGCAAGGATCCCTCTGAAATATCCAGGAGGGATGAAATTTGGGAGTCAGAAGCTGGTCTACTGACAATTGCCGGAGGAAAACTGACTGGATACCGAAAAATGGCAGAGATGATTGTCGATAAGATTTCCAAGCAGCTTGGGGATGAAGAATACGGTCCTTGTATTACGAAGCATCTTCCACTTTCAGGAGGAGATATCGGAGGGGCGGATCAGTTCGAGGCATTTGTTTATGCAAAAGAACAAATTGCGCCACAGTATGGGCTAAGTCATGAAGAAGGTAGAAGACTAGCAAAGCTATACGGCTCTAACGTGGATAAGGTTTTTGAATATGCACATATCCTTTCCGCTGTCTCCTCTCCGCTTCCATTAGGATTGCTGGCACAGGTATATTATGCCGTACATCACGAGATGGCATATTCCCCTGTAGACTTTTTAGTTAGAAGAACAGGTATGCTTTATTTCCATATAGACCATTTTAAATTATATAAGGATGACGTCTTACAGGTAATGAAGCAGCTTCTGAACTATTCAGAAGAGGAAACAGCTTCTTTCCGAAAGCAATTAGATGAAATCCAGGAGGATGCGACTTTATCGGAAAGCAGGGAAGAATAGTGAAAGAAATAATGGAAGGGTCAATGTCTGATGGGCACTTGGTGCATATCGTTCGGTATAATGCAGAAAATCCGGTAGCGCATGTACATATTTTGCATGGGCTAGCGGAGCATGTTGGAAGGTATGAAGAGTTTGCGGAATTTTTAGTGGCTAACGGCATTACTGTCAGCGGACATGATCACCGTGGTCACGGAAGGACTGCCGAAAAAAATGGGCAATATGGGTATTACGGTGACGGAGACGGCTTTGACCGAGTAGTAGAGGATGTCCGTGAGGTCCTGCATATCGTATATGAAAATAAAGAAGTTCCGCTCATCTTGTTAGGGCATAGCATGGGCTCCTTCATCGCAAGAAGATATATGCAAAAGTATAGTCACACACTTTCAAAGGCGGTATTAAGCGCCACGATGTATAGTCCTGGTATAATGGGTGACGCTGGAATCCTTCTAGGGAAGTTCCAATCTAAGATTCATTCCCCACAGACAGAGAGTCCATTATTAAATTCACTAGTCTTCGGTGCCTTCAATAAGCAAATCACCAATCCGAAAACTCCTTTTGATTGGCTATCAAGAGATGAAGCGAAGGTGCAAGAATACATTGAAGACCCGATGTGTGGTTTTATTCCTACCAACAAGCTGTATACAGATATGTTTGGCGGGTTAAAGACCATTCATCTAAAAGAGGAAATTGACAAAATCAGAAAGGATATCCCTGTTCTCTTAATCGGTGGTGAGTACGATCCAGTCGGGAAAAACGGCAAGGATGCATTTAGCGTCGCTGAAGGAATGAAAAAGGCAGGGATGACCAATATCACCGTGCATATTGTAGAAAAAGCGCGTCATGAAATTTTAAATGAAATAAACAGGCAGCAAACATATGAGTACCTGCTAAATTGGATGTTGAAAAATGAAAAATAAACCAGCAGTAATAGCAATAGTCGGCCCAACCGCGGTCGGAAAAACGGCGCTTAGCATTAAGCTTGCGAAGGAAGTAAATGGAGAAGTAATCAATGGAGATTCCATGCAGGTCTATAGAGGCTTGGATATCGGGACAGCCAAAATTATGAAAGAAGAGATGGCGGGTGTCCCTCATCATCTCCTTGATATAAAGGAACCTGACGAAAGCTTTTCGGTAGCGGAATATCAGCGTCTGGTAAGAGCAAAGATAGAGGAGATTTCTTCGAGAGGAAAGGTGCCGATCATCGTCGGAGGTACGGGGCTTTACGTTCAATCCGTTTTGTATGATTTCCGTTTCACGGAGCAGCCAGTGAAAGAGGCGGGGCTTGTAGAGAAGCTAGAGGTTCTATCGTCGGAAGAGCTTTATGAAAAATTGAAAAAGCTTGATGCGGAGGCAGCCGACTCTATCCATCCTAATAATCGGCAGCGTGTCATCCGTGCGATTGAACGAGTGATTCTGTCAGGGAAACAAAAGCATGAGATCGAACAAGATCAGGGCCAGGAAAGTGTCTATCCGCATTTCATCATAGGTCTTTCCATTGATCGGGAAGTCTTATATGAACGAATCAATAAACGAGTAGATATCATGATGGAAAATGGCCTGTTAGAAGAGGTGACAGGTCTCTATAAAAGTGGGCTGAAGGATGTCCAGTCCATACAAGCGATCGGCTATAAGGAAATCTATGCTTATCTAGCTGGACAACTGACACTAGAGGAAGCGGTCGATAAACTGAAGCAAAACTCTCGGAGATATGCGAAGCGACAGCTCACCTATTTCCGAAACAAGATGGATATCCACTGGTACAATCCATTTACAGAAGAAGAAAGAATTTTAAAAGAAATTCATGCATTCTTGCAGGAAAATCCAGAAATAGCATCGAATAATTAAAAAAGGTACAGAATTTTTATGTAAAAGCATACAAGTGGGGGTATTGGGATGAAACCGATGAATATTCAAGACAATTATTTAAATCAATTACGAAAAAATGATATTTTCGTAACGGTGTTTTTATTAAACGGCTTTCAGTTAAAGGGGCTTGTAAAGTCATACGATAACTTTACGGTGTTATTTGAGTCTGATGGAAAGCAGCAACTAATCTATAAGCATGCGATTTCCACATTCGCACCTTCTAAACCAGTAAAATTGTCTGAAGAGGAATAAGAAATGAATCAGAACGATTCATTTCTATTCTATTATCTATAAAGAAATGGAGAGTTCATCATGAAAACGATCACCGCACAAGAATTACTAGAAAAGGTTGATAACGGCGAAGAGGTAAGCGTTATTGACGTTCGAGAAAAAGAAGAGGTTGCGACTGGAATTATTCCAGGAGCAGTACATATCGCACTAGGTGATGTAGAAGCAAGCATGGATTCAATCGACAAGTCGAAGCCGCATTATATTATCTGTAAGGCTGGAGGCAGAAGCGCCATGGCTTGCCAAATCCTAGAGGAAAACGGCTTCGACGTAACCAATGTTGCTGGCGGAATGCTGGACTGGGAAGGCGAAGTAGAGTTATAAGACATTGACAGAGAAGCCCTTACGATTTTAACATCGTAAGGGCTTCTTTCATTTTGACCGCAGTGAGAAGTCTGAGTCTGAACGAGAGTAAAATTGACTTGAACTAGAGTAAAGGTCACTCGAACGAGAGTAAACTCCTCGAATGAGAGTAAATTGCTCCTATCCGAGAGTAAACCCCGGCTGAGTGAGAGTAATCTCGTCTTGAACGAGAGTAACTACTCTTTAAGTGAGAGTAACCCCATTTAAATAACGAAGATTGAGATGTTGCCGACATGGTGATGCTTCGGTTTTTTCTATAAAAATTATTTATATGTTGATAGGACCACGAATATTTTTATCTTGGATGTATATACTATGTATATACATTTGGGGAAGAGTGTGATAATATGAAAAAAAAGGAAAACCGATTAAACCATAATAAAGGGGTTGACTATATGTCTACAGTTATTGCTCAAAAATGGGGTAACAGTTTAGGTATTCGCATCCCGAAAGAAGCTGCTGACAAAATAGGAATTGACCAAGGAACTGAATTAGAATTAAGCGTAAGCTCCCAGCAAGGAGTTATTACGATAAAACCAAAAAAGGTAAAAAAAGAATATAGTTTAGATGAACTTCTTTCTCGGATTACTGCTGAAAATCGTCATGCTGAAATTGAATTAGGTAAAGAGGGTCGTGAGCTAATATAATGGAATCTAAAGTGCCGAAAAGAGGCGATTTAATTGTATTAAGCTTCTATCCACAAGCTGGTCATGAACAAGCTGGCAGAAGAAATGCTATAGTCTTATCTCCGAGAGAATTTAATGAGGCGACGGGATTTGCGGCAGTTTGTCCCATTACAAGTAAAGAAAAAGGATATCCTTTTGAAGTCCCCTTACCCAAGGAGGGGATTACCCTAGATGGCGATGGTTTTCCAGTAACAGGGGTAATACTAACGGATCAAGTAAAAACGTTAGATTGGAAAGCTAGAAACATCAAAATTCTTAAAAGTTATCATTTGGATGATGCTCAAACTGAGATAATGGATGAAATAATCGAGGAATGTCTTGCAAAGATACAGACATTTTTATCTTAAACCTCTTTCTTTTGAAAGAGGTTTTTAAATAGAAATTTGGACTACCCTTAGTGGATAGCTACCACAAAGACTTAAAATTATATATGGAATCTTGTGTTCTTCTTTCAAGTAAACAAAATACGATTTATTTCTTTTGAAAATGCATACATAAGGATTAGCAGACCTGTACCAAGAAAGATCCATACAAACCAGTTTTGAAAATAGAAAATCTCTGGTTCTGGCTGATACTGATTATGCGCTGCTTGTGCTAGCCAATAGATGTAAGAGCTTAGTCGTTCGATTGTAAATAAAATGCCACTAGCTACGATAAGACCTACCCCTATAATTACTTGCGTGCCTTTATTCAAAATAACACCTCCTTCAAGGAAATAATTGGAATATATTTCATTTTAACAAAAGGAGTGAGCAAATGTTGATGTTTACCGAAGAGCAATTGAGAAATCTAATTGCAGGGAAAATGATTGGTGACTCCTACCCTTATGATACAAATGACGATGATGAGGTAGAAGCACATATTCGTAGGTTGTTTTACCGGATCGATAGGATCCCTGGCATCATATGTGAAGCAGAGTGGAAGCATTTTGGGAGCGGCTATGCCTCCTTTGTAGAGTTTTATTGCTACCGTGAGGAGGATAAGCGAAGCTCGGAGAATAAATGGACACGAGAAGAGGAGACAGAGGGGCTTCTTCTCTATATCTGTCGTCTAGCGCCTGTAGCAATTATGGGAGAGGATACGAGATATAAAACGTTTCGGATTGAGACTGGTGAGATGACTGGCGGCGCTTACGGCTCTCTAACAAGTCCAAGCCAACTGCGTATCAGCGATAAATTCCTTCCGGTCGCAGATAAGATAACGGATGCGTTAACCGAATTTGGTTATGAGCTGTTGAGGGAGGAATTGATCAACATGCCTTTGCCGTTTCAAGCGGAAATTCCAACTATCTATAGTGAGCCTCGGGATTATGTCCTCATGCATGCCATTTTTTACTGGGAGGACTAACTGGTTAATTTCCAAAAGGAAATTAGCCTTTTTTTGTTGATTCCTTTATCATATAGAAGGAATAAAAAAAGGAGAAAGATATCATGATATTTACTACGACACTAACAGAACAAACACTTACATTAGCAGCAAAAGCAGAAGAAAAAGTAGCTGCTTACCATAAAGAGGTGGAAAAAATTGCCTTCCATAACCAACAAAAGGTCCTTCATGCATTTAAAGCTCACCAGGTGGGTGACCATCATTTCCAAACGTCCACTGGATACGGCTACGATGACGAAGGTCGAGATACATTAGAAAAGGTGTACGCGATGACATTTGGAGCAGAGGCTGCACTAGTTCGCCCGCAAATTATCTCGGGTACGCATGCGATTTCCATCAGCCTGTTTGGTGTACTACGACCAAACGACGAGCTGCTTTACATAACAGGAAAGCCATACGACACGCTTCAATCGATTGTAAGCGGAGGGGAAGAGGACACTGGCTCTCTAGCAGATTTCGGAATCAGCTATCAGCATGTGGATTTACTTTCTACAGGAGAGATTGATTGGGAAGCTGTAGAAAAAGCAGTACATAGCCGCACGAAGGTTATTGCGATCCAACGCTCTAAGGGATATGCGGTAAGACCATCCTTTACGATTGATCAAATCAAGGAGATGGTGCAGCGTATTCGTGCAATAAAAGAAGATGCGATTATTTTCGTGGATAACTGCTACGGAGAATTTGTGGAGGAGCTAGAGCCGACAGATGTGGGAGCCGATTTAATGGCTGGATCACTTATTAAAAACCCAGGTGGTGGATTAGCAAAAACAGGCGGTTATATCGCAGGAAAAGAAAAGTTTGTGAAAAAATGTGCTTATCGGATGACTTCTCCGGGTATAGGAGGAGAGGCAGGAGCTTCTCTTGGTACATTACTTGATATGTATCAAGGTTTTTTCCTGGCACCTCATATCGTTTCCCAAGCCGTAAAAGGAGCTATCTTTACTTCTGCTGTGCTAGAAGAGGTAGGGATGACAACTGAGCCCCATTATACATCTAAGCGAACCGATTTAATTCAATCCGTCTCCTTCCAAACAGCGGAGCAGATGATTCAGTTCTGTAAAGCTATTCAACAGCATTCACCTGTTAATGCACAGTTTGCACCTGAGCCAGCCTACATGCCTGGTTATGAGGATGACGTCATCATGGCTGCCGGTACGTTCATTCAAGGCTCAAGTATGGAATTAACTGCAGATGGCCCAATTCGTCCACCATTTACCGCTTTTATTCAGGGTGGTTTGACATATGAACATGTCAAATATGCGATTTTAGGCGCAGTTCAATCCATCAAATCCTAACAAATTTATACCACTTTCTAAAAATTTAGAAGTGGTATATTTTTTTAAAAAAATTTATGTTAGAATTGCTTACATAGTGTTGACATGTTAGCTAACGTGACATATACTATCCATATAACCTACATAGGAGGTGCGGCGATGGAAAAAGAGTGGAGACGTTCCATGCCACTGCTATCAATGAATACAGTCATGCAGCTAACAGGTCTAACAGCTAGACAAATACGCTACTATGAAGAACAAGAACTGGTACAGCCTGCACGTACGGAAGGTAAGCAGCGGATGTTCTCGCTAGATGATATAGATGTCTTATTAGAAATAAA
The DNA here is from genome assembly GCF_056620325.1 of Psychrobacillus sp. Z3-81. NCBI lineage: Bacteria > Bacillati > Bacillota > Bacilli > Caryophanales > Bacillaceae > Psychrobacillus > Psychrobacillus sp. Z3-81. The sequence continues at coordinate 292,601 of NZ_JBWQPU010000003.1, forward strand.
AGACCTCTTAAAATCAGGCGTGAATATTGCTGGAATCAAACAGATTTTTGAAATGAAAAAAAATCCAGCAGTCTCTAAAAATGCCCACCAAGTCATCTCTGACCAAGAATTACGAGCAATTGTCAAAGAAGAGATGCAACTGGCACAAAGACAACAAAGAGCTTCATTACGACAAGGGGACCTATCTCGCTTCTTTCGATAAGCGAGGTTCACATATTATCAAATATTTAGGAGAGTGGAAAAATGAGCAAGTATACTAAGGAAGATATTAAAAAGTTCGTAAAGGAACATGAGGTAAATTTCATTCGTCTTCAGTTCACAGATATACTAGGTACGATTAAAAATGTTGAAATTCCAGTAAGTCAGCTCGATAAAGCTCTCGATAACAAAATGATGTTCGATGGCTCTTCAATTGAAGGCTTCGTACGTATCGAAGAATCTGATATGTATCTTGTACCAGATTTAGATACTTGGGTAGTATTCCCTTGGATCACAGGAAAAGGGAAGGTTGCTCGTTTAATATGTGACGTAAATAAAGCAGATGGTACTCCATTCGCTGGGGACCCACGTAGTAACTTGAAACGTATTATGAAGGAAATGAAAGAATTAGGGTTTACTAGCTTCAACCTAGGACCAGAGCCAGAGTTCTTCCTATTTAAATTAGATGCTCAAGGTGAGCCAACTCTAGACTTAAACGACCATGGCGGATACTTTGACTTAGCACCAGTGGACCTTGGGGAAAACTGCCGTCGTGATATCGTGCTTGAGCTAGAAGAAATGGGCTTTGAAATCGAAGCTTCTCACCATGAGGTAGCTCCAGGACAGCACGAAATCGACTTTAAATATGCGGATGCAGTAACTGCATGTGATAACATCCAAACCTTTAAACTAGTAGTAAAAACAATTGCTCGTAAGCACGGCTTGCATGCAACATTCATGCCAAAACCATTATTCGGCGTAAACGGATCTGGAATGCACTGTAACGTTTCTTTATTCAAAGGAAAAGAAAATGCATTCTTCGATGAGTCTGCAGAGCTTCAACTAAGTGAAACAGCAATGCAATTCATGGCTGGTATCCTGAACCACGTGCAAAGCTTCACAGCTATCACGAACCCGACTGTAAACTCATACAAACGTCTAGTTCCTGGCTACGAGGCACCATGTTACGTAGCTTGGTCAGCTCAAAACAGAAGTCCACTTATCCGTATCCCAGCTTCTCGCGGACTAAGCACTCGTATCGAGGTTCGTTCTGTTGACCCAGCTGCAAACCCATACCTTGCAATGGCAGTAATCCTACAAGCGGGTCTTGATGGAATCAAAAACAAAATGACTCCACCACCAGCAGTAGATCGCAACATCTACGTAATGACAGAAGCAGAAAGAGAAGAAGTAGGCATCCACAACCTCCCGCCAACATTACACGCAGCAATCAAAGAATTGTCTAAGAGCGAAGTAATCAAAGGTGCACTAGGCGAGCACATCTACGCAAACTTCCTTGAAGCAAAAGAAATCGAGTGGGATATGTTCAGAACTACTGTACATCCATGGGAACGCGAGCAATACTTGAAGATGTATTAAGATTGATAGACTTTTAGAACAGATATGAAGAAAACACCGTTTGGTCATTTGTATGACTGGACGGTGTTTTTCTTTGTGAGGGAGTCTTATATTGTACCTTGATTACTGGCGCTATTGGGAAAAATTGTGTCAATATCTAATAAAAAGGGAGCTTTAACCGATATTAATAATGAGTATATTTATAGTTTTTCGTTATAAATTAAGGTGGATATACAAATTCATTATAAAATCTAGGTTTTCATGCAGATTTTTTTCATTTTAAATAATACTATTTAAGAATATTACAAAGGTGATGAGGGATTGTATGAGAATTAATTCTTTAGGAAACTTGGCAACATATCAACGACCACTAACGAAATCGCAAGCTGATGGAAATTTTGAAAAATCAATGGCAAGAACAAGCGGAGTTAAAAATAAGGAAATCGAAAATAAATCGACTGACGATATTTATGAGGATCTTTCTAATAAATATAATATAAGAAAGTCAACATTTGAAGATTTAGTAGATATCGCTGATTCTTTATACTCGGCAGGTGAAATTTCTTTAAAGGAAGTTGCCGTTATAACATTTGATTATGAAAGAGCTACAGAAAACATAAAGAGAAAGCTGAATAATGGTGATTCCACTAGCTTTTCAATGTATGAAACAAAAGTCAATGAGATGGGACAAAGAGATTGGATTGCAGAGTTTGAAGCTCGAGCTTCAAAAGATTTTAAGTACGGAAATCTAATAGGATATTCGGTTAAAATGAAAATACTTAATATTTTTCACAAGCTCGATTCTTGAAGTGTATTAGTGCAACCGAAGCTTTCTGTCAATTCGTAAATCCAGATAGAAAAAATGTGAGCTACCGACTATTCATATTGTTGACTAGCAGGATTGAAAGCGTTAAAAAATAAATATCGCATAACTATTCATCCATAGGAACGTGAGCAATATATGATGATGATTAAGATTAACAGGATTATAAGGTCTTACATAACACCGTTCGGTCATAAAGCATGCCTGGGCGTTGTCTTTTTGTTTAGGAAGGAATGTGAGAAATAGAATGGAATCAATTGTTTTACCCAATGGACAATCCACTTAATTAATACATGAAGACACATAAAGGATGCATCTCTAATTTTTATTATTGTAAGTCATACACCATTAAAAACCCTCACTCTAGCAGCTCAGGATGTTCAGTAGTATGACCTTCCTCTATTTCAGAAAATAAATTAGAACTAGCTTCTTTTGCTTTATTTTTCGATTGGGGTAGTAAGGTATTAATCTGATTTTGAGCTATTAGCTGGGAGAGCAATTCATGGATTTTATCAATGTCTTCCTTGGTGGCGGGCTTCTTTTTCTCCATTAGGGAATAACCTAATTGTCCGCTGGGTTCGATTGTTGCCCATTCTACGTCTGTTATTTTTTCTATTCCTTTCTGTCGTAAACGCATTTCTAGTTTATCGACAGAAAGTCGTAATTTACGTAAGTTTTCTTCGTGTAATGTACCGTTCTCAATGACAACCTTAGCGCGGCCCGTTAACAGTTTTTCGCTAAAGTCCCATTTCATCTGAATAAATTCGATTACCAGTAAGGTTGCTACAAGTATAGATGCAATTACAAAGGTGACCCAGATATTTTCTCCACTCACAGGCTGTATCAAAAGTGTGCCGATAGAAATCATAATGACTGTTTGAGAAATGGTCATTTGAGAGATTGATCGTCTTCCTGATAAGCGTATTAATAATATGCCGAAGATAATGATAAGAATAGATTTCCAAATTAAGTTAGTATCCAACAATGTCACCTCGATACTGATAAGTTGCATTAGTATTAGTAAATTGGTTTATTTCTATCCATAGAATCCTTTGAAAGTTTAAAATCTGGTTTCTACTATAAGAAAAGAATAGAGGAGCTGTTTCGTGCGCATAACTATAAGTGTATAGGAAAGAAACTTTGATCTAACTATGCTAAATAAATGATTATTGTCAATATTTTATTAAGTTGATGTGGAAATGTTATGTATAGTATGATATTTATACTACATAAGAAGGAGAGAGACGATGTTATATTTACTAGCAATCTTTTTACCACCAGTTGCAGTGCTGCTTGTAGGGAGACCATTTCAAGCGTTTATTAATTTATTATTATGTTTCTTAGTGTGGATACCTGCTGTGATCCATGCGGTCCTAGTGGTGAACGAACACAAAGCAAATCAAAGAATGAAGAAACAAGCTGAATTAATTAGCAAAGCGAACAGACATTAACCATCAAGTCATGCCTCACAAGGTGTGGCTTTTTATTTTTGTTAAAATAGGGTTTTAGAATAAAGAGAAGTAAAATACTTCCCATATATAAATAGACATTCTTTACTTAGCTAGTCCGACAATAACAGTAAGTTAGTTGGGTCAAAATACCTTTCAGGGAAAGTGGTATATCACAGTCATTTTATAAATTTTTATTTAGTTGTAACGCATGGGATTTTTTGGTGATATAATCAAGTGGAAGTACAAACAAAGGGGTAAATTATATGGTATTAGCGATCAATAAAGGTATTAGCACACAGGTTTTGGATGGAAATAATGTTTTATCTGCATTAGAGTCTAATCTAGCAATGATTGAATTTGATATGAACAAAAGAGTTATTTGGGTTAACGAAAATTTTGCTCAAACGCTTGGATATAAAGTAGAGGAAATCTTATATGCTAGCCATATGCAATTTTGTACAAGAGAATTTGTGGAAAGTGAAGAATATGAAATACTGTGGTCAAATCTAGAAAAAGGGCTAAAATTTCAAGAAAAAATCAAGCGAGTTGGTAAAAATGGCAATATAATTTGGCTGGAAGCTACTTATATCCCTATTCTTTCAAGTGAAAATACGGTCGAGGCTATATTAAAAATAGCTACTGATATTACAGAAAGAGAGAACACGACAACCGAAGTAATTTCCAGGTTGAAAAACATGACAGAGGAGCTAGTGAACTTAGTAATCGATAACTCCAGCGAAAAAATGAAAGCGATTGATTCCTTAAAAGTACAAACTGACCTAATAAATGATACTTCCATTGGAATTCGAAATATTTCTCGGCAAACAAATATGGTTGCTTTAAACGCGGCAATTGAAGCAGCTAGAGTTGGTGTACATGGGCAAGGATTTAAAGTAGTAGCAGATGAGGTAAGAAGATTGTCCGGTAATGTGGACCAGGCGATTAATGATGTAAATGAAAACGTGAGCAATATTGTAGGAGAAGTGATGAAAGTTAGTGAGGTAACGGAAGCACTACAGAAATCCATCATAAAAACTCAAACAAAATTCGCTGAGTATCTCGAGGAATTTGAAGACCTGACTAGATAATGAAGTCAAATCACCTACCAGGAAGGAAGGTGGTTTTTCTCATATGTAAATCTGGAAAGTAGGGGTTATATGAAAAAGGCAAAATATTTAGGTTTTAGAGAAGGGCGTTTTCATTGGAATTGGAGAGTAAAACGGCTTAGGTCCTATTAAAATGTAAAAGGAAACCTTCAAGTGATTTCTCTTTAGGTTTCCTTTTTATGATTATATTATTGTAAGTTATCTACTGCGTATTGAGCTTCTTCTGGCGTAAATTTTTCTCCGTGTTCAGAAATTAATTGATCGTAAATAGCGGAATCTGACATGCTCATAGTATCAGCATATATTTTTGCCTTTTCTAACGCATTTTCTTTCCAATCACATACAATGTTGTCAATAGCGTATTGAGCGGCTTCAGGTGGGAAGCCTTCCCCATATTCAGATGTCAACTGATTATAAATCCCTGCTTTTGACATGTGCATTGTTTCAGCATATATTTCAGCTTTCTTTAGTGCAGCTTTATATTCTCTTGGAACACTTTCTTCTTTAGCTTGTTCTTGAGCTTCCTTTTCTTCAGCTTTTTCTTCTGTTTTCTCTACTTCAGTATCTACTGCTTCTTGAGTAGTCTCATCCGTTTCCGTATCTACTTTTTCTTGTGGCGTTTCTTCTACAAGCTCTTCGTTTTTTGAGGAACTAGTTTCGACTTGTTCAGTTTCATCGCCCATTGATGCTATTGCTGAGATAACAACTATTACTGCAATAACGATGAACCACCACTTTTTGTAAAAAGGTTTTTTAGTTTGGTTTTTTTCAGACATTTTTACTACCTCCCTCATTTACTGAATCTATTATACTGTGTGTTTAAATTCTTTCCAGATTAAATCAGGATTATTTATCTAGGAAAATTAGTTAAATATATATATATGATGCTTTATTTTAGCCTGAATATAAGGTCTGTTTCGATTAATTTTGATGTTTAAAAAGATTATAATTACCTAAAATTATTTTAAAAATAATAATATTTAGGTGTATATCTTTGTAGAGGAGAGGGGGAAATGTTTTTGCAGAATTGAACTGAAAAAAGGCCATCACACTTACTCATGATGACCTTTCTGCTCATAAATCTTATTCCAGAATATAAGGTAACTCTAAGTCATTCGGTAAGTTGATGCCATGTGTTTCCGTGTAGGATTTGATGCCTTCTAACTCGTATTCACGGCCGACGCCTGATTGTTTCACTCCGCCAAAAAAAGTAAACCACCGTAGCCCAGTAGGCAATGGTGGTTTACAAAAAGGTATGCTAATTTTCATTAAGTCTATAGAATGTGTAGTTACAACGAATACTCGGACATTAGATGTTCCAGAGCTTCTGCTGCATCATCCAAGTTATCAAATAGCGTTACTGAGTTATCAGAAAGATTGGTTAGCTCAATGGTAGTTGTATCTTTTAAACAACGCACGGTCAAGACAGGTTCATCCTTTAAACTGAAGGTATGTTTAATTTCGACGTTGTTATACATGCAGAGAGTCTGTAGCATTTTCATGATATTATCTTTGATCATTTAAACTGCCTACTTCCTACTAGTGGAAGGTGACTAAGAAAAGTCAAAAAATTTCCATTAATTGTTTAATGATTTGACTATCTTAACATAAATTAGATGAAAAGTACACTTATCGAACTTATAAAGGGGTGGAGGGACTTGTCTTGCTTTTCGGTGCAAGCTCAAGTATCCAGAAATTGATAGTCGTTAGAATTGGAATAAAAAATATAAATACGACTATACCTAAACTGCCAAATAAACCTTCCGCTTCTTTATGAAAAGTTTGAACGTCCAACTTATATAGTAGGAGGCTGGCAAAGGACAAAATAAAAGCATTTATTCCAAATGCGATCAACCTTGCTTTCCTTTTTTTATTCCTTTTCATCATCCAAACGGAAGAGACTGTCGAGACTAGGAAAGAAACAATTAAAATGATAAATGTGATGAAATTCAAGAAAATCCTCCTATCTCAAAGAACAAACTAACAGATGATGGCTTTTATATAATTTACCGTAATAATCCATTAAATGATAGGGTAGCATGAAAGAAATTAGACCGATTCATCTTGCGATTATGTGGAGGGATCTTGTGATTTGGACCATCTATTTTGCTATTAAGTCCAGGTATCTTGTGATGTTGGGTATTGGTCGATGCACTTAAGTATAAGTTATGAACGTAGGCGTAGAATATTCAATTAAAAAAGGACAGGTTTTTTTAGAAACCTGTCCCAAAGATTGTTTACACATACAAAGAACAACGGTTAGGTCACACGATATTAGCAGTCGTGCCCGTCGTGACGATTATTTGAAAATGTTGCACCAATGATGATTAGAAGGATAAATAAAACAACTAGTAATGCAAAGCTGTTGTTTTTACGGGACCCTCCACCTCCATATGATTGGTAGTTACATCCACTATAATCAGATTGATAGTTACAACCGCAATTATTAGACTGATAGTTTTGGGAATAGCCTTGATTATACATAATTAAGCACCTCCTTTGTAGTTGATATGATATTGTACGCACAAATGAATGGAACACATAATGAAAACGTTTAGATTGAAGGAGAATAGCAAATTATTTTTAATAATTTAATTAGTAGTCCCTAAGGTAATGAAAGCATGATTTAATAGGAAAATAATGAGAGACATATTTAGATAAATAGGGGAAATGCTAGTGAAAGGAATTAGTTGGGAGGTAAGAGTATGGAGATGGTAGTAAATAGAATGAAGGACGGATTTGATTATTTAACCGAGCAGGGGAAGCAGATAACGAAAATAATCATCAACCAAGAGGTATATAAAAAATTACTCAAAGAAAACAAGGCGGATATCAAAATGACGACCAGTGGACCGCTACTTTTTGGGGTGCCGATAGAGGCGGGAGAAGTAGAAAAATTTGAATACATCCTCAGCGAAGCCACTTGACACGAAGTGGCTTTTGTTTTGGTATCCATTTATTCATGACGAATAAAAGATCTTATTTATCCTCCTTAAGTTGTTCCACATTAAAAGGATCAAAGGACAGCAGGAAATCTTTATATTGTACCACAATCCCATATCGTTGCTTATAGACCTCTAGCGCTTCCTTTAGATAGTGGGACGTAATTTCTAAATGGACGCAGATCTCCTCTACATTCGTCAATCCCAGCTCATAGCATTCAATTAGGTGGTCAAATGATACAATTTTCTCAAAGCCCCATCTTCTTGCGACCTGTTCCAGCTTGCGATTGTGTAAATTGTCTAGGTCTGTAATGTCTCCAACAGTGGTCTCGTAATGTCCTAATTCTTCTGCAAGAATGCAATGCTTCTCATAAATGCTTTGGAATTTATTGATTTCAATATTTTGATCGTAATATAGTCCTGATAATCCCTTAGGCAAATCTTTTTCCACGATTCGGATGTGTGGGTATTGAGTTATTAGTTTTTCATAGCTCATTCACGGTCACTCCTTTACTTTCTTTGTGACTTGATAAATGCGATATATTTTTTTATGTCATTTAGCTCTTCCTCTGTCACGTCCTCATCGATATGCGCTGCAATCGTTTGGATTGTTTCTTCTTTTTTATGTTCCAAAGGAGGAAAGAATTCACTTACGGAAACCTCTAATAGCTTAGCTAGCTCATATAACACTTCTTGATTGGCCTTTCTTTCTCCTTTTTCATATCGAGAGATCGTTTGTTTCGTCGTATGTAATTTTTCAGCTAATTCCTCCTGGTTCAAATTCCTTAGTAAACGCCATTTTTTTATTTGCTCCCCCACAAAATTACTTAGCTCCATTATTGCAGAAGGCCTCCTTTTCAGTTTTTTAACCAGTATAACTTAATAGTCACCATATTGGAAACATAATTTTCGAATAATTCAAATTAACCATTTACTTATAACCATAGTGGTGATAATATTAGCTAAAAATAGAACATATGTTTTTATTTAGTCACCATTTCGGAAAAGGGGGAAAGGGGTTTGAAAGTAACTAATTATATAGTTAGTAGATGGGTTTTAGAGAAGGGGTTAACGGAGCACAAGATTGCATTTGTTATCAAGAGATAGGGGTATGAAGAATATAGAAAGGTGAGACAGCAGAATACCAAGCCGATATATAGCCGTTACTCGAAAAGCTTGCTAAACAGTATGTTTAAGAAATGGTTATAGAAAGGGGGACAAGCACTTGCGAGAAAAAGAGTTACATGATCTGGATCAAGGCGTTTATTTAATAAAAGAAGGGGATTGCAAGAAAATTGAAAGCCCGTCAAATGGATTTGGAAAACAAATCATCACCTGGCAAAATGGAAAGCCAACACTGGTAGAGGTTCAATCTACGAAAAGAATATAACGTTACTGGAACAACCAGGACACACGGACTTTTATAGTCGTGTGTCCTTTTTATTTTAAAGGAGGGAAGCAGATGCAAATAAATACAATGCAAACGAAAAAGGCCGCAGAGAAAATGTTAGGGGAATACCGCAGATACCTGCTACAGGCAACACTTGATCAAATGCCAAAGCTGACATCCACTTATTCACTTGTTCCTCCGTCGGGAAGCTTTACTCGAAACTCCTCCACTGAAAAAGCAGCTATTGCAAATGTAGATTATGAACGAAGAAGAGAAGAGGTGATGGAACTAGTCATACATGCAGTGAACAAGCTAAACGAACGTGAGCGATCCATTATCGCCATGAAGTATCTTGGGGAGGAAGAAATATTCGACTACGAGGTATATACAGAGCTGAATCTTTCCCACCGACACTATTACCGTATTAAGTCGCAGGCCTTGCAGAAGATGGGGATTGCTATGGGAATAGCGGTTTATGCGGGAGAGGCAATGTGAAAGAGATTGGTGTGAGGTTAGTGGGGCGGTTGAAGGGAGTTAAGTGCGATTAACAACATAATATAGATATCTAGTAAAAGTGAAGGTAACAGCCCTTATGATTCTTCATCTTGATATGATTATAAGGGCTTTCTGACTTTTTACGTTTAGGTTCTCCGCTGTGTCTCGAATTCATCAATATAAAGTATCTATGTGTTGATGCAACAATAAAAAAGAGACAACAATTCATATAAGAATTGTGTCTCTGACTCTGTTATTTATGTTAACAACTCTTCTTCCTTTATAAACAGTTTATTTAACAGTTTATAAATCAATAGAAAAGTGATAATAAAAATACCGAAATCAACTGCGAATAATAACAGATTAAATTCATCTTTAAACACATTATAATGAAAATCGATCAAATCAAATAGTAAATTTGTAATGATATACGTAAGTATAACTGTTATAAAAGTGACTGTTCCTTTTTTCAAAATACCACCCCCTAAAATTGGAGATAGTTATCATTTTCGCTTCCTCACTGCAACCAATGGGTGATTATTGACATAATAATCATAGGCTATATAAGTGCACAAGTGAAACTCTCTCTTGATAACAATATTTTAACATAATTTAATAATTATTTGCATTATTTTGAGTTTTATCTTTGATAATACTTTTGAATATGACTTGGAAAAGCAAATGATACTTTTTCGTGTCTCAACGTCCTCTAAGTTAGGACCCATTGATTATCTTAGACATGATGCGTGTATATTGCAGAAGCTGTGATTGCAATGGGGATAGATGTTTTCAAGAAGGAGGCAATGTGAAAGAGAGTGGGGTTAGGTTAATGGGTGCAGTTGATGGTGAGAAAATTGCGATTAACAACTATAAGCGAACGAGACAAAACAAGTGAAAAGCCATCCATCTTTAAGGTAAGCCACAGCCGATCGCTTGCATGTACCGTTGCAACGTCTTACCAATTTCTCTCATCTTCTAGTAATCACCGACGCTGCTACGAGCTAATTATTGATTATAACAAGATTCCAAATGAATTTGAAAGAAAGCCCCGTTACTTTATAAAATGTACTTAATTTTTACCCCATCCACATCGCCCAAACAAAAATTGACCATAGAGAAATCGTAAAAGCAATCAGGATAGATATACCTAGGAAAGCTGATTGCTTGATAATAGCTAAAAATACCGATACAAGAATATATAATCCAATGCTAGTAAAAGTTATGACAGTTATAGCTGTCGCTAACTTAATTGTTGGAAACTGTTCATGCAAATAATAAGATATACTTTGAGCAAAGATGCCTAAGAAAGTTGCAATTATCAGAAGTGTTATAGTCACATAATGAAATTTCCCTTTCATTACTAGTCCTCCTTTTTCTCTCACAATCTTAGCTCTTTTTAATAGCCCCAGTCTTCCACTCGCCATTTATCAGCTTTGCTATCTCTTATCAGTATCCAGTTCCAATCCGTATAAGTAGTATTTGGATTGAACCCTTTTTCTGCACCAGTAGAATCAACATGAAAGTTCGAGAACAAGACAATAATATTTTCTTTCTTTACAGTACTTTCAGAACCACTGCCAGAACGAAGATAGCCTTCAATCACTTCATTTGACTCTTCTTCCGAGTACCATAATTTAGTCATCTCGGATCCATTAAATTCCCTAAATTTTTTCTTTACAGCCTTTATTGCCTTATTTATTTCGTCTTCGGTAAACTTGTCAGATTCCTCGATGCTAACTGCAACAGTATCCATTTTACCACCTTGAATATTAGAAATAAGAAAAAACGCTATTAGTATGAAGCAAAGGGAAATTAGAATTTTCATTTTAGCCATAGCTAGCTCCTCTTTTGATTAAAATATTAAAATATTTCTCAACATACTTCTATCTAGAAACCGCCAAGGGTAAGTACTATTCGACGCTTAACTAGGACGCTTTGATAATCTTATAAACGTGATGCGTGGATATAGCAGATGCTGGGATCAGAACGATACCTATGAATAGTAGTGATAAAAGGTCCGTGAAAGTATTCCATGGGATATATCGATTGAAGATAAATTGAAAAATGTTAAAGTAAATAACAAAAAATACAACCGTCAAAAATAAGTAAACAAGTCTTTCCATGTTCCTCTCCACCTCACATAAACTCACTTTAACATAACTTGATATTTATGGAAATAAAAGATAGCTTCTTGAGTTGGATTAGGGGAAGTGCACGCAGAATCATGAGTAAACACTAAGCAGCCGAGCCTAGTCGCCAGCTATGCACAAGTAAAGAGGTGGATTGCGTAAGTAACAGGAGACAAGAAGGAACTGCCATTTTATCGGTGTCTTAGGCCATGCATTTGAGCAAACAAAATTGGTCATCTTGTTTCAGTGATGCTCGTGTCGAGGATTTAGTCACGTTCATTCCTGGTTTAGTCGCTTTCGCTCAGTGGTTAGTCACGTTCATTGCAAATTTAGTCGCTTTCACTCCGGAATTAGTCGCTCTCATTACCGATTTAGTCACTAATCGGAAATTTACTGGAAATAACTTATCGCCCCATTCGTTTTAGATAGCTCTAGATTGGCAATAAACTGGTAACACTTGCGGTTAGTCCTTCCTTACTTGCGGTCGCCAGCGTATTACATGCGTTTCCAGATCGGTTACATGCGAAATCGTGACCTTTACTTGCGATAAGAGTCAGTTTACTAGCGTTTGTCAACATATTGGTTCAGGTTAGTGTTAAATCCGATTGATAACCCCACTATTGCTTCTAAAGTATGTATCCTTTTCCCAGAAAATCTTCTATATAACTAGTAAAGGGGGATGGCACAATCATGGCATCATTTCCTCCAAATCTTATGTTTTAATATAAACTAGGAAGAATAAAACAACAGCAGCTGGCCTGGCACAATGATGGCACTAATTATCGTGTTTTATATGATTTACTAGTAAGTAAGAAAAAGTGGATAGTAGAAAGAAACGTCTCCCCAAGGAGGCGTTTTTTTATTCCCAAAATGAGGAGGAGCGAAATGGAAGCATTTATTGGGATGAGTTGCACGGTGCTTGGGTTGGTCATTGGCTTTTTGACCTTTGGGCGTTCTCGAGATAAGGAGTTGAGAGAGGAAGCTGAAAGAAAGGCGGTAATGGAAACAAAGCTAGATACGATCAGCAAGGGTATTGAGCAGCTGCAGGAGACAATCAAGGAACTGGAAAAGGAGATAGATGTGTTAACGGAGCAGGTGATTCGTATGGAGGAGGCCATCAAGCAGAGTCAGCAAAAGAAGGCAGATGTTATTTTACAGGAGGTGAGTCCGATATGAGGATAAATTGGAGGGTTCGGTTTCAAAACCGCTTGTGGGTCACAGGTTTTCTAGCGCAGTTGCTCATTCTTCTTGAGCTACTGTTAATCGGTGGCCAAGCAATGGGGTGGACGGAATTTCAACTGACGGACGAAGTGCAAAATTGGATACTTGCCGTTGTCAACACGGCTCTTGGTATCTTATCTACGCTTGGCATTATCCAGGATCCAACAACCTCTACACTTGCGGACAGCAAGCGAGCATTGAACTATAAAAAGCCTAACTAAGCTACCTGCTTAAGGTGGCTTTTTCTTATGACATGAAAGGGGGTGATTCCCATGGAGTAGCTAAAGGTAGTAGACGTGGAATAAACAAAAAAACAAAAAAAGAGGAGTGTTTATTATGGTAAAAATTTTTATTGATCCAGGTCACGGTGGTTCGGATCCAGGTGCAACAGGTAACGGGTTACAGGAGAAAAACCTGACCCTCCAAATTGCGAAAAGAGTTCGAGATATTTTAGTGGGAGAATATAATAATGTCAACGTATTGATGAGTAGGACAGGGGATACCTTTCCCTCATTGGTGGACCGAACAAACCAAGCAAATGCATGGGGAGCAGATTTCTTCCTATCTATCCATATTAATGCAGGTGGGGGAACAGGCTATGAGGATTACATTTATCCGGGCAGCGGCGCCCCGACTACTACGTATCAAACAAATATCCATTCAGAGGTCATGAAGCTCGTGAATTTTACGGATCGTGGAAAGAAAACAGCGAATTTCCATGTGCTACGAGAGTCTAATATGCCAGCGATGCTAACTGAAAATGGCTTTATCGATAATTCAAATGATGCAGCAAAGCTAAAAACCACCTCTTTCATCGAATCGCTGGCACGTGGTCATGCAAATGGACTGGTGAAATGCTTTAACCTGCAGAAGAAAAGCTCAGCGGTGTATCATACGGTTGTCAGCGGAGACACGGTGTACTCACTGAGCCAGCGTTATGATAGCACAGCGCAACAAATAAGAGACTGGAACGGACTGGATGCCAACTACACAATCTATGTTGGACAAGTATTACGAGTGAAATAAAAGAGGAAACCCCTATCTGCATATTGCGGATAGGGGATTTTTTTATTTCTTCCCTTGCATAATAAAATACAAAAACCAGACAGCGTGGTTCTGCTCATCAGCGGCAGCTTGGTTGAAAGCATCCTTAATCACAGGATCGGGTGTACTTCTAGCGATTTCATGATAAAAATCAACCGTTTTTTGTTCATCTAAAAATGCTGCATGCAGACCAGAAAGAAATTGGTCCGGACATTTTTCCGTTCGCTTTGGGGTATGCTGTTTTCCTGTAATGGCTTGATACAAATAAGAAAAAGTCTGGAAATGGCGTATCTCATCTTTCCGAATATCTTCAATCTGCTTTTTGATGTTACGATTATCCGTTTGACCAGCTAGCTTTTCGTAGCAATGAATAGCCGTGTATTCACCATCAATTGCCTTCATAAGATTTGCAATTAAAGTATCTGGTGCATACTGAGTAAATTGATTTGTCAATTTCCTATCACCTCTATCGGTAAAATATGCATTTAGTAGGCGTATGGTTATTTGTCCAGTGAAAAAAGGGCCGATTAGCCCCTTTTAGTAAACCCCGTATTTTTCTATCAGTGCTTCCATTTGACGGCTGAATTCGCGGTCCATTTTTCTAACCTCAGCAAGAATTTCATTTGCCTTGGTGATTTTCGTATAATCTCCTGTATATACTGCATCCATTACCTCACTAAACGCAAGATGCTGCTTGTTCATTGCATCGATAAGCATTTCATGTAAAAGGATTGTTTCCTCGTTGGGTGGTAGGATTGCTTCTAGCTCTTCGATTAATACCATATTCCAAGGTAGTATTTCTATAGCGATAAGGTCAGCAAAATCATAGTCCGTAATTGTTTGATTCGCAGAAGCCTCTCGAATCTCATCCCATCTTCCGCCTAGCTCAGCGATTTGTAAATATGCATTACGTACTTGATCGACATAAACCTGCACTTGCTCCTTATCTTGTAGGATAGTGTCCATTGGAGCTTCTGTTTGAGTTTCCTCTTCCGTGTTCGTACCCTCATCGACAACTGTTTCCTCTTCTTCAACCTTTTCTTCTACTGCTTCTTTTTCTTCTTCTACAACTACTTCCTCTTTCGACTCTTCTTTCTTATCCTCAGACTTGTCGAACAATCCGCAGCCGGCTAATCCGAAAATAAGGGGCAGCGTTAGCACTATGAACCATTTTTTCATTTACACTTCTCCTTCTGAACATTTTTGGTGCCCGAAAGACACAGCTTTTTTTACTATATTCAAGAAGTAAGCGGTTGGTACGGATTATGTCTAATAAAGCCTTATCTGTATCCAGCAAGAAACTGCAAACATGGTCACCATTTGGACTCGAGTAAGGATAGCTTTCACCAAAAAATGGATCCAAGAAGGAAGGAATACTTTTATTGCCTAAAAGTCAGATTTTTTCTACCTTGTCTTCTTCCATTTCAAAGGTAATTAAAAATTTTTATTTTGCATGTTTAGAGTTGAAAAAGGGGGGGTATAGTTAACAGGTCCTTCAGCTAATAAGAAAGTTCTAGATGGAGGCTTTGAACCAGTAATAAATAGTGAGTTCTTAAATGGACTATTTGCTTATTAGACGTGTTCGAGGAGTGGAAAAATGAATAATATAGAAGAAATAATTAAGAAGATAAATGAGAACATGGAGAAGTTAGACATACTAGCTACCAAAAAAATGATGGAGGATTACATGCTTCAGCTGGATCGAAGAAGACACCATCTTGTAGCTTCAGCAAGAGAGCTTTACGATTCGATGAAACAGCAAAAGGAGAGTGGATTGCCACCACTAACTCGAAACGAAGTAAGCATTCTTTATACGATTAATATATACTCCTCCAAATTCGATATTCGAGGTATAAGAGCAGTGATAAAAGCGCATCCTGAGTTATGGGTACGTGATGATATCGAACATTATTTCAATGAGGATGCAAAAATTCTTTTACAAGGGATGAATGTTATCCCTAGAATACAGAAAAAACAAACCCCCCTTAGCTCGTAAGCAAGGGGGGTTCTACGGTCTAAACAAAATGTCCACTTTTTGTTTAGACGTGATATCGGCTCTTTTAGAATCTTACTTTGTTAGTCATGAGATGTCAATGAAAATCATTGAATATGACGGTAGACCCCAACCACTTTCCCTAAAATAGAAACCTGATTCACAATAATTGGATCCATAGAAGAGTTTTCAGGCTGAAGACGGAAATAACTCTTTTCTTTGAAGAAACGTTTTACAGTAGCTTCGTCATCCTCCGTCATAGCAACTACTATATCTCCATTATTGGCAGATTGCTGTTGCTTGACAACAACATAGTCTCCATTTAAGATTCCAGCTTCCATCATACTGTCTCCCATAATTTCTAGCATGAATAGGTGGT
This sequence comes from Psychrobacillus sp. Z3-81, assembly GCF_056620325.1. Classification (NCBI taxonomy): domain Bacteria; kingdom Bacillati; phylum Bacillota; class Bacilli; order Caryophanales; family Bacillaceae; genus Psychrobacillus; species Psychrobacillus sp. Z3-81. Next base: position 309,131 of record NZ_JBWQPU010000003.1, read on the forward strand.
CTTCTGATGTCCCAAAGGTCTCAGGAAGAGGAAAAAATTCTTCAATATTTTCAATAGCGGTGATAGGTAGACCAGCAGTTACTTTCCCTACTAATGGAACATGAACAACTCCTTGTCTCTCCACAGGTGCTTCTAGACCATCTAATATTTCAATAGCACGTGGCTTCGTTGGATCTCTTCTAATTAATCCTTTGCTCTCTAGTCTAGCTAAATGTCCATGCACAGTAGAGCTAGAAGCTAGTCCAACCGCTTCACCAATTTCACGTACGGATGGTGGATAACCTTTTTTACGTACTTCCTCTTTTATAAATGCAAGAATATCTTCCTGTCTTTTGGACGCTTTCTTCAATGAATTCACCTCTTTAAGTATTAATCCAACCTTATATTATTTTCTTAATAGTAGTATACCAGTATCATTGTCGAAATGCAAACATAGGTTCTAATTGTTGTTGACAAAAACAAATGTTCGCATTATGATAATAACATACATACCGAACAAGCATTCTGTTTATGGAGGGACTTTTATGATTACTTGGATTAAAAACAATTATTTTATAGCACTTTTCTTTGTTCTTAGCTTATCTTTCATTAGCTTATTTAGCCTTTCTCAAGCTGTTCATGGCGATGAGGAAAAGGTTATTACAATAAAACAGGGTGACAATCTTTGGAGCCTAGCAAATAAATATGCATCTAATCAGCCGAAAACTGACTGGATTGACACTGTGATTCACTTAAATCAGCTACAGGATTCAAACATTAAAACTGGACAGGTGCTAAAAGTGCCTGGTGAAAAAGATTACGATGATTACCTTCTTATAAAAAATACAGAGATTGCGGGTTCTGAACAATGAAATCTGTTATCTATTGTCGTGTAAGCACCGACAAATCAACCCAGGAGACTTCTTTAATTAGACAAGAAGAAGAGCTAAGAGATTTTGCCGAGAGCAAAGGCTTTCAAGTGGAACAAGTATTCCTAGACCAGCATAGTGGCTATGATGTGGAACGAGAAGGTCTTTTAGAAATGCTTAGCTATATAAAAGAGCATGAAATTACGGCAGTGTTCGTTCAAGACGAAACAAGAATTGGTCGAGGAAATGGTCGTATGGCCGTGCTCCATCTTTTGCAAAAGACCAATACCACTGTATACACCTTGCAAGATAAAGGAGTCATTAATTTAAATGAAATGGATTCCATGCTATTAGAAATCCTGGCTCTTGTGGAGGAGTATCAACGCAAAATTCATAATGCGAAGATTAAACGTGGTATGAAAAAGGCGATATCAAATGGCTATCGACCGGAGAAAAATTTAAAAACAAGAGGAAATCCAGAGGGAAGAGATAGAATTGATATCCCTATTGAAGAGATTGTTCGCCTGAGAAATGCAAATATGACCTACGAAGAAATAGCTTCCACTTTAAACGGCCTAGGTTTTTCGATTAGTAAAGCCACCGTTCATAGGAGATACAAAGAATATGAAGAAGCACACAGAGAGTAATAACTTGCACTCTGTGTGTTTTTTTCATACCTTTATATAAGGGATAATGGAAAGGATGAAAGATATGTTAAGTAAAGAAAAACTAGCAAGAATCAGTCAGCTATCTAAAAAGTCCAAAACGGTTGGACTTTCGATAGAAGAAGCGAAGGAGCAAAGTGCGCTTCGTAAGGAATATTTAGAGACTTTTCGTGCAACCATGCGTGATACAATAGAAAGCGTGAAGGTTATTGATCCAGAAGGCAATGATATTACGCCTGAGAAAGTCAAAAAGGCTAAGAAAGATAAATTTCTGAATTAATGAATCATTGCATAAATCATTGATAAACCTGAAATAGTTGGTAAACTAAAGCTGTAGAAAAAAATTGATCGAGAGGATGTCATTTAATGTCGTTACAATCTGATTTGTTAGCAATTACTACAATCCGAACTTTATCTATTGATGCAATTGATAAAGCAAATTCTGGTCACCCTGGCTTACCAATGGGGGCAGCACCAATGGCATATACCCTATGGACGAAGCACATGCGCCATAACCCATCTAACCCTAAGTGGTTTAATAGAGACCGCTTCGTTTTATCAGCTGGTCACGGCTCCATGCTTCTTTATAGCTTACTTCACTTGGGTGGATATGGACTGCCAATGGAGGAAATCAAGAATTTCAGACAATGGAATTCCAAAACACCTGGACATCCAGAATTCGGACATACGGTTGGAGTGGAAGCTACAACAGGTCCATTAGGACAAGGAATTGGAATGGCTGTAGGGATGGCAATGGCTGAGGCACATCTAGCAGCAACGTATAACAAGGAAGGCCATGAAGTGGTAGATCATTATACGTATGCTTTATGCGGAGATGGCGATTTAATGGAAGGAGTGGCTGCGGAGGCTATTTCTCTTGCAGGACACTTGAAACTAGACAAGCTAATTGTATTATACGATAGCAACGATATTTCTTTAGATGGCGATCTACACAAATCATTCTCCGAGAATACAGCGAAGCGCTTTGAATCTTATGGCTGGAACCATATTTTTGTAGAAGACGGCAACGACATAGAAGCAATTTCTGCTGCTATTGAACAAGCGAAAGCTCAAAAAGACAAGCCGACGATCATTGAAGTAAAAACAATTATCGGCTATGGATCTCCTAATAGAGCTGGTAAATCCGACGTGCACGGTGCTCCACTTGGAAAAGAAGAAACGCTTTTAGCGAAAAAAGAATATAAGTGGCTATTCGAAGAAGACTTCTATGTACCGGAAGAAGTTTATGAAACATTCAAAAAAGCTTCTGACCGTCTTGGAGTTCAAGAAGAGGCAGCTTGGAATGAAAAATTTGCTGCATACGAAGCTGCTCATCCAGAGCTAGCAAAAACATTGAAACAAGCAATCAGCGGAGAAATGCCAGCAAACTTTGCAGATGCGTTGAAAGTATATGAAGAGGGCACATCAATTGCAACACGCTCGGCTTCTGGTGATGCTATTAACGCAATCGCACAAAACCTACCATCCTTCTTCGGAGGAAGTGCCGACTTAGCAGGCTCCAACAAGACAACAATGAAAAACGTTGGAGATTTCTCCGCAGAAAACTATGCAGGGAAAAATATCTGGTTTGGCGTGCGTGAATTTGCAATGGGAGCAGCATTAAACGGAATGGCACTACACGGCGGTTTACACGTATTCGGTGGAACCTTCTTCGTATTCAGTGACTATGTACGCCCAGCAGTTCGTCTATCTGCTTTAATGGGTCTTCCTGTAACATATGTCTTCACACATGACAGCATTGCGGTAGGGGAAGACGGACCAACTCATGAACCAGTCGAACACCTAGCATCTTTACGAGCAATGCCAGGATTGACAGTTCTACGCCCAGCCGATGCAAATGAAACAGCGGAAGCTTGGAAGCATGCAGTATCTTCTAAAAACAGACCAACTGCATTAGTGCTTTCTAGACAGAACCTACCAATCTTAAAAGGATCTGCTGAAAAAGCGAAAGAAGGAATTGCAAAAGGAGCTTATGTGATTTCACCAGCTAACGGAAATGCAGAAGGTATCTTACTTGCTACTGGATCTGAAGTGAGCCTTGCAGTGGAAGCGCAACAAGTACTTGCTAACGAAGGTATCCAAGTATCTGTAGTGTCCATGCCTTCTTGGGATCTATTCGAACAACAAGATCAAGCATATAAAGACTCTGTATTACCTCCAACAAATAGAAAGCGCCTAGCTATTGAAATGGGTGCATCCCTTGGCTGGCATAAATATACTGGCTTTGAAGGGGACGTAATTGCAATCGATAAATTTGGTGCAAGCGCTCCAGGTGAGATTGTCATGAAGGAATACGGATTCTCTGTTGAAAACGTTGTTTCTAAAATGAAAAACTTACTTCAAAAATAAAGAAGATTGAAAAGCAATTCGAGAGCTTTGAAAAAAGTTCCTCGAATTGCTTTTCATCTGTAATTTATCTATAGTATGCACATAGAATCTATAGTATAATTTTCATTGGTGTCTTGTACACGTAGACAAGAACGTAAAGGAGGAGAAAGCTATGCCAACATGGGGTTGGATAATAATAATCATTGTTGCTTTGATTCTAGGTCTTGTAGGAGGGTTCTTTGGAGCTCGTCAATATATGATGAAATACCTAAAAGATAACCCACCGATCAATGAGCAGATGCTTCGCATGATGATGGCTCAAATGGGTCGTAAACCATCCGAAAAACAAGTAAAACAAATGATGAACCAAATGAATAAAATGCAAGGAAAATAATCTTGCCTAATTACTGCACTCCAGAAGGAAGTGCAGTTTTTTTGTGGAATCAAATGCATATGGAAATAAATGAGAAGAGAGGGAGAAGGGAGGGGTATAAATTGTCAGGCAAGCTGTTGAGTGACGCCTGCGATTGAGGGTTGTAAAAAACCTAGGCTTTAGCAAAAATGTAGTCGCTACTAGATTAGAGCTTGAAAGTCGTAAAAACGGGTTAGAAAGTCGTAAAAATAGAGGCGAAAGTCGTAAAAATAGGGATCAAAGTTGTAAAAGTGAGCTCGCAACTAGATTAGGAGCTTGAAAGTCGTAAAAACGGGTTAGAAAGTCGTAAAAATAGAGGCGAAAGTCGTAAAAATGGGGATTAAAGTCGTAAAAGTGAGCTTGCTTCTTATATTAGGAAATCGATTGTAGCAAAAATGCCCTTGATTGTAACAAAAACAGCGTTCATTGTAGCAGAAATAGGCTTGATTGTAGCAAAACTGAAATCGCTATAGATTAGGAGATTGATTGTAGCAAAAATGCCCTTGATTGTAATAAAAACAGCGTTCATTGTAGCAGAAATAGGCTTGATTGTAGCAAAAATTAAACCGCTACTAGATTAGGAAGGTGATTGTAGCAAAAAGTTCGTTCATTGTAGCAGAAATAACCTTGATTGTAACAAAAATGCCCCTGTCTGTAGCAAAATGAGACCGCAACTAGATTAGGAGCTTGAAACCGCTACATACCACTAAGATTGTTTTATAGATAGTAGCCCGTAGTATCTTAGGGAAAATAGTTTATATCTTACTCGGAGGTGTTCTTATGAAAATAATTCAAAACAGAGTGGATACTGTTTTTATCCATGTGAAAGATTTAAAAAAATCGGTACGTTGGTATTGTGATTTATTTGGTATAGAGGCAATCCCTGCGGAGAAGCTTTCAGGGCACATTTATACATTGAGCATGGGCGAAGGTAGACCGGGTATCACCTTTGATGATCATAGTCAGGATGAGGAATATCATTTTGTCCCGTCTAATCAAGCCCTCATGAATTTTAGTACAGCTGATATCCACAAGGCATATGAGCATGTAAAGGAAATTGGCGGGGAAATTGTAACGGAGATTTTTATACATCCAGATTTAGAGGATTTCTCTTTTAAGGATCCTGACGGTAATATTTTAATGGTTTGCTCTTGTTTTACTTAATCGAGGAAGTCTATTAATTCGGATTGGACCTGAATAAACAAATAGTGAGGAAATGTAGAATGAATTATATAAAAGATATGAGAAAGCTGATAGGACACGAAACTCTCTTGACTGTAGGCTGCGGTATTCTACTAGAAAAGGGGGAGAGTATTTTATTGCAGCATCGAACAGATGAAGATAACTGGTGTATCCCCGGTGGCGTAATGGAACTCGGAGAAACCTTCGAACAAACAGCCACAAGAGGGACATATGAGGAGACAGGACTTAAAATAAATAGATTAGACCTGTTTGGCATCTATTCAGGAGCAAGCTGTTTTGTGGAGTATCCAAATAAAGATAGATGCTATAGTGTGCAAATTATATTCAAGTCAAGTGATCTTGATGGAGAATTAATACAGGAGGGGACAGAAAGCAGAGAGCATAGATTCTTTCAAAAGGACAACTTGCCCGATAACTTAAATCCACGCCAGCGACAGTTTATCAGAGACTGGGCAGATGGGAAGAAGACTCCAATTATTAGCTGACATCAAAACTGAGAATATATAGAGATACCATGACTGAGTAATCGTGGTATTTTTTTATTGGCCTTCTCCAGCTCTAGCACTCAATCTAGATATAAGTCGCCTAGGAGGAACGAATAGTGTCCCCTCTATCGAGCAATACCTCGTCATTACCGAGCGATAGCCCTCCATTTTCGCGCAGTAGAGCCGAGTTACCGAGCAGTAGCCCCACAGCGTCTCTGCTATCGCGCAATACCTCGTCATTACCGAGC